>NZ_FYBV01000001.1:0-550015 GCF_900186175.1 Listeria sp. ILCC796
GAAAGTACTTAGACCCAAGTGACTACCAAATTATCACGAATGAGGATTTAAACAAAAAAATCACTGAATCGTGGAAAACCGGCACCTATTATATGGACGGCACGCAATACACCGGTATGGCTGGTGGCACGCTTCGGGCATCCGCGTATGTGGAATCGGTGAAAGGCACGCTGGATGAAAGTGGCTTGATGGACGTGGTGATGGGGTTGGGCTTGAGTACGGCGGCGATTCGGGGGAGTATGACGTATGAGAAAGCTAGCGGGGCTAATATTCCTAAACTTTCTAGTTTGTCCGAAGCAGAAAAATTTAGAATGGCTAATCAATATAAGCAGACTGCACCAGTAGGTATTCCTGACAGTGCAAAAATTAATGCCAAGACTATGAATGCCGGTTATGAACAACTTACTTATAAGTGGAATGATGGTCAATTTAAGTATGAAGTAAGGTGGCATACAAGAACTCCAGGAGCACCTGTAGAACAAGGTAATACATGGGTTGTTCAAAGAACAGTACCTGGGAATGGAGGAAACAAGCCACAAACATTCTTTAAAGTTGGTGATAATGAATGGGTAGAAGGATATAGATGGTATGATGCTATAAATGCTAGAAAAGCAGGAAATGCTACTCCAGAACAAATAAAAATTTTAGATAAGGGTCATTGGAAGGAATGAATAAAATGATTGATAGTAGGTTTTATGAAGGTTTTGAGGGCGAAGCAGAGCTTACCTTTGTTGCTGATAATAATAAACTTGTAATTTGGAATGGCTATTTCGAGACTACTTTAGATAACTTATTAGATTGTAATGTAGAAAAAGAGGGAATTGTGAAGGAATATTTTAATCATGAAGGATGGTATGATGATTCACCATGGTTGATAAAAGATAATTCTCTTACTATTAATCAATTAAAACGTTTTGATATTAATAAAATTAATCAAATTTCAATGAAAGATGATCTAGAAGAAATAGTTCAAACGATTATTTCATTTTTAGAAAATAATCGTTTGAGTAAAATCTATATTGAATATGAATAATCAAAAAACAAAAAAGGCACTCAATCACAAGACTGATAATCAAGTTGCCAATAGCTAACAAAAACTAACTGTATTCACTGTATAGAAGTTGCACTACCGAAAAAGATATGAGAAAACTAACTCTACAGAGAAATTAGTATACTCATATCTTTTTAGCTATGTTCAAAAGTATAAAAATCAGTATGTTGCTAGGTATGAGAGGCAGTTTGTCAAGTGAGTAGGAGCTCGGATGTGAACAAAAAAATCTGGTAGTGAGGTTGAAGTAAATATTTTTCCTCGAGTAACTATCAGGTTCTCACGAATTAGGAGTCAGACTTAAAAACGTAGTACGGAAAAATAGAGAAGAGCTATTTCGACAAATATCTACAGCAACACCTTAAATAAACCGATAAAATATTGGCAGATGTTTACAAGACCAATTGGAGCATGACCTTCCGTATCGTAGCAATTAGTGATATAATAGTACCCATGATTTCAATGGACACGGGGGTGCGTTATGGAAAATGCTGAAAAGATGTTACATGCATTAGAGCACGAAGATATGGTTTTGGCTAAAAAATATTTTGATTTGGCAATTCAAAACGGTTCTGACGAGGAGCAATTTTTTCTTGCTGAGCAATTGTTTAGCTTGGGCTTTTTAGATGAAGCGGAGGACTTATATGAGCTTTTGCTTGCGAATTATAAAGATGAAGGGGCACTTCTTGTTCGAGCGGCAGAAGTGGCACTTGAAAAAGACGATATTGATACAGCGCAGGAATATTTGGAAAAAGTGAATAAACAAGATGAAGCTTATCTTGAAAGTTTGCTTGTTTTGGCTGATTTGTATCAAATGCAAGGCTTGTTTGAAGTGACAGAGCAAAAACTGCTTGAGGCAAAAAAATTAGCGCCAAATGAAGCGATTATTGATTTTGCACTCGGGGAATATTATTTGTCACAAGGAAGATTTGCGCTTTCCGTGCAGCATTATCAGGCGGTGCTTGATACAGGCGTGACGGAACTTGCGCAAGGTACGATTTCCGTTTATGAACGTATTGCCGAAGCTTATAGCGCGAGCGGGGCGTTTGAAGAGGCGTTGCCGTTTTATGAAAAGGCACTTTCAGAACATGAATCGGTGGATACGTTGTTTGGGCTAGGGCTTACGGCATTTCAGGCGAGGGAGTATGTGAAGGCGATTCACGCGTTTGAACATTTGAAGGAACACGACCCGGCGTACACGACGCTCTATCCGTATCTTTCGAAAAGCTATCAGGAAAACGGCGAACAGGAGAAGGCACTTCAGGCGCTTACGGAGGGCTTGAAATATGATGAATTTAATAAAGAGCTTTTTTTCGAGGCTGGAAAAGTGGCAGACCGTTTAGGGAAACTAGATGCGGCAGAGGAGTTTTTCAGGCAAGCAATTGTGTTGGATGAGGAGTACTCGGCGGCTATTTTAGAACTAAACAAACTCCTTTTAGCAAAAGAAGATTTTGAAGGTTTGCTTGAGGTTACAGAGGCACTTTCTGAGGAGCTTGTGACGGAGCCGCAAATTTTTTGGGACTTAAGTGTTGCATACAGCGGCGTGGAACAATATAATAAAGCAAAAGAAAATTTTGAAAAAGCTTATCCTCATTTTGAAGACAATCCGACTTTTTTACGGGAATATGGTTTATTCCTGCGAGAAGAAGGAGAAACTCAGAAAGCTCGCGAAATTTTCGAGCGTTACTTGAATTTTGAGCCTGAGGATGCGGAAATTCGAAATTTACTTGAGTTTTAATCAACTTTCGGAAGGAGTGAGTGTGATGAAGGCATCCATTTCTGTAGATGAGAAGAAAGATTTTATTCGCTGGCTTTTAAATACGCATCAAATGAAGATGCGGGAAGCAATGTGGGTGTTAAACTATATTGCGGGTCACGATCAAATTATACAATATGTGCATTTTGTAGATGACTTAGAAGGCTGCAATCGCGGGCTCGTTCTTTCTGCTGAAGGTGTGGACTTTGAACCATTCCGCTTTTTTAAAGGAAAGCTAACAACGAGTAACCCGGAAAAAGCATTTCATGATATTCGTTTAAATTGGGACGAGGAATTATATATTGTGCTTCATTTTAGCGACGCGCTTAGTTCTCCTGAATATGCGCTTGTACGTGAAGATAACCCACATAAAGACTTGCAAATTGGCGAAGAAGAACAGCAGCTTGCGACAGACTTCTTAGATCGTACGCTCAGTAGTTTCATGATGGAATCGGTTCAAAAGGAAATTGACCGTGCGATTGATGCGGGTGATAAAGAACGTTTCTTAGAACTTACGGCATTTTTAAAGGAAATGAAAGAATAGATATGGCTAAAAACTGGGCAAGTTTTTAAGTTCGAGCGTTTTGCGCCCATTAACTTAAAAACATGCCTAGTTTTGTGTTTTTTTGAGATTGGGGGAAAATGTTTGTGTATGCGTTACTACAAAACCGTACGTTTTTGCGGTTGCTTTTGATTGTGAACTTGTTAGGTGCTATTTATGGCTACATTTGGTATATTCCGCAACTAGAAATAACACGACCGATATTTTGGCTGTTTGTTCCCGATAGCCCGACTGCTGTTTTGTTTTTCTTTTTTGTGATTGCGGCTTTTTTGGCTAAAAAACATTGGCCACTGATGGAAGCACTGGCGTTTGTAAGTTTGATGAAATACGGTTTATGGGCAGTAGGCATGAATGTTTTCTTAATGATTGACCAACAAACGATTATTTGGACGGGTGTTATGCTCATGATTAGCCATGGCTTTATGGCTATCCAAGCGATGCTTTATGCACCTTTTTATCGCTTTCGCATTGGGCATTTTATGGTTGCGGCCGTTTGGGTATTACATAACGATGTGATTGACTACTTATTTGGGCAAATGCCAATTTATATGGGCTTAGAGCGCTTTTTACCGTATATTGGTTATGCGACATTCTGGCTCACGATTTTTGTTCTGATTTATGTGTACCGGAAGACGTTAAAAGAAGATCGTCTGAAACTTGAATTATTTTAAGATTAGAATTTTCTCATAGTGAGTGAAACCTATTGAGAAGCGCGCAAAGATACTTTATAATTAAAACTAATCAAAGTTAGTATTAGGAGGAAGATGATTTAAATGTCATTAGGATCTTATATAATTTATTTTTTTATTGTCGCAGCGATTCCACTTTGGGCACAATTTCGTGTTAAAAGCACGTATGCGCAGTATTCAAAAGTGCGTGTAAGAAGTGGCCAAACAGGTGCTGAAGTTGCACGAATGATTTTAGATAGAAACGGTCTTTCTAATGTGCCGGTGCACGCCACAAAAGGTGTTTTGAGCGATCATTATGATCCAAGCAAAAAAGCAGTATTCCTTTCAGAATCAAACTATCATGAAGCAACGATTGCGGCAGCAGCAGTAGCCGCTCACGAAGTTGGTCATGCGATTCAAGATAAAGAAGGTTATGCTTTTATGCGTTTCCGTTCGGCATTAGTGCCAGCAACGATGTTTAGTTCAAACATTTCGTGGGTGTTTTTAATCATTGGGATGCTTGCAACGATTCCAAGCCTTATGTTAATCGGAATTGTTTTAATGGCTGTAGGTGTATTGTTCCAAGTCATTACTTTACCTGTTGAATTTGATGCGAGTAAACGTGCACTTGTACAACTTGAAGATGGTGGTTTCTTAGACTCTTCAGAGAATCCACAGGCGAAAAAAGTGCTTAGTGCAGCTGCTATGACTTACGTTGCAGCAATGGCTGTAGCTGTTCTAGAGTTGCTTCGTCTTATCTTGATTTTTACAAATATGAATCGAAATTAGTTATAAAACCTGAGAACAGCTCTCAGGTTTTATTTTGAGAAATAAGGATAAAATGAGGGGAAAATATGGATTTTGATGTGATTGTAATTGGTGGTGGCCCGTCTGGTTTAATGGCGGCTATTCAGGCGGCGGAGAAGAATAAAAAGGTGTTGCTCGTTGAAAAGGGGCCGAAGCTTGGGCGCAAATTGATTTTATCGGGCGGCGGTCGGTGCAATGTCACCAATCGTTTACCTGTAGAGGAAATCATTCGGCATGTGCCAGGGAATGGCCGTTTTTTGTATAGCGCGTTTCACCAATTTGATAACGAGGATATTATTGCGTTCTTTGAAAAACTTGGCGTGCATTTAAAAGAGGAAGATCATGGGCGAATGTTTCCGGTGTCAAATAGTGCACGGTCGGTCGCCGATGCGATGATAAGTCGAATGGAGAAGCTTGGGGTTACGGTGTTTATGAAGACGCCTGTTAAAAAGGTATTGTATGAAAATGGGCAGGTGAAGGGTGTCGAGCTTCTGGACGGACAGGTGAAGACAGCGTATAGCGTCATTGTGGCGGTTGGCGGGAAATCGGTTCCGCGTACGGGTTCAACGGGGGACGGCTATGGTTTTGCAAAGGACGCGGGGCATACGATAACGGAACTTTATCCGACAGAAGTTCCGATTACGTCGCAAGAGCCGTTCATTATGTCGCGCGCACTTCAAGGGATTTCGCTTCGTGATGTGTCGCTTTCGGTTTTAGGGAAGAAAAATAAAATTGTGGTGACGCACCGTATGGATATGATTTTTACGCATTTTGGCATTTCAGGTCCAGCAGCACTTCGGTGTAGTATGTTTGTTAATCAGGCGCTTAGGAAGCAGGATCTTGTGACGATGGAACTCGATTTGTTTCCGGACCTTGGGCTAGAAGAAGTACATCAGAACGTCTTTAAGCTGTTAGAGGAAAATCCAAAAAAAGCTGTTAAAAACGCGCTTTCCCCTTTAATACAAGAAAAATTATTGCTCTTTCTTTTGGAAAAAGTGAGCATTAATCCGGAAAATCATTATAAGCAGGAGAGTCCGAAAAAATGGGAGGCATTTGAGCAGCTTTTGAAAAGTTTTGTCTTTACTGTAGACGGGACGCTTGATTTTGAGAAAGCATTTGTGACGGGTGGCGGCGTGCAGACGAAGGAAATCATGCCGAAAGAGATGCAGTCGAAACTGATGCCGGGCTTATTTTTCTGCGGTGAAGTTTTAGATATTAATGGCTACACGGGTGGTTATAATATTACGTGTGCACTTGTGACGGGGCATACGGCGGGGGAATATGCGGCGAAATTTTCTAGTGAGGCAAGGAAAAATGAACTTGTCTAATAATGAAGCAGAGTAGGGTGGCTACTCTGCTTTTTCGTTTAGGAAAGTTGTGACAATTTGTTCGCGTTCTTCTAAAAAGGCGGAATTATTGCGGCTTGGATGAATGCGATTTGTGAGGACGATGAGTCCTTTTTTTTGTACGATGTCAAGGACGATGAAGGTGCCTGTAAATCCAGTATGGTAAAGGGCGTAATGGTCGCCGTTTGGTTTTAAGTCATAGCCAATGCCTCGGTCACGATTTAAATCTTGCGTATAGTTTTCTTGAATGCGGGCAAGGCTTTCGCGCGTTAAAATCGGGGCGCCGTCGTCAAAAAGGAGTGCCGATGCAAAACGTCTGAGGTCATCTAATGTTGAGAAAAGCCCTGCATGACCGGTGTTACCACCTGCGATGAAAGCCTTATGGTCATGGACGGTGCCTGAAATGACGCCGCGTTTTTCGGTTACTTCAGTTGGGACTGAATGGGCTTTGTCAGCCGTAAAGAATGTTGTGTCTTCCATGTGAAGCGGGCGTAAAATGGCGTCGGTTACTTGCGCTTCAAACGGCTTTTCACAAGCTACTTCGATAACTTTACCGAGGAGTAGGAAATTCAAATCGGAGTAGTCCACGATGGTGCGGTTTTTTGCGACTGGACGGGCAGCGCTAATGTAGGCGTCGATGTCGCTAGGCGTTTCAATTGGGAAGCCGGGAATGTTTTTTGGGAGCCCAGTGCGGTGCGTCAAACAGTCGAGTAGTGTCAAATCGGGCGTGTGATAGTCCGGCAAAAAGGTGTCAAGCGAATCCGTTAGAGCTAGTTTTCCGCTCTCAACAAGCTGCATCACACGCGTAGTCGTCGCCACAACTTTCGTGAGTGACGCAATATCGTAAATGTTTTTTTCAAAAGAAAGAAGCGGTTTTTTTGAAGGGCTAATTTGTTTTAAACCGCGAGTGAAGGACTGTGTCGCTTCTTGCGTCAAAAACTGGAAACTCGCTCCTGGCACGGTGCCTGAGTCAACCAGATTTTCGATGCGCATTTTCGTTAGTGGAAACATGGCTACACCTCTTTATAAACAGGCGTCCAGATGGCGTTTTGAACGTCCTCTTCTGCGACCGTTTTAATCCGTGCGACACCATCTTTGATGGCTGCTTTAGAAACGGCGTAAGCGACTTTTTCGCTCGTTTGAAGGAGTTTTGATATGTGAGGTAAAAGTGCCGAGCCTTTATGAGTGGCATCAACTTGTTCTGATACAGCCTTTGCTGCTGCGCGTAGCATGCCATTTGTGATTTTTTCTGCGCGCGAAATGATGGCGCCAAGACCAAGGCCCGGGTAGAGTAGCGCATTGTTCGCTTGACCAATTTCAAACGTTTGCCCGCCGAATTCAACAGGCGCGCTCGGACTGCCCGTCACAATGAGCGCTTTTCCATTTGTCCACTGGATTAAATCGGCAGCTTTTGCTTCAGCGAGTTTTGTAGGATTTGACAGCGGTAAGATGGCCGGACGAATCGTATAGCTGGCCATCTCACGCACCACGTCTTCTGAAAAGGCGGAAGGGACACCGCTTGAACCGATAAGCATCGTTGGTTTGATCAGTCTAACAAGCTCTAAAAGCGAAGTGGTGTCGATGTTCTCAAAATCCGCCCGGTCTCGCGCAAAAGAACGCTGCCCAGTTGTTAAGTCGGCCATGTCATCTGTCACAAGACCATTTCGATCGACTAAATAAAAGGCCTTTTTAGCGTCGTGGCGTGTGACTCCACTACTGTGCATGATTTCATGACAAAGCTCGGTGGCAATACCAATACCCGCCGTTCCTGCGCCAAAAATCAGAATCCGCTGTTTCGCAAGCGGAATTTTGGATACGCATGTTGTTGAAAGTGCAGCCGCGACAACCATTGCGCCAGTTCCTTGAATATCATCGTTAAAGGTGCAGACTTCATCTTTGTAGGTATCTAAAATTCGGCTCGCATTGGCCCGACCGAAGTCCTCAAAATGAAAGACGACTTCTTTGAAAATTTCTTTTGCGGCGGAAATAAATTGCGCGATGAAATGGTCATATTCAGTTTTAGACATGCGCGGCTTGCGCTCGCCGAGATAAAGCGGATCATTTCGCAAGTCCAAATTGTTCGTGCCAAAATCAATGATGACCGGTAGGCAGCTAGACGGGTCAAGGCCAGCCGCAACGGTATAAACCGCAAGTTTTCCTACCGCGATTTGAACGCCGTTTACGCCCCAGTCACCGATGCCTAAAACACCTTCGCCATCTGTAATGACCATCATTTTAATTTTTTCAGGCTGTCCGCACGCGTTTTTCAGGCTATTGTGTAAAATTTCTGGGCGGAAAGCATTGATAAAAAGCGCATCATCGGTATTTTGAAAGTGCTTGTGGTATTCGGTCACCGCATCACCAATTGTTGGCGTGTAAATAATTGGAAGCAGTTCCGTCACATATTTTTGCACTGTCGCAAAATAAAGCGTCCGATTTTTATTATAAAGGTCCGTCAAATAATAATTTTTTTGCAAGGCATCAGGAAGCGCGTCAAAAATGGCCTTCACGCGTACAATTTGTTCATCTAGCGTTTCCACGTGCGGCGGAAGTAGGCCGTCTAATTCATATTTTTCACGTTCCTCATATGTAAAAGCAGTTCCTTTGTTTAAAAACGGATTTCTTAAAATATTATTTTTCGTCATAAAGTGGCTCCTTTTCAATCTTTGGTTCTATTTTACCGCGTTTTTCAGATAAAATAAAATCCTTGCGCGTACGTAATCCCAAGACCTACCAAATAATGGAATTGTTCCTTGTTTTCAACACCTTCTACAACCATCTTTTTCTTCTTTTTTTCTAAAAAATGATGCAAGTTGGTGAGCACTAATTTTTTCCCGTGATGATTTTGTACGTCTTTCAACAGTTCAGCGTCCGTTTTCACAAAATCAGTCGGGTGCCTTAGAACGCGTGCGATGTCTGCATAGCCTGAACCATAGTCATCAATCGCAAATTGCGTGCCAAAACGTCTTTTCAGAGAGGTCATTTTTACGTGCAAGTCGAGCAACTGGCATTCATCAATCACAGATGTTTCTAAAAATTCAAATGTAATTTCGCCACTTTCTTTAAGTAGTTCTTCCAATTCTTGGTAGTGGTGGATAAACGTGTCGTAGGAAATATTTAAAAAAAGTCGTGTGCTTTCGCGCCAACTAAAGTGCTCGATGCCATTTTTAAGCGTGCGCAGTTCAAATTGACTGGTCAAACGGTTTTTCTCGCATTCTTTAATAAAATCCCCAATCGGTACGTTATGAACGCGCGTCAGGGATTCGTAGCCAAAAACATGATTTTCTTGAATGTTCACAATCGGTTGATAAATCGTTTGGAATTCATTGGATTCGATCATATCCAAAATTTGGTTTTTATTCATCTACTAACGTCCTTTTTTATCAAGGCTAACTCTTTATGCATGTAATCAAAGAAATGTGTCGTAGTAGCGTTCGACGTATCCATCTCGTTTAGTTTATCCATTGCTTTTTGATAAAAATCTGGTTGATTTGTTTGCGTGTAGTATTCCGTAAGCATCGCATAAACGGCCGTCGATTCAATACTTTCCACAGGTTCTTTCGTATCCCGATAAAAACGTGCATAAACTCGATTATTTTGTTCCCATTCGCTTTGCAAAAAAGCATCAAAATGCGGTTCTTTTTTATGAGTTAGCGTAACATATTGAATCGCAATTAGCATTTGATCAATCATATTCACTTCATTACCAGTCGTTTCATAACGCCCATCTTGAAAGATTTCATCAAAAAACGGACTAGCTACCGCATTTTCTAGCGGCTTGAAGGCAGCCTTATCAAACCCAGCTTCTTTCATCGCGGTACTATTATAATAACTCAAATGAAGCGTTTTTGCTTTTTCTTTTGTTTTAAAATCGAAAAAATCACGAGGTGTTTGGTTCCCCAAACCATATTTTTTCCAACTCACCGCGATTTTGTTCGCGAAGTCAGCGTACGGAGGGTAATTAAATTGGTCACTTGCCGCCTGAAGAGCTTCATAAATGCGCATATCATCTATAAACGCGTTTGTCGTAATACCATTTCCCATTTTCCACTTAATAAATGTTTGTTCAGTTAGCAGTTCATTTTGCATCGCCGTAAAAAGCGAATGAAACGTTTGGCTGTCATTGTTTAAAACAAGATACTGCATATATAAACCGATACTTTCCGACAAATAATTGGCATTTTTAGACACTTTATAGTCGGCAATTAACCCGTTTTCTGCCAAATAATTGGTTGCCACATGTTTCTCCACATTTGCCTTTTTCGGCGTTGTTTCTTTTGGCGGACTTTGCGCGCACCCGGCTAGAAATGCGATAAGCGTCAGTAAAAATAATTTTTTAAACATCTTCCAAGCCCTCCTTTGAAAAGCTTGTTAAAACTTGATTCCGTCCGCTTTGTTTGGCAAGATAAAGCGCCTTGTCGGCCGCCTCAAACAAACTTTCTTTCGTTTTATAGTTCGAATCAGGAAATTGCTGACAGGAAACGCCTAAAGAAATTGTCACTTGCCCGCTTTTTGGATTGTAAGGAAACGATGTGCGTTCAATTTGGCTCCGAATAATCTCGGCGATTTGCTGACTTTCTGGAAGCGCCACATTGGGTAATAAAATGGAAAATTCTTCGCCACCAATTCGGGAAATGAGCGCACTTTTTGGCAGCACATGATTGCTTAAAATCACACTAAACTGGGATAAAACCGTATTGCCCGCCTGGTGACCATGGACATCATTAATTTCTTTAAAATTATCTATGTCAATGACGATTAAACTAAGCGGTTTCTTTTTTTTCAAAGAAAGAAGAAAAGCTTTTTCAAATGTTTCTAAAAAATAACGGATATTAGGCAAATTGGTTAGCATATCTGTCATAGCAGAATTTCGAAGCTGAAACATGATTTTATTGCTCTTATCAATATAGTTACAAGCGGCAAATACGAGTGCGCTCGTTAGCATGAAAAGCGCGTAGTAAAGTAAGGCTTCGCTTCCAGTTAAAATGGTGTGGCTGCCAAAGTCGGTGAAGTAGTAGTAAGCTAGAACGGGAATGGCACAGGAAAAGACAATCAAATATTTTTTGAAATAGCTCATGTTAAGTTTGGTGACAATAAAGCAAATAAGATAAAAGCCTGTTAGCAGCAGAATAAATTTAAGCTCATTTTGCGTGGATTCCCCCATCCAAATGTGGCCGATAACCATGAAGCTATAGGCGATGGTGACAGGAATTCGGCCGCCGAAAATGGCAGTGATGAGTAAAATATTCATGCGCATGTTTGTATAAACGACTGTCGCCGCGTCTTGGTCCCCGCGAAAAATAAAATAAATGCCAGCTAAGCCGTAGTAAACACCAATTGAAATACTTAAAAGCAGCTGACTTTTACGATGTAAAAACCAATTGGGTTTTATTTCGCGAAGTTTGCGGAAGGCAATTCCTTGAATGAATAAAATGGCCAGAAATGTCGAGATACTATCAATATAGGCATCAAATTGTGTAGGCATAAAAATTACTCCTTTAATGGAACTGTTAAATGAACTGCTGCATGAACACGGTTTCGTCCATTTTCTTTTGCGATATAAAGCGCCTTATCAGCGGTGTTTAATAAGGCTGCACCACTTTCAAAATCGTGAAGTTCGTCCATCGTTGCAGTGCCAACAGAAATGGTCAAGTGGATATCTTCACGATTAAAAGGGAAATCGGTTTTCTCAATTTTCCCCCTAAGCTGTTCGGCGTAAAGCTTTGCACCGGTGCGTGAAATATTTGGTAATAAAATGGCAAATTCTTCGCCACCAATTCTTGCGATGAGTGTCCCTTTAGGAAAAAGGACTTTTTGTAGGGCGCCACTTAAGCTTGATAAAATAACATTACCCGTTTGATGTCCATATGTATCATTGATATTCTTAAAAAAATCAATATCAAAAATAATAATGCTTAGCGGTGTGCGATTTTTCTTGCTCTCAGCAAATTGTTCGCCTAAACAATTGTCAAAATGACGAAAATTGGCGAGATTTGTTAATGGATCTAAAATAGCTGACTGGCGCAAGGCAAAAATTTGTTTGTTGGAGGAATCAATGAAGTGGGCAGCCAGATATAATAGCAGGCTACAGAAAAAAGAAATGCCAAAAAATAAGAGCCACCTTGGAATAGCTTCCATTTGAAGGGGAATAGCCATTTTAAGATGGAGATAGAAAAGCATGAAGGGCGTAATGCTCAGCTTGCTTAAAATGAACTTTTGAAAAAGCGAGATTTTCAAAGTGTTTACTTGAATACAAATAAGATGGAAAGAGATAATAAAAAAAAGATAGAGAAGTTGAAGGCTCGTGTCTGCGGCTAGCATGAGTTTGCCTACTGCGATGATGATAGTTGCAATAGTAGCGGGGCCTACACCTGAAAATAAGTTTAAAATTAAGATAATGTTGACGAGCATGTCGGTATAAACGCCGTAATCTGTACCCGGCAAGCCACGCAAAATAAAGTACAAACCTAAAACACCATAATACATGCCGATAAAATAACGGATGATATGGTGTTGCCAATTATTAATAAACCAATTTGGTTTTCTTTCGCGAAGTGAACGTAAAATCATACCGTGAAAAAATAGAGCGGATAAAAAAAGTGCCAAACTGGACCATAACGAGTCAATCATATTCCACATAAAAAAAAGCTCCCTTTTTGTAATTCGTACGGGAATTCAGTAAAATAAAAAGATACGGTTAATTCAGAAGGCTAGTCACGGTGCTATTCTGATGATTTAATACATTTATCATATTATTACAAATTAACATATTGTTGTCAATATATGCAAAGGAAGGATAACATGCAGCCAAATGATGCTTTTTTTGAAACTTCAGATACTCTAGTTCAACTTGTCAAAAAACGGAGTGAACACTTGGCGCTGGAAGGCTTTGTAAAAGGTCGTGGTCCCAAAAAACCGCAAGTGATGCTAATTGGGGAGGCGCCGGGTGAAACAGAAATTCATAATTCAATCCCGTTTAGCGGCCGAGCGGGCGCTGAACTAATGAAGTCACTTGAGAGAGCTTTCTTAACGCGTGAGGACGTTTATATAACGAGCGCCGTTCGAAGTCGGCCTTTTAAAGACGTTTACAAGGTGGATGCGAAGTCCGGGGAGCGCGTTTTGAAGCGTTACAATCGTACGCCGAATCAGAAGGAGATTGATGCGCACGCCCCGATTCTTGATGACGAATTGCGGCACATTGAACCGAAAATTATTCTGACAATGGGGAACATTGCTTTAAGACGAATGCTTGGGGGGAAAATAGCGGTTCCAGATGTGCGCGGTCAGCGCCTTTATGTACCTGCACGCGAACTGGTTACGCCTGGTAACCGGGAGTACCAGGATACGGAGCGGAAATTTCGGATGATGGCAACGTTTCATCCGGCGAGTATTTTTTACAATCGAAAATTATTGCCGCTTATTGAAGCTGATTTTGATGCGCTTCGGGTGTGGCTAAAGGAGATTACGACATGAAAATAGCGGTTGTTGGCGCTGGCATTGTTGGTGCGAGTGCGGCCTATCATTTGGCGAAATGGGGACACGAGACGACGATTATTGAGGATAAGGCGCCTGGGCAGGCGACGGAACATGCGGCGGGGATTATTTGTCCGTGGCTTTCGAAACGGCGGAATAAGATTTGGTATGAGCTCGCGAAACATAGCGCTGCTTTTTATCCGCAGCTATCAAGAGAACTGGCGGGGTTTTCTGTGGATTCTGGATACAAACAAGTTGGCACGCTTGCGCTTCGGGGAAATGAAATGGCGCTTGATGCTTTGTTTGCGCTTGCGAAGGAGCGGCGCGTGTCGGCACCTGAAATGGGCGAGGTGATTCGTTTACAGGAAGCGGATGTGAAAAAGCGGTTTCCGCTCGTGCAGCCTGGTTTTGGGGCGGTTTTCGTGAGTGGCGGCGGGCGTGTGAATGGTGCACGGATTCGTGACGCGCTTTTAGACGGGGCGAAACGAAACGGCGCAGTGAAAATGGAGGCGCACGGTAAGGTGAACGCGGCAGGGGCGCTTTTTGCAGGAGAAGAAGAAGTTGCTTTTGATAAAATTGTGCTGGCAGCTGGCGCTTGGATGCCGCGATTCTTGGAGCCACTTGGTTTTGAGGCGGATGTTTTGGCGCAAAAAGGGCAAATTGTGACGATGACTTTTGCTGAGAAAACGGACGACTGGCCAGTTATTTTGCCGCCAGCTGCGAAGAGTATTGTGCCGTTTGATGCGGGGCAAATCATGCTTGGGGCCACACATGAAAAAGAAGCCGGCTTCGACCGTGAGCCTACGGAAGCCGGCTATGAGGAAATCATTCGAGAGCTCGCGCCGTTTATTCAGCTGGAAGGCGCACAGACGAGCACAATTTTGGTTGGAACTAGGCCATATACGCCTGATTTTACGCCGTTCATTGGTCAAATCGGGGACACGCCAATCTATGCGGCAAATGGCTTAGGGGCATCAGGTTTAACAACGGGTCCTTTTGTTGGAAAACTAATTGCTGAGTGCGCGCTAGGTGAACCGGTTTCGCTGGATATCACACGTTTTGACCCAGCGAATTATATCCGAAAGCGCTAATAAAGCGGATTTTTATTTTCATCCAGCGTAAAGCCTTCCCCCATCACATCATGGACGACGCTGACAGAAACGAAAGCGTGTGGGTCGACGGCTTCGATAATATTTTTAAGTTGGATAATTTCGTTTTTTGCAACGACGATATAAAGCACATCTTGGTCAAGTTTGGAAAAGCCGCCGCGACCTTCTAAAATGGTGACACCGCGGTTCATTGCGAGCATGACGTGAGTTGCGATGGCGTTGTTGTCTTTCGAGATTATCATGGCTCCGCGTGCGGCATACGCGCCTTCTTGGACGAAATCAATAACGCGCGCGCCAATGAAGACGGCAACAAGAGTATACATGACTTGTCTAATGTCTAAATAAGAGAGTGAGGCCGTTAAAACAAGTGCATCGATGACGAATAATGTGCGCCCCATGCTAATCCCTTTTTTAAAGTGGAGCAATTTCGCGATAATATCGCTACCGCCTGTTGTCCCGCCGTAGCGAAAGACGAGCCCGAGTCCAACACCAGTGAAACTGCCTGCAAATAAAGCGACGAGCAGTAAATCTGTGTGCAAATCGAGTGTAAACGGGATGCGCTGAAAAATCCATAAGAAAAGTGATAGGCTAATGGTGCCGATACCACTGTAAAGAAAGGTACGAAATCCTAAAATACGCCAGCCTAAAAGGAAGAGTGGAACGTTTAGGATAAGGTTTGAATAGGCGGGATCGATATGGAAGAAGTGTAACAAAAGGAGTGTAATCCCTGTTAAACCGCCTTCACCGAGTCCGTTTTGAATATTAAAATTGACAAGACCAAATGCATAAATGGCTGTGCCAAGCAAGATGAAAAGAATATTTTTAACCCGAAGTGTTTTGAACATAATCTGCTCCTTTCAAGATTTTTAGAATAACGTTATAATAATACTATTAGTGTACCAAAAAATGGGAGGTAAAGCGCGTGACAAAGACGATAAGAGAGATGCAACATGAAGTAGATGCTTTTATTGGACAATTTGAAGAAGGCTATTTTTCGCCACTTGCGATGATGGCAAGAATGACAGAGGAAACTGGTGAACTTGCGCGTGAAATCAACCATTACTACGGCGAAAAGCCGAAAAAATCATCAGAAGGCGAGAAAACGATTCAAGAGGAACTGGGCGATTGTCTTTTCGTACTAACGTGTATGGCGAATTCGTTACATATTGATTTGGAAGAAGCGCATGACACAGTGATGCAAAAATTTGCGACACGCGACATAAATCGCTGGACGAAAAAGGAGGAAGAAAAATGATACGAGTAGCAGTATCTGGTTATAAAGGTAGAATGGGACATGAGGTCGTAAAAACGGTGTTACGAGAAAGCGACTTGGAACTTGTTGGTGTGTTAGATAAAGATCCAGTAGAAAAAAATATAAATGAATTAGCGGAATTTAGTGAACTAAATGTGCCGGTATTTGGTGATTTAGGACAACTCCTTACCGAAGTGAAGCCAGAAGCTGTTGTGGACTTTACGATGCCAAGTGTGGCGTATTCTAATACGAAAAAAATTATTGAGCACGGGGTACGCGCGATTGTTGGCACAACTGGATTTTCGCCCGAGCAAATCGAAGAACTGACAAAGCTTGCTGCGGATAAAAAAATCGGCAGTTTGATTGCCCCTAATTTTGCTGTTGGTGCTGTTTTGATGATGCAATTTGCTGAAAAAGCGGCGGCGTATTTTCCAAATGTCGAAATTATCGAGCTCCACCATGATAAAAAGTTAGATGCCCCGAGCGGAACCGCGGTAAAAACGGCGGAAATGATTTCCAAAACACGTGAAAAGATTAAACAAGGCGCGATTGGGGAAGAAGAAACTATTCAAGGTGCTCGCGGTGCCGATTATGAAGGCATGCGCATTCATAGTGTTCGCTTACCGGGACTCGTCGCCCATCAAGAAGTTATTTTTGGTTCAGAAGGGCAAGGGCTGACCATTCGGCACGACTCTTATGACCGTATTTCCTTCATGTCAGGCGTTGCGCTTGCTATCCGTAAAACAGCCGAATTCGATACGCTCATTTACGGACTTGAAAATATTTTATGATGGAAGTGAAAAAAATGAATATTGCCCTGATTGCTCACGATGAAAAAAAGGAACAAATTATTGAACTTGCGCTAAGCTACAAAAATTATTTGAAGCCGCACACGCTTTTTGCAACTGGCACGACTGGAAAGCGAATCATCGAAGAAGTAGGGCTTGATGTCCATCGTTTTAAATCCGGACCGCACGGTGGTGACCAGCAAATTGGTGCGAAAATATCGGAAAATCAGATGGACTTAGTCATTTTTTTACGTGACCCATTAACAGCACAGCCGCACGAGCCAGATGTGACGGCGCTAATCAGACTTTGTGATGTATATGCGATTCCACTTGCGACGAACATCGGGACAGCGGAAGTACTGCTTCGCGGACTTTCAAAAGGCTTTTTAGATTGGCGGAAACTACGACGTGACGACACGTTTTAAGAAACGAGAGAGAGCGATGAATCAACTATTTAAACAAGCCATTCCAGTTTTAGAAAAATTAGAAGCGGCAGGATATGAGGCGTATTTTGTCGGTGGTTCAGTGCGTGATACGCTCCTAGACCGCGAAATAGATGATATTGACATTGCCACAAGCGCTTTCCCGGAAGAAGTGAAATTGCTTTTTCCGGCTACATATGACACCGGCATCGAACACGGGACGATTACGGTTCGCTATGAAACGGAATATTATGAAGTGACAACGTTTCGTACAGACGGGAAATACGAGGACTTCAGACGCCCGACAGACGTTACGTTCGTGCGTTCGCTAGAAGAGGATTTACTGCGTCGTGATTTTACGATGAATGCCATTGCGATGGATAAAAACGGGGTGTACCATGACCCATTTCACGGGCGCGATGCGATTCGCATGAAAATGATTTGTGCGGTAGGTGATGCAAAAACGCGCTTCCACGAGGACGCTCTCCGAATGATGCGCGCAGTTCGCTTCGTCAGCCAACTTGGTTTTGCGCTTGAAGCTGAAACGAAAGCGGCGCTCATTTCGGAAGTGGGCCTTCTAACGCATACTGCTACGGAACGGAAAGCTGTGGAGTGGGTTAAATTGATGCGCGGGGCTTTTCGGAAAGACGCCCTCCAAGTCGTGCTGCAAGCTAACATGGAAAACTATTTGCCGCAACTTGCTGGCAGAAAATCGGAACTTGCCGAGCTTTGCGCGTTTCATTTTACGGATAATCCGACAGAAGAGGAAATTTGGCTCGCGCTGCTCCTTGCTGTTCGGCCGAATGAGGCGGTTTCATTTTTGAAAGCTTGGAAGTTGCCAACAAAGCGCATTCAGCTCGTAACGGCTGCGTATGTACTCATTCTAGATGATGTTTCTTGGAATCCGCTAACTGTATTTCAAGCTGGGTCTACTTTAGTCGATTTAGTTGAAGCGGGACGCGCGTTTTATTCAGGAGAGAAAAAAGTGGCTGATGCACTTGAAATTTACGAAAAGTTGCCGATTAAATCTCGGCGGGAGCTTGCGATTTCGGGAACGGAACTAATGGAAATGTTCGGCAAACCGGGCGGCTTATGGCTTCGGGAATTGCTTTTAAAGATTGAGCGGGCGGTTGTTTTTCGGGAAGTGGAAAATGAAGAGGAAGCGATTCGGAGGTGGTTACGACGTGGCTAATCAAAATCGAGAGAAATTGCTCGCGCTTTTTGCGAAGCGTCAAGGTGAGTTTTTATCGGGTCAGCAAATTGCAGATTTACTTGGTTTATCGCGCACGGCGGTATGGAAACATATGGAAAGTCTGCGAAATGAAGGTTTTGAAATTGAAGCGGTTCGAAATAAAGGTTATCGCCTAGTTAAAAATAGCGATTCCTTTTCAAAAGACAGCATTTTAATTGGCTTGCATACGAAATTTATGGGGCAAAAACTGTATTTTTACGATGAAGTCGATTCGACGCAATTTGTGGCGCATCAAAAAATTAGCGAGGGTGCTACGAGTGGCACGGTTGTGGTTAGCGAGTTGCAAACAAGCGGCAAAGGTCGCCTAGCGCGCGTCTGGGATTCGCAAAGCGGCAAAGGTATTTGGATGAGTGTCATTTTAAAGCCGCAAATTGCGATGCAAAAAGTGCCACAGTTTACGTTCATCGCTTCGCTCGCGGTGGCAACAGCGATAGAGGAAATCACGAAACTCGAACCGCAAATTAAATGGCCAAACGATATTTACATTGGCCGACAAAAAGTGTGTGGTGTTTTAACGGAAATGCGCGCTGAAGCGGCTTCTGTTGAGGCGGTCATCATCGGCATCGGCATCAATGTCAATCAAATGACGTTCCCAGTGGAGATTCAAGAAAAGGCGACTTCGCTTGCGCTCCAGGCGGGGCATGCTATTTCGCGCACGGCGCTCATTCAAGAAATTTTAAAACAGCTTGAAAAATATTACCAGCTGTTCATGGCGGAAGGATTCCGTCCGATTAAGCTACTTTGGGAAGACAAGGCGATTCCTTTTGGGGAAAAAATTACGGTTTCAACGATGCAAGGACAACTGGCTGGCTTTGCCGAAGGAATTTCAGATGACGGTGTTTTACTCGTTCGTGACGAATCAAACGTACTGCACCAAATTTATTCAGCGGATATTGATTTCAACTCCTAAAATTGTTTTTCTGCTACGGAAAATTAGAAAATCAAGCCGAATGGTTTGGTGAAATTGAATTTTGTGGGGCTAGACCCTTTAGAAAATGCTAAACTTAGCATTTTCTTTTTTTACAGAGATTGTGTAAAATGAAAATGAATTAGGAGGTTGGACATGAAAAAAATCATGCTGTTTGTTGGTGTTTGTGTGTTAGGGTTGGTTCTTTCGGCTTGTTCGCAAACGGAAGAAAAAAAAGCGGTGGAAAAGGAAAAGACGGAAAAAACAAGTGAAGCTGCGAAAGCTTTTTTAACGACAATTGGAACGAGCGAATTTGCGGATAAAAAAGATGGCTTTGTTTATGTAGGACGCCCGTCTTGTGTGGATTGCCAAGCTTTTCAACCGATTTTAAAAGAAGTACTTCAAGAGGAAAATTGGCCGGAGAAAATGGCTTATTATAATACAGATGCGGCAAGTAAAGAAAATCGTGACAAAATGATGGACTTGCTGAAAGGAATGGATATTGATTCTGTGCCTACAATGGTTTATTTGAAAGATGGCAAAGTGGCATCTAAATTTTTAGGGAACGATAGTAAGGCCGATTTAAAAACATGGCTGGAGAAAAATATGTAAAAAAACCGCAAGGCTCTTAAATTTGCCTGCCCTAGCCTCGATTTAGGCGAGGGCTTTTTTAAGTAAGTGTACTTTATAGCGATGTACAAATATGCTAAACTAACAGAGGAAGCAAAGACAATGATCGTATTCGGATGAAACGATACCGTAAAGCTTCTTTTTCAACTTAATTTTTGCCGTGATTCATTTATGAACATGGACGAAAGGATGCGTTAAAATGAAAACTCCAATTGATTTTTTGAACATGAAGCAAAAGCAAGAAAAAATAACGATGCTGACTGCTTATGATTACCCTTCTGCCAAAAATGCGGAAGCCGCTGAAATCGACATGATTTTAGTTGGTGACTCGCTTGGCATGACGGTGTTAGGTTACGATTCAACAATTCCAGTGACGCTCTCGGATATGATTCACCATACAAAAGCGGTGAAGCGTGGGGCGAAAAATACATTTGTTGTGACCGATATGCCGTTTATGACGTACCACGGGACAGAAAGCGAAACGGTAGAACGCGCGCGGACACTCATTCAAGAAAGTGGTGCAAATGCGGTGAAACTGGAAGGTGCTGGTGATGTTGTGCGACATATTGCGGCACTGACGACGGCTGGGGCACCTGTTGTCGCGCATCTTGGTTTGACGCCTCAGGCTATTGGGCTTACAGGAAGCTACAAAGTCCGTGCAAAATCGCAAGAAGAGGCTAAGAAATTGTTAGACGATGCTAAAAAGATAGAGGCAGCAGGTGCTATTGCGCTCGTTTTAGAGGCGATTCCCAAACAGCTTGCTGAGCAAGTGACGAAAAATATAAGTATCCCAACAATTGGGATTGGCGCAGGTGCTGGAACTGATGGGCAAGTACTGGTCTATCATGATGTCATCGGGTATGGTATTTCGCGGCGCGCTAAATTTGTGAAGGCTTATGCGGAAGTTGATGAGCTGATTGAAAAGGCACTTACTACTTATGTGCAAGATGTCAAAACGCAAGCTTTTCCAGAAGAGAGCCATAGCTTTACGATGAATGAAGAAGAGCTAAAAGGCTTATACGGGGGAAAATAAGATGAAAATTGTACGCACAAAAACGGAACTCCGCGAAACGCTTCGTGCGGTGGACTCGAAATCGGTTGGCTTCGTTCCAACGATGGGTTATTTACATGTTGGTCATCTTACGCTCGTTCGGGAAGCAAGGCGAGAAAATGAAGTGGTTGTGATGAGCATTTTTGTGAATCCGACGCAATTTGGGCCGAATGAAGATTTAGATACCTATCCGCGTGATGAAAAACGCGATATTGAACTGGCAGAAGGAGCCCACGTGGATATTCTCTTTTTGCCGAGTGTCGCGGAAATGTATCCGGTGGAATTATCAACGGCGCTGCATGTTACAAAGCGTGTTGATGTGCTTGACGGGGCGAAACGGCCGGGTCATTTTGATGGCGTCGTTACTGTATTGCTCAAACTATTCCATCTTGTTGGCCCCGACCGTGCTTATTTTGGGCAAAAAGATGCCCAGCAAGTTGCGGTTGTGGAAGGACTTGTTCGTGATTATTTTCTACCGATTACCATTCGGCGTGTAGCGACAGTGCGCGAACAAGATGGCCTTGCGAAAAGCAGTCGAAATGTCAATTTATCCACCGCTGAACGAAATGAGGCGCCGATCATTCATCAAGCCCTTTTAGCTGGGAAGAAACGCATTTTGGAAGGCGTAAACGATGAGGCTGTCATTTTAGCCGAGGTACGAGCGGTTCTTGGAAATGTGGCACAGAAAGTGGACGACTTGGCGCTCTACGAATATCCTGATTTTACTGCGGTGTCTGATTTCTCAAATTCGCTTATTTTAGCCATAGCAGTGCAGTATGAAAAGGCGCGTTTAATTGATAACGAAATTATAAAGCGAGGTGAGTATGATGCTTAGAACGATGATGCATGCGAAAATTCACCGCGCGACGGTTACGGAAGCGAATTTAAATTATGTGGGGAGCATTACGATTGATGCGGCGCTTTTAGAGGCGACGGGCTTACTGCCAAACGAAAAAGTACAGATTGTGAACAATAATAACGGTGCGCGTTTAGAGACCTACATTATTGCGGGTGAAAAAAATAGTGGTGTAATTTGTTTAAACGGGGCGGCAGCTAGGCTTGTGTCACCCGGGGATATCGTTATTATTATGGGCTATGGCTTGTTTGAAACGAACGATGCCAAAACGATGACGCCGAAAGTGATTGTGTTAGATGAAAACAATCAAATTGTAGAACGACTTTACGAAGAAAAAGCGAATACAACGTTGTAAAAAAACAAGTGGAACTGGTTTTAGGAAGGTGAATCATATGGGACGAAAGTTAAAAAAATATGTAGTGGTCGATTTAGAAACGACAGGAAATCAGGCATCAAGAGATGACCGAATCATTCAATTTGCTGCCACGCTAGTGGAAGGAAAACAAATTGTAGAGACTTTTTCAACCTATATCAATCCTTTAAAGCCAGTTCCGCCTTTTATTCAGGAATTGACGGGGATTACGCCAGATGATTTATCTGATGCGCCGCTGTTTGAAGATGTGGCGGATACGATTTTGGCGCTTCTGGATGATACGATTTTTGTGGCGCATAATGTGAATTTTGATTGGACTTTTTTGCAAAAGGAAATGCGCCGTGCGGGTAAGCCGTTTAGTAAAATGAAGTTGCTTGATACGGTGGAAATGGCGCGTATTTTATATCCGTCTGTCGATAGTTATAAATTGCAGGATTTAGCTGATGAGTTTGGTTTTATTCATGAAAATCCACATAAAGCCGATAGTGATGCTTTGGTAACAGCGGAATTGTTTCTTCAGTGCGTGGAGAAGTTGGAGAGTTTACCGGTTTCGGTGATTCGGAAGATGACGACGATTGCCCAGCCGTTAAAAACGCATTTGCCGGAACTTTTCTTTGAGATTGAGATGAAAAAAGACCGCCAAGCTGAGCCGCTTCCTGAAAAATGGCTGGAACATCGTGGTTTAGTTTTGCGTAAAAAAAATATTCGTAAGCCGATTTATCGTACAGAAGATAAATTGGATTTTCCAAAAAGTGAGGAAGAAAAACTTGCGTTATTTAAACGTGCGGGCGCCCCTTTATATGCGAGAAGTGGTCAATTTGAGATGATGAACTTGGCGTTTCAAGCGATGCAAACAGGGCGCCATGCGCTTATTGAAGCAGGAACTGGGATTGGAAAATCATTAGGTTATTTTTTGCCGTCAATTTATTTTGCGAAACAAAAAGAGTTGCCTGTTATTATTAGTACATATACCAACCTTTTGCAAGCCCAACTTTATGAAAAAGATGTCCCGCTTGTGTCAAAATTAACTGGATTTGATGTGCAAGCTTCGCTGTTAAAAGGGAGAGATCATTATTTAAATTTGTTTAAATTTGAGCAATTGCTTCATGAAAGCGATCCGCAGTACGATGTTGTCGTGACGAAATTAAAACTGCTCGTTTGGCTTACGGAAACAGAAACGGGTGACATTGATGAAGTCAATTTATCGAGTGGTGGCGAGCTGTTTTGGAACAGAATGAAGCATACTGGTTGGTACCTTTCTGAAACGAAAGATCCGTGGATTGCTTTTGATTTTTACAAATTTAGTTTGGAGCAGGCGCGCCATGCCGACCTAGTCATTGTGAATCATGCTTTACTTCTTTCCGATCACTTCAACGGGAAAAAATTATTGCCAGCATATTCTTTCGCAGTTATTGATGAGGCGCATCATTTTGCGGAGAGCGCTCGCATGCAGAAGAGCTTTTACTTGTCTTACCGAAAAGTGAAGTATTTCTTGAATCAACTTGGAACGCTCGAAAAATATTCACTTCTTAGTCGCTTAGAAATGGTCTTTCCAGCAGAAGAGAGTTTGTTTGATTTAGACATCGCCCAGTTGAAACTGACAGAAGCAACAGATATTTTATTTAGTTTGTTACATGCGGAACTATTAAATAGTCGCGGTGCTAAAAAAGAACTCGTTTTAATTGAAAATGAACAAAAAATTCATTTTGATGACACATTAAAATATGCGGCTGAAAATGTTCTCGTACTGTTCCGTGAAGTGGAACGGAATATCGAAACGCTTCTAAAAAAAGGGAAGCAAGAAGAAACGGACTTAAAAGAAGCGGAAACGGCTTTTGTTGAGGAAGTGTATTCTTTCTTACTTGATTGGAAAACAATGCGGGAGGATTTTGCTTGTTTACTAAATGAGAATCAGCCTGTCATGACGATTTCTCTTGAGGCGGACAAAAACGGGGCGTTGCCGAGTTTGCGTATTGTTGGTACGCTTATGGAGGTGGAGAGGGCGCTTCAAGAGGACTTTTTTGAACAAAAAGAAAGCGTCATTTTGACGTCTGCCACGCTTTCTGTCAATCATGATTTTTCTTACATAAAAAAAGCACTTGGTCTTGAGGAAAGTGACTTGTTAGAGGCGAAAATTCCATCGCCGTTCCAGTACGAGGAAAATGCGCGGATTTTGATTCCGCAAGATATGCCGCAAATTAAAGGGACGCCTGTTTCGGATTATGCGAAGGCGCTGGCTGATTATTTGAGTGATGTGGCGCTTTGTACGGACGGTCGCATGCTTGTTTTATTCACGGCAACCGAGATGTTGCGCGAAACGCTACGCTTCATGAAGGGGAAAGAGGTACTTGCGGAATATATGATTCTCGCACAAGGCGTGTCTGCGGGGAGTCCTGCCCGGCTAACGAAACAATTTCAACTGTTTGAAAAAGCAATTCTGCTTGGGACGACGAGCTTTTGGGAGGGGATTGATATTCCGGGCGAAGATTTATCTTGTCTGGCTATTGTGCGCTTACCGTTTGCACCGCTCGAAGATCCATATACGAAAGCTCAAATTGCTCTCCGTAAAGAACGCGGGGAGAACGCCTTTCAAACGTATTCGTTACCGGAAGCCGTATTGCGCTTTAAGCAAGGCTTTGGGCGTTTAATTCGCCGCGAAACGGACCGTGGAATTATTTTAGTGTTCGATAACCGAATTGATACGACGAAATTTGGTCAATCTTTTTTAAACTCTATTCCGAAAGTTCCTACGAAAAAAGGCGATAAAACAGTTCTTTTAAGCGAAATTGCTGACTTTTTTAAGTCAGAATAATAATAAAGCTTCAAAAAAAAGCAGCAAATTGCTATAATAGGAACATATTGAAACTTAGCCATTTTGGCAATTAAAGAATAGAAATGAGCGAATAGATTTGCAAAAACGAAAAAACAGGCGAAAAATCGCCCGATATATTCTCATTCCAGTCAGCATTTTGGTAGTTTTAGGACTCGCTTTCTTTTGGTTTTTGCATAGTGCTGAAAAGCCAATTAAAAAAGATGAGCAAGCGGCGCTAGACCGAATAAGCGGCAGCGTAGATTTGAAATCGCACGATGATTTTTATTTGTACAATGGACCAAAAGAAACGTATTATGTTTTAACCGGGAAAAATAAAGCTGGAAAAGACATTATTGTTTGGGTGCCGAAGAAAAAATCGGGCGAAGTTTTAGTCAAATATGCGTCTGATGGTATAAGCGAACAACAAGCGCGAGATATTGTGCAAAAAGAGAAGAAGCCGCGCAAAATTTTAAACGTAACACTTGGTATGGAAGAAGGCGTCCCAATTTGGGAAGTCAGCTATTTAGATAAAAACGATAATCTTGGTTACTACGACATGTCTTTCAGCGAAGGAGAATGGCTAAGACAAATCGAAAATTTATAAGAGGAGGAGCAAAAAATGGACTTACCTTTGTCTAAACGCGTGCAGGAAGTAGCACCTTCACCGACGCTTTTTATTACGGCAAAAGCGAAAAAAATGAAACAAGATGGTATTGATGTCATTGGCCTCGGCGCAGGAGAACCCGATTTCAACACGCCGGAAAATATCATTCAGGCAGCTTATAAGTCCATGAAAGACGGCTTTACGAAATACACCCCATCAACAGGAATTCCCGAGTTGAAAAAAGCCATCGTTCAGAAATTAGAACGTGACCAAGATGTGCGTTATACAGAAGACCAAATTTTCGTAGGAACGGGAGCGAAACACGTTTTATATTCTGCCTTCCAAACGATTTTAAATCCGGGAGATGAAGTGATTATCCCTGTTCCTTATTGGGTTACTTATCCGGAACAAGTCAAACTTGCCGGCGGCGTGCCTGTTTTTGTTGAAACAGGATTCGATGCCGATTTTAAAATGAATCCAGCTAGTTTTGAACGAGCAATTACGGCGAGAACGAAAGCGGTGCTATTAAATTCGCCAAACAACCCAACTGGCATGTGCTATTCAAAAGCCGAATTAAAGGCGCTTGCAGCTATTGCCGTCAAACACAATTTATGGATTGTATCTGATGAAATCTATGAAAAACTATATTACGGCGACCCGGCGGATGTGGTTTCCGTTGCGAGTCTTAGCCCGGAAATTTATGCGCGCACAATTTTAATTAATGGTGTTTCAAAAGCGTATTCCATGACCGGCTGGCGTATCGGTTATGCTGCGGCAAATGCCGACGTCATTCGGGGCATGGGCAAACTAGCGGATCATATGACGAGTAATCCAACTGCAAATGCGCAGTACGCGGCGATTGAAGCCTATAACGGGAGCCAGGAAGTGCCGGAGAAAATGTATCAGGCGTTTTCGGATCGCATGGCGCGATTTTACCCGCAGTTAGAAGAAATACCCGGCTTTAAACCGAAAAAACCAGATGGTGCTTTTTATTTCTTTATTGACGCGCACGAAGCGGCCGCGCGAAAAGGCTATCCAAGCGTGGATGCGTTTGTGGAAGCTTTGCTGACGGAAGCACTCGTGGCCGTTATTCCGGGATCAGGGTTTGGCATGCCGGATTATATTCGGATTTCCTATGCGACAGATCCAGCGCTGTTCCAAGAAGCAATAAATCGAATCAAAGACTTTATGAATCAATAGGGAGTGTACATGGTGAAAATTACAATTAATCAAGTGAAAGATTATGTAGGACAAGAAGTTACAATTGGTGTTTGGCTCGCAAATAAACGTTCCAGCGGCAAAATTGCCTTTTTACAAATGCGTGATGGAACTGCCTTTATGCAAGGTGTTGTTGTGAAGGCGGAAGTGCCAGAAGACATTTTCACACTGGCGAAAGGCATAACGCAAGAAACGAGTTTTTATGTAACGGGGATCATTCAAGAAGATAGTCGTTCTTCGTTTGGTTATGAAATGACTGTTCAAAATATTGAAGTGATTTCAGAAGCACACGATTATCCGATTACACCGAAAGAACATGGTACGGAATTTTTAATGGACCATCGCCATTTATGGTTGCGTTCCAATAAACAACACGCGATTATGAAAATCAGAAATGAAATTATCCGCGCATCTTACGAGTTTTTCAACAAAGAAGGTTTTATTAAGGTGGATCCGCCAATTTTAACAGGCAGCGCACCGGAAGGCACAACGGAATTGTTCCACACGAAATATTTTGATGAAGATGCTTATTTATCGCAAAGTGGACAACTTTACATGGAAGCAGCCGCAATGGCACTTGGAAAAGTGTTTTCATTTGGTCCAACATTCCGCGCTGAAAAATCCAAGACGCGTCGCCATCTTATCGAGTTTTGGATGATTGAACCAGAAATGGCCTTCTATACGTTAAAAGATAGTCTTGAAGTGCAAGAAAAATATGTCGCATTTCTTGTAAAATCCGTTTTAGACAACTGCGCTATTGAACTTGAACGTCTTGGTCGTGATACAGCCGTTCTTGAAAAAATGACGGCGCCATTCCCGCGGATTACGTATACAGATGCGATTACACTTCTTAAAGAAAAAGGTTTTGATGATATTGAATGGGGCGAAGATTTTGGTGCACCGCATGAAACCGCGATTGCCGACAGCTTTGAAAAACCTGTCTTCATCACGTATTATCCAAAAGGCATCAAACCTTTCTACATGCCAGAAGACCCTGAAAACAGCGAAGTCGTTCTCTGTGCGGATTTAATCGCACCAGAAGGATACGGCGAAATCATCGGTGGTTCCGAGCGTATTCACGATTTAGATTTAATGCTTTCTCGTGTAAAAGAATTCGGTCTAGATGAAGAAGCTTACAGCTGGTATATCGACTTGGCACGTTACGGTTCCGTACCGCATTCTGGTTTTGGACTTGGATTAGAGCGCACAGTAGCTTGGATTTCTGGCACTGAACACGTTCGCGAAACCATCCCATTCCCACGTCTATTGAATCGTTTATATCCATAAAAATAAATGACATGCAAAAATAGCGAAACCTTCTGGGTTTCGCTATTTTTATGTCCAAAATGAAACTTTCCCGCATTTTCTTATTTTTTTCGTCTATGCTATAATTTTATGTGAGGTGTTTTGGATGGAAAAAAATGAATTAAGTGCGTGGATGACAGAAGGCTTTGTCACATTACCGCAAATTCTTATTAAACATTATACGAAATTAAATATAGACGAAACGGAATTTATGCTTGTTTTGCAAATTGAAGCGTTCCGTGTGAGCGGGAATTCGTTCCCTAGTATTAGCGAGCTGGCCGAGCGAATGGGGACATCATTTGAGCGGGTGACGCGATTGCTCGAATCGCTTGTTAGGAAGGGCAACTTGGCCATTTTAGCACAGGAAAATAAGCTGGCTCATGAGGTTTATTCTTTAGAACCGTTGTATCAAAAACTTGCCGCTTTTTTAGCAAATGAAGAACTTACGAATCAAAAGGAAGCGGTTAGCGAGGCAGAAACGCATATTTACCGCACGTTTGAATCCGAGTTTGGTCGGCCGCTCTCCCCGCTTGAAGCCGAAATGCTATCGGGCTGGTTGGACCAAGATCACTTTGCTCCGGAATTAATTCGTGAGGCGCTAAAAGAGGCGGTTATTTCACAGAAACTCAATTTTCGTTATATCGACCGGATTTTATTAAACTGGAAAAAAGAGCAAGTGAAAACGGTAGAAGACGCGCGACGTATTGCTGAAAATTTCCATCAGAACGGGCGAACTGGAATTACGACAAATCGAAGTGATATTCAAAAAAGTAAGGACTCCATTCCGCTGTATGACTGGCTAGAAAATCGAAAAGGGTGATGGACACGTGTTAAATAAAAAGCAAACGGTAATGTGCATTCAGGAAATGGCAAAAATGTTTCCTAATGCGCATTGTGAGCTCGTACATAAAAATACATTCGAGCTTTTAGTCGCAGTTGTACTATCCGCACAGTGCACAGATAATTTAGTAAATAAGGTCACGGCTTCTTTGTTTGAAAAATATCATACGCCCGAGGATTATTTGGCGGTTCCACTTCAAGAGCTAGAAGATGATATCCGCTCAATTGGGCTTTACCGCAACAAAGCAAAAAACATTCAAGGTTTATCAAAGCGCTTATTAGAAGTGTTTAACGGCGAAGTACCAAGCACGCATGCGGAATTAGAAAGCTTACCTGGTGTCGGCCGAAAAACGGCGAATGTCGTCTTATCAGTCGGATTTGGCGTCCCTGCAATGGCCGTAGATACACATGTTGAGCGAGTTACAAAACGCCTCGGAATATGCCGCTTAAAAGACTCTGTTGTCGAAGTGGAAGAAACTTTGAAACGTAAATTGCCTGAAGAGATGTGGTCAGATGCGCACCACGATTTGATTTTCTTTGGACGCTATCATTGTAAGGCGAGAAAACCAGAGTGCCCAACATGTCCGCTCCTTTTTATTTGCCGTGAAGGGAAGAAACAAGCGAAAGCGAGAGGTTTTGATGGTTAAATTTCAATATGTCGAGGAACTCCAGCACGTTGCATTTCCTGCGCCGAACGTGAATATCAACGACTTTGACGAAGAATCGATATTCGTTGCGGGCTGTCCTTTTTGGCAAGAAACCTTATTTTATACGAAAAACGAGGGTGTGCAACCATGGGCAAATGATGCCGAAAAAGCCTGCCGTAAACTCACCAAACAAATGACAGCCATTCTAAGCGCCATGGAAGCAAAATTTCGCGCACATGAAAAGCCCGACTCCTACCTCGTTCAAGATGCACTTGGCATTTTCTTGTCCATTCTTTTTTGGAGTAACAGAAAGCCTGTCCGATTAGAAAATTTAAATGAAGCGCTAAACGAACTGTCCATTAAGCCGCTAAATCTTGAAGAACGACTCGAATATTGTCTAATGCGCGCCCATACATTTCCAGGATTTAAGCAATTAAACGAGCTTTTGCTAGAACAGCGAAAATTAATTGCTAAGCATAAGTAAAAAAAGAAGTATAGCAGATAGCTATACTTCTTTTTTATTAGTTACTTGGAGGATCCCCATTGGCGTTGTCCCCGTTATTATTGCCAGGATTATTTCCATTCTGACCGTTATTGTTTGTCGCGTCGTCATTTGCGCTAGCATTTGCAGGTATTGCAACAGATGTTGTCGCGGCGCTGCTTCGTTTATTATCCTTTATTGCTACAACGCTAATGTTGACCGTACTTCCCGGGCTCATTCCACTAACCGTAATCGAAGTGGTTGTGACCGTTGATTTTTGACCATTTACGGTCACTTCATAAGTGGCGCCTTCAACAGCTCCCCAACTTGCGGAAACTTGTTTAGTTGCTGTATTGTAAGATGCTGAGATGCCACTTGGTGCTGCAAGAGGTTTATTTTTTTCCTCTTCAGCCTTCTTCTTCTCTTCCTCAGCTTTTTTCTTCGCTTCCTCTTCAGCTTTCTTCTTCGCTGCTGCTTCCTTTTCTTTATCCGTTGTTGAAGCCGTTTTGCTTGGTGCTGTACCAGCAATAAATAACTCATTCGTTACTTTGTCGCTTGGCGTACCAGCAGCCGCACGAACAGGAGGATTGGAGCCTTTTAGAATCGGAATAGATACAACGTTACTAGGTGCTTTAAAGTCGGCAGTTGTTTTATTAGCTGAAACATGGCTCATTAATTTACTAAACATGCGTTGCGATATTTTTTGCTCATCTGGAGATAAATAATTTTTCAAGCTGTCATAACCAGTCCAAACGGCGATGGTGTAATTCGTTGAGTAGCCAGCGAACCACGCATCACGTGCCGCACCACTTGGATAATAGTATTTACTTTGTGCCGCAGCGTCAAAGTTCGTTGTCCCTGTTTTACCAGCGACTGGAACACCAGGAACAGCTGCACTTGTACCAGTACCCATCGTTAAAACATCTTTTAAAACATCAGAAGTCATATAAGCAGTAGATTCCTTCATTGCCACTTCGCTTTTCGGTTCCATATCAATCGATGTATCGCCATCAGATAGGACGATTTTGGTTACCGTATGAGGTTTGGTATAAATCCCTTGGTTCCCAAAAGCCGCGTAAGCACCAGCCATTTGAAGAGGATTCGACTCATTAGCACCAATCGCATAAGACTCATAGAACTCTTTGTAATTAAAGCCGAGTCCATCAGTGAAGGCTTTTGCCTTATCAAGTCCAACCGCCTGTAATGTCTTAAGCGCCGGAATGTTACGTGACTGGTAAAGGGCTTGCCGAACTGTTATAGGTCCTTTATAGCCAAAGTCCCAGTTGTTAATTTTAGAGCCTCCCGTGTACGTATACGGTGCGTCATCTAAAATTTGAGCAGTAGACCAATTTAAATATTCGAAAGCAGGACCATAATCAGCAATTGGTTTCATCGTCGAACCAACTTGGCGTTTAAGCTGCGTCGCATAATTGTAACCACGTGTAACATTCTCTGCCTGATTTCGCGAACCACCTATAGCTTGCACACGGCCGTTTTTCGTATCCTGTAACACAAGACCAGCTTGCATCTTATCATCCGAATACTGTACGATTTCGTTCGTATTTAACATTTTTTCCGTATACTGCTGGGCATCTTGATCAAGTGCCGTATAAATCGTTAAGCCATCCGTGTAAACATCATATTCTTCCGGAATTTCACTTAAAACTTGTGTGACGTACGCATCATATTTGTACGTTTTTTCCTCACGTTCTTTTTGAGAACGCAAGCCGTCTGAAATAGGGGTTTGTTGGGCTTGTTCCATTTCTTGCTTCGTAATTTTATCATGGTTGTACATGTTTGTGAGTACTAAATCACGACGTTTTTTCGCCAGCTCTGGATCGTCATACGGATTGTAGTTGTTTGGACTTTGCGGCATACCAGCAATTAAAGCCGTTTGCCCTAAATTCAAGTCCTTCAAGTTTTTTCCGTAAAAATGTTCAGCCGCCGTTTCCATACCATGAACTCGGTCAGACATATACACTTTGTTGACGTAAATTTCAATAATATCATGTTTGCTATATTTTTCTTCAAGTTGAAGAGCTAAATAAGCTTCTTGCGCTTTACGTGCAAGTGTCTTGTTGGTGTAATCCAGATAGCTCATTTTAATGATTTGTTGCGAGAGCGTACTTGCTCCTTCCGCACCAAAGCCATTTTTAACATTCGCGATAACGGCGCCACCTAAACGAATAGGGTCGAGACCATCATGCGAGTAGAAACGCGAATCCTCTGTAGAAAGAATTGCATTTTCCAGCTGTTTTGGAATATCTTTATACTCAATATACTCACGGCGTTCTGTACCGATTTCTGCAAAGACCTTACCATCTTTATCTAAAAGTTTAGAAGATAGCGGGTCACGCAATTTTGAATCAGTGAGTTCAGGCGCGTCTTTTGCATAGACGTAAAATAAAGATGCACCAGCAGCAATACCAAAGAACGCAAAGAATAGAGCCACGAAGAATATGGATTTAAAAATCGTTTTCGCGATATTTTTTTTTGGCTTTTTCGGCTTAGCATTTGTCTTTTTGCTGCGATACTCTGATCTAGTTTGCGGTTTTTCTGCCATTCATTTTTCTCTCCTTTAATCAAATCGAACTAAAAAAGTGTGAATCTAAAATACTCAAATAGTCCAACCTTGGATTTAGACCATAGGGAATCAGTGTCGAATGCACTTTTAGCTCAGCAAGCGTGATAGATTTACGCCCACCATCTTGCATTCTTTCCCAAAACGGCAAGAAAGAGTCAAAACTTGTTAAATAAACTTCCCCAAGTGAGCTAAAAGAGGTAATGACAAAAGCAAAACCACCTTGGTTTAAAACTTGTTTCATGTGCTCCATTTGATGGGGATGAAAATTACTTAACGGAAAAGAAGTTTTGTTTTTTGTTTCTTTCGCTTCAAAATCAAGATACTTTCCTTGATAGACGCCGTTATAGTCTGTTGTTGACGGCTGCTTGAAATAGGCTTCTTTAATTGTCGCGCTACTTCGTTTTGGATAGTCAACTCTCACAATTTGAACAGGGGTGGGTTTCTTGTGAATCACTGCCCGTTCATGTGCCAAATAATAGGCATTGGTTTCATTTAAATCTTCCTCAAGCGACATACCACGTTTCCCGTAGTTTGTTTGCGGCTTCTTTTTTACAGGGGACTGGCTATTTTGATGCAGCAGATTTTTCTTTCCATTAGGATAGCCAATTGCCATATGCTCACCTCAATTATGATTATTATTCAAAATGAACCATTCTTTATTATACCAAATTAAAATGAAAATGATAGTAAATTTTGGCTAAAGCGCATACGAAAGCCTTTTCTGCTTAGTAAAAAGCGCTTTTAAAGCAGAGAAATGTTTTAAAAAGCGACTTTATGTTATCCTAGTTTAATAGAAACTTTAGGGAAAGGTGCTAAATATGGACAAACTTGTCGCGCAAACAAAGGCGCTTTTACAACAAAATGAAGAAAATTTCAAACGCTATTTAGCCAATCAAAAAGCGCAGGAAGACTTTGATTTTTATCAAGATATGAAGCCGTTTGTTGATGCCGCTAAAGAAAAATGTGAGCAATTTTTAGCGCTTGCGGTTCCTTATGTGAACAAAAACAGGCCGCTTTATTTAACAGAAACGCAACTTTTGCAGTGCACTCAGAATATTCAAATGACCGCTGTCAATTGTTTTAATGGAAAATCCTTTTATAAACATTTTCATGATCATTATGAATCATCTAAGTATACACTAGAACGCATGTTAACTGCATTAGAACGAGGTGAAAATTTAGAGTGAAATCGATTGCTATCTCGGGCTATAAGAATTTTGAATTAGGTATTTTTAAACGTGATGCCGAGGAGGCCAAGTATATCCAATTGGCGCTAAGGAAAAAATTGCTTTCCTATATAGATGAAGGTTTGGAGTGGGTCATTATTTCTGGGCAGCTTGGAACCGAGCTTTGGGCCGGGGAAGTGGTGCGTGACTTGAAGCAAGAATATCAGGTTCAGCTGGCGATTTTAGAGCCATTTGTTGAGCAGGCGAGTAACTGGAATGAGGCGAACAAACTGTGGTATGAGGAAGTCGTTGCCGCGGCAGATTACCGGGCCTATATTACGGAGCGCCCGTATGAGAATCCCGGACAATTCGGCATGCGCGACCAGTTTATCATTGAAAACACAGAAGGCGCGCTCTTGCTTTATGATTTTGAGAAGGAAGGGTCCCCCAAATTTTTTTATGAACGGGCAAAGCACTTTTCGGAACAAAATGAGTACGCGCTCACACTAATTGATTTTTACGAGTTACAAGAAATCGTCGCCGAAACTCAAAATGATTTTTTCTAAAAAAGAAGGGTTTACATTGACAAATGTTATTAGATTTGGAAGAATAAGGATATAGATTTATTAATTAACTCGATGAAGAAACAATCATGAAATGAATAAAATTGAGGTGGATATTATGGCTGAGGAACAATTTGATTATCACTTAACAGCAAAAGAAATTTTAGAAAAAGCGTTTAAAACTGGCTTGCGTGGCTATAATCCAGAAGATGTGGATGAGTTTTTAGATATGGTCATTAAAGACTATGGAACGTTTACACGTGAGATTGAAGCTTTACAAGCGGAAAATATTCGCCTTGTGCAAGAGCTTGATAGTGCATCTGTAAAATCAGAACCGACAAGAAGTGCGTACCAAGCGCCAGCGCAAACAGCAGGTGCTACTAATTTTGATATTTTAAAACGTTTATCAAATTTAGAAAAACATGTTTTTGGAAATAAGCTAGACGACGGCGAATAAATGTGATAGTATCAGCTAGTAGAAAATTTTATTAACGTTCGGATAATCGCTGCGTTATGCAGAGGAAAGTCCATGCTCGCACGGTGCTGAGATGCCCGTAGTGATCGTGCTTGGTGAAACCATAAGCCAAGGCAAACTGATGCCAGTTTGACGGCAGGTGAATGACCTAAGTCTTTTAGATATGGTCATTGTACCTTGAAAGTGCCACAGTGACGGAGTCCTTTTAGAAATAAGAGGAGTGGAACGAGGTAAACCCCACGAGCGAGAAACTCAAACAATGGTAGGGGCACTTTTCCCGAGTAAATGAATGAGGGAAGAGACACCTTTTAAGATTGTCCATAAATGGTAAGATTCTAGAAAAAAGTGAGCACCGTACTGGAGCGTATTTTTATACGTGAACAGTGGTGCGCAAGCTTTTGACAATGAAGGTTGCTATTTATGGGCAATCTGGGTGTAGATAGATGATTATCCCTTTACTGTAACCCTGTAAGCAGTAGAGGACAGAACATGGCTTATAGAACGTTAATAGCAGGATGAAAATGAACAATTAAGGCTGTTTCAAAGGGCCACCGCATTCTTTTAATGCCTTTTACGTGTTACGTAGATGTCCTTTTGAAGCAGTTTTTTTCTTGGATAAAATAAAAAAGGATGATGACGATGAACGAATTTAATCTTGTAGCTACCGCTGCATCTGGACTTGAAGCCATTGTCGGCAAAGAAGTGAAGCGGCTGGGCTACGAACCAAAAGTTGAAAATGGGAAAGTATTTTTCAGTGGGGATAAAAGCGCGATTGCTCGTGCCAATTTATGGCTGCGCGTAGCGGACCGGGTCAAAATTGTCGTCGGTGAATTCAAGGCGACCACATTTGATGAGCTATTTGAAAAAACAAAAGCTTTGCCGTGGGAAAATTATTTACCGCTTGATGCGGCGTTTCCAGTTTCCGGTAAATCCGTTAAATCAACGCTTTTTAGCGTGCCGGATTGTCAGGCGATTACGAAAAAAGCGATTGTGAATCGGCTTAGTGAAAAATACCGGCGGAGTGGAAGGCTCATGGAGACGGGGGCGCTTTTCAAAATAGAAGTGTCGATTTTAAAAGATGTTGTGACGCTTACGATTGATACGAGCGGAGCGGGCTTACATAAACGTGGCTATAGAACGGCTCAGGGCGGTGCTCCGCTTAAAGAAACGATGGCAGCAGCACTTGTTTTACTGACGAGCTGGCACCCGGACCGTCCGTTTTATGATCCGGTTTGCGGCTCCGGCACGATTCCAATTGAAGCGGCGATGATTGGGCAAAATATTGCGCCTGGATTTAATCGCGATTTTGTATGTGAATCATGGGACTGGATGCCCAAACAGATTTTTAAAGATGCGCGAAATGAAGCGGAAACCCTTGCGAATTACGACCAGCCACTTGATATTTTAGGGGCGGACATCGACCACCGTTTAATCGAAATCGCGAAGCAAAATGCGGAAGAGGCAGGGCTCGCTGATTTAATTTCCTTTAAACAAATGCAAGCAAGTGACTTTACGACTGAAAAAGAATACGGCGTTGTCGTGGCGAACCCGCCTTATGGTGAGCGTTTAGAAGACGAGGAGCAAATTCGAATTCTTTACAAGGAAATGGGCGAAGCATACGCAAAAATGCCAACTTGGTCGGTATATGTACTCACGAGCTATGAAAAATTTGAAGAAGTTTACGGAAAAAAAGCAACGAAAAAACGTAAATTATATAATGGTTATTTGCGAACGGATTTATATCAGTATTGGGGACCACGAAAACCGAGAAATAAGGAGTGAGTGACAATGTCAGAATCCATTTATGAAATTGAAAAAGAGTTTTTGGCTTATGTGAAACGCAAAGAAGCGCTTAGCGAGGCGCTCAATTTAGTTTATTGGGATATTCGCACGGGAATTCCGAAAAAAGGCGCGGAAGCACGTGCTGAAGTCATTGGCGTGCTTTCAGAAGACATCTTTAAACTCGAAGTCTCAGAAGAAATGGCGGCGTTTATTGCCGCTCTTACGCCGCATAAAGACGAGTTAGGAGAAGTGGCACGTAAGACGCTTGAAGAGTGCAGTCGTTTATATGAACTCAACAAAAAAATTCCCGCAAAAGAATTTGCTGCTTATTCCAAACTTGTTGCGGATGCTGAAAACGTTTGGGGCGAAGCCCGTGCGGAAAACAATTTCGCGAAATTCGAACCACTTTTAACCCAAATTGTCGCGATGAAACGCAAGTTCATCGAGTATTGGGGCTACAAAGCGAATAAATACGACACGTTGCTCGAGCAATATGAGCCGGGTATGACGGTGGAAACGCTTGATGCCATGTTTGGGAAGTTAAGAAGCGGGATTATGGATTTGCGCAAAAAAATGGAGCAGGGCGAGGTACCAAGCAGCAAGCCACTTCAAGTGAATATCGCAAAAGACATTCAAAAAACGTTTAGTGAACGTATTTTGCAAAAAATGGGTTTTGACTTTGACGCAGGCCGCTTAGATGATACGATTCACCCGTTCGCCATTGGGTTAAATGTGAATGATGTGCGGATTACGACACGCTATGCCGAAGATAATTTCAAAATGGCCGTGTTTGGCATCATTCATGAAGGCGGGCATGCCATTTATGAACAAAATTTTGACCCGAAACTTTCGGGTACACCACTCTCAGAAGGCGCTTCAATGGGCATTCACGAATCGCAGTCGCTCTTTTATGAAATCATTCTCGGCTCAAGCTTCGCCTTTTGGAAGAGCAATTTTAAAGACCTTGCTGAACTGGCTAAACCTGTGTTTGATGCGGTGTCGCTGGAGGACTTTTACCGCGCGACGAACATTTCTGAAAGCTCACTCATTCGAATTGAAGCAGATATTTTAACGTATCCGCTGCACATCATGATTCGCTACGAGCTAGAAAAAGCTCTCATGAACGGCGAACTTGAAGTGGCCGATTTAAGAGAGGCATGGGCGAACAAATACGAAGCCTACCTTGGCGTTCGCCCTGAAAAAGATAGCGATGGCGTCTTGCAAGACATTCACTGGGCAGGTGGCGATTTCGGCTATTTCCCGTCTTACGCGCTCGGCCTTATGTACGCCGCCCAGTTCTTCCACACCATGAAACGTGAAATTCCGAATCTTGATGCGATTATCGCAAGCGATGACTACACGGAAATTCGAAAATGGCTTACAAAAAACGTCCATCAATACGGGAAGCTAAAGAAACCGCTTGAAATTTTGCAAGATACAACAGGCGAAAGTTTAAACCCCGATTATTTGTTAGATTTATTGAATGAACGTTACAAATTTGTTTACAAGTTCTAAAAAAGCGATTGACCAAACGAAAACCGTTCGTTATAATGGAAAAATAATTAAATGAAGCACTTATATAATAATTGTGATATGGACAATGAGTTTCTACCCGGTTGCCGTAAATAACTGGACTATGAGTGATAAGCGACAATCAGCACAGCTGGTTTATTTTGCCTATCTCTCTAGCCGGGAGATAGGTTTTTGTTGTCTTTAAAATGAAGGGAGAACTTGTTTTGAAGTTATTAGAAGACTATATTTTGGAAAAAGGGACGGTTTTAGAAGGTGATGTGCTGAAGGTCGATGCCTTCCTGAACCACCAAATTGATCCCCGCTTAATGCGCGAAATCGGCAATGAATTCGCGGAACATTTTAAAGGTCGCGGTATTACAAAAATCGTCACCATTGAATCATCAGGTATTGCGCCCGCTGTATTCGCTGGGCTTTTCCTTGATGTTCCCGTCATTTTTGCGCGCAAGAAAAAATCCGTCACGTTGAAAGAAAATTTATACACGGCGGACGTCTATTCGTTTACAAAAAAAGAAACCAATTCGATTTCCATATCGCAAAGCTTTTTAACGAGTGAGGATACAATTTTAATCATCGACGACTTTTTGGCAAACGGACAAGCCGTTCTTGGTTTACTTGACATTGCCAAAACGGCAAAAGCAAAAGTTTCAGGCATCGGCATTGTCATCGAAAAATCATTCCAAAAAGGACGCGCTTTACTAGACGAAGTAGGACTAGAAGTACTCTCACTAGCTCGAATCGCCTCACTTGAAAATCAAACGATTCGCTTTATTAGAGAGGAGAATGGCGATGTTAAATAAAGGCAGAATGGCCGCACTCGGCTTTCAACACGTACTGGCAATGTATGCTGGCGCAGTTATTGTCCCACTCCTCATTGGTGGGGCGCTCGGCTTTAACGCCGAACAAATGACGTACCTCGTTTCCATCGACATTTTCATGTGCGGCATCGCTACGCTGCTCCAATTAACCGTCAATCGTTTTTTCGGCATCGGCTTGCCAGTTGTACTTGGCTGTGCAGTCCAGGCGATAGCGCCCATCATTTTAATCGGGCAGGAAATGGGCATTTCTGCGATTTACGGCTCCATCATTGCGTCAGGCCTCTTTGTTCTTCTTATCGCGCCGTTCTTTTCAAAAATTGTGCGCTTTTTTCCACCAGTCGTAACGGGTTCGGTCGTGACGGTGATAGGCTTAACGCTCATTCCGGTGGCGATTAACAACCTTGCAGGCGGACAGGGCGCAAAAGATTTTGGCTCGTTTTATAATATCGGCTTAGGATTTGGCACGCTCTTGCTCATTATTTTAGTTTATCGATTCGGTAAAGGATTTACGAAAGCTATCGCCGTGTTGATTGGGCTTGCCTGTGGTTCGCTTGCTGCCGCGATTTTAGGTGGTATCAATTTAGCCCCCGTTAAAGAAGCAGACTTTTTCCATCTCCCGCAACCATTTTACTTTGGTATGCCGACTTTTGAATGGCCAGCAATTGTGACGATGATTTTAATCGCACTCGTCAGCATGGTTGAGTCCACAGGCGTGTATTTCGCACTGTCTGACATTACGGGTCGCACGCTTGATAAAAAAGATTTAACACGTGGTTACCGCGCAGAAGGGCTAGCCATCATTCTCGGCGGAATTTTCAACACTTTCCCGTACACAGGCTACTCCCAAAATGTTGGTTTAGTGCAATTATCTGGGATTAAAACACGTAAAGTTATCTATGTCGCCGCCGGATTTCTAATAATCCTCGGTTTGATTCCAAAAATTGGGGCAGTGACAACCATTATTCCAACAAGTGTTTTAGGTGGTGCGATGGTCGCGATGTTCGGTATGGTCGTTGCCCAAGGAATTAAAATGCTAGGTAAGGTGAATTTCACGTCGCAAGAAAATTTGCTTATTATTGCGTGCTCCGTCGGTGTTGGACTAGGCGTTACCGTGGTACCAGATTTATTCCAAAACTTTCCATCTTTCATTCAACTTTTCACAAGTAACGGTATTGTTGCTGGAAGCTTTACGGCAATCAGCTTAAATATTATTTTTAATATGTTACCAACACGCAAAAAAGAAGCAACAGAAGAATTAGAGTGGCAACAGGTTAATGACTAATTTTCTTAAAGCAACCTCATTTGGGTTGCTTTTTTAGTTGACTTTTTTGTAGAAAAGCGTAAAATGTAAAACGTAATGATTCCTATTTATAGAAATGAGGAGAAACGATGGCTAAAAAATCGAAGGTAGCAAAATATGAACGACAAAAAGCATTAGTTGCTAAATACGCAGAATTGCGGCGCGAGTTGAAGGTTGAGGGACGCTACGAAGAACTTCGGAAATTACCGCGTGATTCATCGCCAACGCGTTTGCATAACCGCTGCGAATTAACTGGTAGACCACATGCATATATGCGTAAATTTGGCATGAGTAGAATCCGTTTTCGCGAACTTGCGCATAAAGGACAAATTCCTGGTGTCAAAAAAGCCAGTTGGTAAAATTATACAGATGAAAATTGACGACAAACGGCAATTTTCGTCATTAAAGCTCCGTTCTATCACACGTGGTCGGATAGATTGCGATTTCCAGTATGTGCTGCTTTAGTCTGATTTTACGTGTGTTTGGAGTTTTTCTACATGCTAGGACTGCTGCTTTCTTGTAGCAGTCTTTTTACATAGACAGCACAAAAAAAGCCGAACATAGTCCGGCTGGCTGTTATACTTGTATGAAGTTATACAGCAAAAAAAGATGAATGAAAACAAATAACTACGATAGTGCGTCAGAGAAATGATGCTTGATTCAGTATTAACATATTTCAGATTGCATTAGACAATTTATAAATAAAATAGTATACTAAAACCAAAGATTTACAAAATTGTCGTGACATGTCAGGCTATTTAATTCCGATTCATCCACGTCATCTTACGAATTAAGTAGCCTAAACACTTGGGGAAAGAATTATACAATAATGAAATAAACTAGTACTGAAGCTAACATTTCCTCACCTCCCTGACAAATACAGTTTATCACACAAAATATACTGACTTATTAAAAAGCAACTTATAAAAACATAAAAAGGATGCGATGGAGATGACAGAAAACAAAAATAAGTTAGCAGTCGGGAAAACTTTAAAAAGCATACGCACAAGTATTGGATTGAAACAAGTTGATGTTTATACGGATATTATGTCGCGAACACATTTACAACGCCTCGAAAACTGTACTCAAACACCTAGTTATCCACTACTTTTAGATATTTTAGAACGATTTTCAATGGATTTATCTGAATTTGAGTATATTCGAAATGGTTATGCCCATTCTCATATACAAGAGATTTTTAATGAATTCAGAAGGCTTGGTTCAACGCTTAACAAGTCTGGATTTCAAAACTTAATAAGTAAAATTGAAGCATTGCAACATAATGGGAATAGTGACACATTTTTAAATCATTTAAAGTCTATATTATTTGGCTACATGGAACTCCAAGAATCCCAAAATATAAATACCGCTCGGCATCACTTTGATGCTGTCTGGCAAGATTTGAAAAATAGGGAAACGTGGTATTACAATGATATTGTATTAATGTCTAACATATTCTATATTTTTGCTGAAGAGCCTATGAGCTTAATCTTGCAGAGACTGAATAAGTTTTATGATAAGTATGCTGGTTATAGAGATATTGATAAGCTTAGTCGTACTACTAAATTTAATTACTGCACTTTGCTAAGAGTGAACGATAGAATTCTAGAAACTAAGCCGATTATTGAGGAAGTTCTAGAGGACGCAAAAGAAGCTCATGATAGCGTTTTAATCCTAAGCTGTAAATTTATTTTAAATCAGATCTACTTTCTTGGCGGCGAGCATCAAAGTACATTCGATGAAGTGAAAAAGATTATTCAGTCTATGCGTGTATTAGGCGAGGATTTGATTGCGGATGATATGTTGAAAGACTGGGAGAAGCTTATAAAAAACAGCAAAATCCCGTTATGAACTAGAACCGCTTGGAACATAAATTTCCATTTGCCAAAGTGAATCAAGTAGTGGCAAACAAAGATGGCTTTTCATTAACCAAAACCGTGAAGAAAGTGATTTTCTTCACGGTTTTTATGTTTAGCTAAGATTTATGTTCTGGCCTCTTCTTTTATGGTAAAATTGAAGTAATCATGATAAAAGGAGTCACGAAATGGAAACTAAACAACCTAATTTACTTGTTGTGGACGGTATGGCGTTGCTTTTTCGCGCTTTTTACGCCACAGCGGTAAGCAAACAATTTATGTATAATGAAGCGGGGCTACCGACCAATGGCGTACAAGGAATGTTACGCCACATTTTTGCAGCGATGCGCCAAAGTCAGCCAACACATGCGGTGATTTGTTGGGATATGGGCGCACAGACATTTCGTAATGAACTTTTTGACGGGTATAAAGCTGGGCGAACTGCACCACCTGATGAGATGATACCGCAATTTGATTTGGCGAAGGAAGTCGCAGAGGCTTTTGGGTTTGTCAATATCGGTGTCCCCGGTTTTGAGGCAGACGACTGTATCGGGACGATTACGACAAAATTAACGTCAGATTTAAACACAACGGTTTTAAGTGGCGATAAAGATTTGCTGCAACTTATTCACTCGAAAAATGATGTGTGGATTATGCAAAAGGGTTATGGCAACTATAAGCGTTACGACGAAGCCACTTTTTATGAAGAAATGGGAATTACACCTACGCAGTTTGTTGATGTAAAGGCGCTCATGGGCGATACGTCAGATGGTTACCCGGGCGTGCGCGGTATTGGTGAAAAAACAGCTTTAAAACTTATCCAAGAATTTGAATCGGTAGACGGTGTTTTAGCCAACCTCGACAAATTGAAACCCGCCCAACAACAGAAAATCGCAGAGGATAAAGAGATGCTGTTCTTGAGTCAAAAATTAGCAGCGATTCATACGGACGTGCCGCTTGAAATCGATTATGATCGCTGTTTATTCCGCGGATTTTCAAAAGAAATGAACGATGCAGTGTTGCATTACGGGTTAAAAACCGTCGAGCGCGATATTCAGTTATAAGGAGTGACAAACAGATGCAAGCGATTTCTGTAAAAGAAAAATATGCGACCTATACGCCTCTTGAACAAGCGAAATTGCTTGAAATTCGCAGTATCTTGTTTGAGGTGGCGGCTTTAGTTGATGGGGATGCCGTTTTAGAAGAGGACTTAAAATGGGGACAACCGAGCTATGCGCTAAAAGGCGGGACCCCAATTCGGCTTGATACGTTTTCTGATGGTCAAGTGGCCATGTTTTTTCATTGCCAAACGAATTTGATTGAAAATTTCCGGACGATTTTTGGAAATGAATTGTATTTTTCTGGAAATCGTGCCATTGTATTTGATATTTCTAAGTCACTTCCTGAAAAAGCCATTCAATTTTGTGCAGAAGCTGCCTTTACTTATCATAAAAAGAAATAGAGTTTAGTTAGAGGTGATAAGATGACAACATTTCGTAAAATAACAGTTGAGGGGCAAAAATTTTTATGGAAGTACTCTTTTGATGATTATGACTATCAAAATGATTCGTCTTTAATTATTAAAAGTGCGGATACAAATGGGAAGTTGCTTATTTATTTTAGGACGGGAAAATGGGATAGCGGCTATTGTCCGTTTAACAAAGGGGTTCCAGCTTTATATCAAGGTCAGCGCATCACAATTAATCTTAATCAACCTCGTTTTATAGCAGAAATAATCGCGTATGTGCGAGAACAATTAGATTTGAAACTTTTACTAGGAACGGTAGAATTGGACAATGGGATTGAACTACTCCGTGATATCGGCTACGTGTTCGACTATCAAAAGCAGTAAAAAAATCAGGCTCTTGAAAACCATGAAGGGAAGCAAGAGTCTGATTTTTTATTTTTCCGATTGAATGGCTTGGCGGGCTAGTTCGTCGGCTTTTTTATTTTGGGCGACGTTACGGTAATTGATATAGAAAAGTGGAACTTGTTCGGCGAGCTTTAAAATGGCGTCTAGATGCGGCTTGAATAATGGGTTTTTGACGTAGTTTTTTTCAACGCTGTCTAAGACGATTTTTGAATCGGTGTAGATGCGGATAAATTCCGGGTTGTGTGTGAGCGCGAGTTCTAGGCCAAGTTTGCAGGCGATAAATTCGGCTTCATGATTGGTTAGGATACCAATTGGAATGGCATGTTGCTCGTAGATTTGATCGGCTTTCAAAACGATGCCTGCACCGCTTAAACCTGGATTTCCGGAGCTCGCGCCATCAACAAAAACGTCCATCTGATACATTCCTCCTTGGATGCATTTTCTTCCCTATTATATTTTCTTCTTTATAAAAATGCAAAAATAAAAAGCCGGCTAAAAGCCAGCTTGTCCGTGTCAAAGTCATCACATTAAATTTTTTCTACATTTGCCGCCTGTGGTCCACGATTACCTTCTACAACTTCAAAGGAAACTTCTTGACCTTCTTCTAAAGATTTGTAGCCATCACCTTGAATCGCTGTGAAATGTACGAAGATATCTTCGCCGCCGTCTGTTTCGATAAAACCATAACCTTTTTCATTGTTAAACCATTTTACTTTCCCATTTTGCATTGAAATAAATCCTCCAAATCTTGGCCCTTTTAAAGAACCTTTCTGTCATACAAGAAAGTCTTATACGATACTTTTAATATAAACCAAAGTACCTATAGAGGTCAAGGGAATTTTTAAAAAATTCTATAATCTTCTGACTTGTAAAGGTTTTCTTTTTTGTTTTTTATCATTATTCTTGAAATCAGCATCAAACGAAGCGACGAAAGTACTAAAACTTACAAACTAATATTTGTTTACTATGCGTTTTTTTCAAAAAGAAAAAGTTTTGTCAGAAAAAGGGGTAAATGCTTTGTGAAACGAGGAAGAGTGTAGTACAATTTGTATGTGAAAGAAATTGAGTTGGAGGGTAGTGCTATGCCAACACCTAGTATGGAAGACTATATTGAGAAAATCTATTCTCTGATCGAAAACAAGGGTTATGCGCGTGTTTCGGATATTGCTGACGAACTTATGGTGCATCCTTCTTCGGTTACGAAGATGGTACAAAAACTTGATAAAGATGGCTATCTTGTCTATGAAAAGTATCGTGGCCTGATTTTAACGCCGAAAGGTAACAAAGCAGGGAAACGACTACTCGAACGCCATACTTTGTTGGAAAGTTTTTTACGTACGATTGGCGTAAAAGAAGAGCATGTTTATGAAGATGTTGAAGGAATTGAGCATCATTTAAGTTGGAATTCAATTGACCGAATTGGCGATCTCTTACAGTTTTTTGAAGAGAACGAAGACGCACTGAAAAAGCTTCGAGCGCTGAATTCAGCTGACTCGGAAAAAGATGAGTAAGGTAACACGGAATTGTAAATGTAGCTGCGCAATCAAATTTCCGTTCAGTAGTTTCTTACTGGCCGATTTTTTCGGTGCCTAAAAAGGAAAGGGTTTACATTTTACAATTTCTCATTATACATATATGGAGGGGAATAGAATGACGAAAGAAGTAAAATCAGACATCGAGATTGCACTCGCAGCAAAGGTAAATCCTATTATAGAAATTGCGGAAAGTATCGGTTTAGATGAACAGGATTTAGAGCTTTATGGTAAAACAAAGGCCAAGTTGACCTATGAAACCATCCATTCATTAGAAAATAAAGAAAACGGGAAATTAATTTTAGTTACGGCGATTAACCCCACACCCGCGGGTGAAGGGAAATCAACCGTGACAGTTGGTCTCGGGGATGCTCTTTCGAGAAAAGGGAAGAAGACGGTGATTGCACTTCGTGAGCCGTCGCTTGGTCCAACAATGGGAATTAAAGGCGGGGCAACTGGTGGCGGTTATGCACAAGTTGTGCCAATGGAAGATATCAACTTGCATTTCACTGGTGACTTTCATGCGATTACAACGGCAAATAATGCTTTATCGGCATTTATCGATAACCATATGCAACAAGGCAACGATTTGAAGATTGATCAACGACGCATCGTTTGGAAACGTGTGGTGGATTTAAATGACCGCGCACTTCGTAAAGTTATTGTCGGTCTTGGCGGTCCCGTTCAAGGGATTCCACGCGAAGATGGTTTTGATATTACGGTTGCGTCTGAAATTATGGCGATCATTTGCTTAGCGACAGACTTAAAAGATTTGAAGCATCGTTTAAGCGAGATCGTGATTGGCTATAACTATGCACGGGAGCCAATTACAGTCGGAGAACTGGGCTATGAAGGGGCTTTAACGTTACTTTTAAAAGATGCGTTAAAACCGAATCTTGTGCAGACATTAGAACATACACCGGCGATTGTGCACGGGGGACCGTTTGCGAATATCGCACATGGCTGCAACAGTATTTCGGCAACCAAAACGGCGCTTAGGCTCGGCGAATTTGTTGTAACTGAAGCAGGATTTGGCGCAGATTTAGGCGCAGAAAAGTTCTTAGATATTAAAGTGCCTTCTTTAGGAAAAGCACCAGATTGTGTGGTCATTGTCGCAACAATTCGCGCACTTAAAATGCATGGTGGTGTAGCGAAAACCGAGCTTGGGGCAGAAAATGTGGACGCACTGAAAGCTGGTTTTGCTAATCTGAAAAAACATACAGAATCCATTGGGGAATTTGGTTTGCCATTTGTGATTGCCATCAATAAATTTGTGTCAGACACAGATGCAGAAGTGCGTGCCCTAGAAGAACTCTGCCAAGCAAATGACATCCCATTCTCGCTTACAGAAGTTTGGGAAAAAGGCGGAGAAGGTGGGCTCGAACTTGCCGAAAAAGTGATTGGTGAAATTGAGAAAGGCACAGCAAATTATACACGCCTTTACGACGATGCTGAATCCATTGAAGCGAAACTTGAAAAAATTGTTACGAAAATTTACGGCGGCATGGGCGTCGAACTCTCCACGAAAGCGCAAAAACAAATTGTTGATTTCAAAAAGTACGGTTGGGATCGCTATCCAATTTGTATGGCGAAAACGCAGTATTCACTTTCTGATGAGCCAACGCTACTTGGTCGCCCAGAAAACTTTACGATTCATATCCGCGAATTTATTCCAAAACTAGGCGCAGGTTTCATTGTTGCTCTAACTGGCGATGTTATGACCATGCCTGGTCTTCCGAAAAAACCGGCGGCACTGAATATGGACGTTGATGAAAACGGAAATGCAATGGGATTATTCTAAGCTAGAAAGACGCGATTTTCGCGTCTTTTTTGTATGCAAAAAACGACGAAACTACTTGAAAAACCAGCGTTGTTAGCGAAAATACAATAGTTGCGAAAACGTAGATTGGTTGAGGGGATTGTGTTAAAATAAATGGACGGAGAAGCGAAGATAGTTATTTTGCATGCTACTAAAATTATAAACCACTGTCTTAAACAGATTCTGCCGAAGGGGCTGTTCCAACACGTCCCTCTTTCATTGAAAGTTTTTTTACGTATACGCGGTTGGATATGCTAGAATAGATAATACAAACCTGAATAGGATGAGGATAAATGAAACAACTAAAAGCGATGAATATAACCAAGACGTTTGGAGATAAAACGCTCTTTGAACAAGTAGATTTGACAATTTCAGAAGGTGAGCGCATCGGTCTAATTGGCGTAAATGGTACGGGTAAATCCACCTTTTTAGATTGTCTTGCAGGGGTTTCAAGTGGGGATACAGGAGAAATTGTGAAAGCGAATGATTATACAATTGGCTTTTTAAGACAAAATCCCCCTTTAGATGAAAATGCAACGGTTTTAGAAGCGGTTTTTGCGGGAGAAACACGAAATTTACGGGCGATGCGGGAATATGAAGAAGTTTTGCTTGCCATGGAAGAAAATCATAGTGAGGCTATAAATGAGCGTTTTGCGCGGGCACAGGCGGAGATGGACGCGACGAATGCGTGGGATATGAACACCGAAGCGAAGACGATTCTCGACCGACTTGGCGTCACACAATTAAAAGCAAAAATTAGTGAGCTTTCTGGTGGCGAACGAAAACGTGCGGCGCTGGCCCAAGTATTAATTGAAACGCCCGATTTACTCATTTTAGATGAGCCGACGAACCATCTGGACTTTGCTTCAATCAAATGGCTAGAGGACTTTCTTTTGCGCTTTAAAGGCGCCGTTTTAGTTGTGACGCATGACCGTTACTTTCTGGATAGGATTACGAATCATATCGTTGAACTCGATCGCGGCAAGCTTTACCGCTACGTAGGCAACTATGAGAGTTTCATGGAATCTAAAGCGGTTCGGATGGAAAACGAGGTGCGGGAGTCGGAGAAAAATCGCAATTTATATCGGAAAGAGCTTGCTTGGATGCGTCGCGGGGCGAAAGCGCGTTCTACGAAGCAGAAGGCGCGTAAGGATCGTTTTACGGACTTGGAAGATAAGGTGAAGACGAAGGCGGACGATACGAAACTAGAGCTGGATTTCAAGACGAGTCGCTTAGGAAATGATGTGTTTTTACTTGAACATGTGGCGAAGCGTTTTGACCAGAAAGTGATTTTAAACGATTTTAATTTATTAATTGCTCCGGGTGAAAGGCTTGGGATTACTGGGCGAAACGGCACGGGAAAGTCAACTTTGCTCAACATGCTTGCAGGAGAAATTTCGGCAGATGCGGGAGATGTGACGACGGGGCAGACAGTGCAAATTGGCTATTATACGCAGCAAAATACCGAACTTGATCCAGATAAGCGGCTAATTACTTTTCTACAGGAAATTGGAAATGAAGTTAAAACGATGCAAAATGAAACAATTAGTGTGAGCGCCATGCTTGAACGCTTCCTTTTTCCAAAAGAAACGCACGGGAAATTGATTGCTTCACTTTCAGGTGGGGAAAAGCGGCGCCTCTTTTTACTTAAAATTTTGATGAGCGCGCCGAACGTTCTATTACTCGATGAACCGACAAATGACTTAGATACAGAAACTTTGACCGTTTTGGAAGACTATTTAGAAACGTTTAATGGGACTGTCATTACAGTCAGCCATGATCGCTACTTTCTTGATAAAACGGCTTCCAAATTGCTTGTGTTTCAAGGCGCTGGCGTCGTCCAAGAATATTACGGGATGTATAGCGAGTATTTGCTTTTGGAAGAACAAAAAGAAATTAAGCCAACCGTTCGAAAAGTGCAGGAAAAACCTGTAGCTGAAACGAAAGAAAAAGTGCGACTTTCTTATATGGAGAAAAAAGAATGGGCCGGTATTGAAGAAGCCATTGCCACAAAAGAAGAGCTCGTCGCGAATTTGAACGAAGCTTTACTTGAAACAGGTGCCGATTTTACAAAAGCTCGCGAGTTAAGTGAACAAATTGAAGCAGGAGAAGCCGAATTGTTACATTTGTACGAGCGTTATGAATATTTATCGCAATTTGCGAATTAGGAGTGGGACGATGAAACAATATTTAGATTTGGAAAAATATGTGTTAGAAAATGGCACGCAAAAAGGGGACCGCACAGGGACTGGAACGATTAGTACGTTCGGCTATCAAATGCGTTTTAACTTACAGGAAGGGTTTCCGATTTTGACGACAAAACGTGTACCGTTTCGCTTAGTTGTGAGTGAATTGTTATGGTTTTTGCACGGGGACACGAATATTCGCTATTTGTTGCAACACAATAACAATATTTGGAATGAATGGGCGTTTGAGCGCTATGTGAAAAGTGCGGATTACAGTGGCCCTGATATGACGGATTTTGGTTTGCGGGCGAATAGTGATCCGAAATTTAATGAAGTTTATCAAGCTGAAATGGAGAAATTTAAAGCGCAAATCTTAGAAGACATGAGCTTTGCTGAAAAATACGGTGAGCTTGGCAATATTTACGGGAAACAATGGCGTGAATGGAAAACGTCTAACGGCGCGACAATTGATCAGCTGCAGGAAGTCATTCAAATGATTAAAACGAACCCCAATTCGCGCCGTCTAATTGTATCCGCATGGAATCCGGAAGATGTGCCGAACATGGCTTTGCCGCCTTGTCACACGCTGTTCCAATTTTTTGTGGCAGACGGAAAACTATCCTGTCAGCTTTATCAAAGAAGTGCGGATATCTTTTTAGGGGTACCGTTCAACATTGCAAGCTATGCGCTACTTACGCATTTAATTGCGCGTGAAACGGGGCTTGAGGTGGGCGAATTCGTTCACACGATGGGAGATGCGCATCTTTACAACAACCATATTGAGCAAGTGAAAGAGCAATTGTCGCGTGATACGCGTCCGCTTCCGAAGCTTGTTTTATCGGATAAGCCGGCGACGATTTTCGATTTTGATGTGGCGGATATTACGCTAGAAGGCTACGACCCGCACAAGATGATTAAAGCACCGATTTCTGTTTGAGGAGGATGACGATGATTTCTTTTATTTGGGCACAAGATAAAATGGGCAACATTGGGAAAGAGAATAAAATGCCGTGGCATCTGCCAGCCGATTTGAAGTTTTTTAAAGAGCAGACGAGCGGTCACACAATTGTGATGGGGCGAAAAACGTATGATTCCCTTGGAAAAGCATTACCTAATCGGCGAAATCTCGTTTTGTCACGTGATAAGTCGCTCCAATTGCCAGATGCGGAAGTGGTCCATGATAAGCAAACTATTTTGGATTTGGCGGCAAATGAGTCGGTCTTTATTTGCGGGGGAGCAGAAATTTATCGCTTATTTCAAGCGGAAGTCGACCGTTTAATTGTGACGAAAATTGATGCGGCTTATGATGCTGATACGGCTTTCCCTGAAATCGACTGGTCAAATTTCCAATTGATGAGCCAAACGGACGGCATGCGTGATGAAAAAAGCAACGTTACATTTGGTTTCTATACGTACGAAAGAAAATCGGTATGATGAAATCGAAACTAGAGCAGCGAGCGGAACGAATTTCTGCCGCAGTGGATGCATTTCGTTGCCCAATTTGTGCGTCGCCATGTCATTTTGTTCGGCCATTGACATTAAAATGTGGAACGGGGCACGCGTTTGATGTTGCGAAACCAGGCTACTTGTTTTTACTGCCACACGGAGTGAAAACGAAATATGAGCAAGGTTTATTTGAAGCGCGGAAACGGCTCATTGAAACAGGCTTTTTTGATGGTCTGACGGCGCAAATTGTCCCTCTTATAAATCGTTTCAATAAAGCGGAGATTCAAATGGTTGACGCTGGTTCAGGCGAGGGCAGTCACTTGGCGCATCTTTTAGCCCAGAGTGAGAAAAAAGTTCGGGCATTTGGTTTTGATATTGCAAAAGAAGGCGTTCGGCAGGCTGCGAGAGATTACGGGGAAGCAATTTGGGCGGTTGCGGATCTTGCGAATATGCCGCTTCAAACGGGACAAACGGATGTCATTCTAAATATTTTGTCGCCGGCTAGTTATCAGGAATTTGCGCGAATTTTAACGGATGACGGTATTTTAATTAAGGTTATGCCGGAAACGAATTATTTAACCGAGTTACGTGCCTTTTTTTATGAAGAAAACACGTATTCAAATGAGCGTGTGCATGAACGCTTTAAGGAAACTTTTACGATTTTGCATGAGGAGCGTATTACGTATGAGCGCGAACTTAATCGGGTGGAGCTGACGGATTTAATGGAAATGACACCACTTGGCTGGCACATTACGGAAGAAAAGAAAGCGGCGCTACTACAAAAAACGCCTCAAAAAATCACTGTTGATTACAAATTAGTTGTTGGCGCTAAACATAATTTGGACTTAAAATAAGGCTTTCCATGTTATATAATGAAAAGAAAAACAGGAGGTTTCGTATGACTGAATTTTTAGCACTTCAAAATGGCTCAGATATTCGTGGTATTGCGATTCAAACGGACGAACACGACGTGACTTTGACGGATGAGGCGATACAAAAAATAGCACGCGGCATCACCTTTTTTCTAACCAAAAAGAAAGGGTTAAAAGGGCGCATAAAAGTGGCGATTGGCCATGACAGCCGTTTATCGGCGGAACGAATTAAGTCGGAGCTTATTTCCGTGCTCGCGGCAGATGGCTTCGCTGTTTTGGACGCGCACCTTGCGACTACGCCTGCGATGTTTATGGCGACCCAGTACGCGGAAATTGACGCCGATTGTGGCATCATGATTACGGCAAGTCACCTTCCTTATTTTTACAACGGTATCAAAATTTTCACAAAAGCGGGTGGCGCTGAAAAAGAAGATATTGCTTACATATTGGAACATGCGGACCGAGAGCATGTGAAAGAACAAGCTGATTCGGTTGAAAATATTGATTTGATGAGCCTCTACGCAGATGATTTAGTGAGGAAGATTCAAACAAAAGTTGGCGCAGGAGAAAAGCCACTTGCTGGCAGTAAAATTGTGGTCGATGCAGGAAATGGAGCAGGTGGTTTTTTCGCAGAGCGCGTTTTAGCTCCACTAGGTGCTGACGTTTCCGCGAGTCAATTTTTAGAGCCGGACGGCCATTTCCCGAATCACATTCCGAATCCTGACAATGATGAGGCAATGGCGAGCTTACGAAAAGCTGTTTTAGAAAGTCAAGCTGATTTAGGTGTCATTTTTGATACGGATGTCGACCGCGCGGCTATTATGGATCAGCACGGGGAAAGCTTGAATCGAAATGCTCTTATCGCCGTTATTTCCGCTATTCTTTTAAAAGAGTATCCTGAAACGACAATCGTGACGGATTCGACAACTTCTGACCATTTAAGAGCCTTTATTGAGGCGCATGCTGGCAAGCAGCATCGTTTTAAACGCGGCTATCGCAATGTTATTGGCGAAGCGATTCGCTTAAATGAAATGGGTACGCCATCTGAAATTGCGATTGAAGTGAGTGGACATGCTGCTTTGAAAGAAAACTACTTTTTAGATGACGGCGCCTATTTAGTGGCTCGAATTTTAATGGAATATGCGGTACTCAAGAAAAACAGTCAAGACTTAACTGCTTTGATAGCCGACCTAGAGCAGCCAAAAGAAAGCAAGGAGATTCGCATTCAAATTGCGACATCTAATTTTAAATCCTACGGACAAAACGTGTTGCACGAATTTGAAAGCTTTATCAAACAGACGCCTGACTTTGAACTTGAACGGGAGAATTTTGAAGGTATTCGCGTTAAGACAAGCGGCAAGTATGGTTCGGGCTGGTTTCTACTTCGAATGAGTTTGCATGAACCAGTGATGCCGTTTAATTTAGAGGCTGACGAAGCGGGAGGCATAAATCGCGTGCTTGACACGCTAGAGCCATTTTTTGAACGTTTTGATGGGCTACACATTCCATTTTAAACTTTACAAAATCTTGAAGAGAATTCTTCAAGATTTTTTGTTTTCATGCTATCATAGAGTGATGTGAAAGAGGAGGTCGACCGATGCGAATTGGGATGCGGACATTAAAAACGGCAATTGGGGCGACAGTTGCAATACTGCTTGCACAGTGGATAGGATTAGAATATGCTGTTTCGGCGGGAGTTATTACGATTTTGAGTGTTCAAAATACGAAGAAGGGATCGATGCAACTTGCGATTCAGCGCGTTTATTCGACTGTGATTGCGCTATCGATTTCAGCCATTTTATTTCTTTTGATAGGATTTAATGCGATTAGTTTTGGACTGTATTTACTTATTTTTATTCCGCTTGCTGTACGTCTTAAAGTGACAGATGGGATAGTCGTTAGTTCGGTGCTTGTGACGCACATTTTAGTGGAACAGTCGCTAGCGCTTTTCTGGTTTGTTAATGAAATGGCGCTTATGGCAGTGGGGGCGGGGATAGCAATACTGCTAAACCTTTATATGCCTAAACTGGATGTGAAATTAAAACAGGATCAGCAAAAAATTGAGGCATTGATGCGGCAGATTTTATTCGCGATGTCGCAAAGTTTAAAAAACGAAGTGCCTTATGTTGACGGTGATGTTCGTTTTAGTGAACTTAAAACGTCTCTTTTAGCCATGCAAGCGGGAGCTACGCAAAATGTGGACAATTATTTTTTAAAAGAAGTGCATTATTATGTGCAATATGTGGATATGCGGCTTGTTCAGTATCGTGTTTTGACGCAGATGAAGCGACATCTTGCGGAGTTTAAGGGAAATACGGAGCATAGCAAAATTTTGGCTGGATTGACGGAGAAGACAGCGCTTGAACTTGCGGAAGATAATCCGGCTGATAGGCTGGTTGAGGAAATTACAAATCTTGTTCGCGCTTTTCGAAAAAGTGATTTGCCTAGTTCGCGGGAAGAATTTGAAAATCGGGCGGTGCTCTTTCAATTTATGAATGATTTACGTTATTTTTTAGAAACAAAACGTGATTTTTATGTGGAATTTGGGTTGGAAAAAGAGCAGGTGAACGTTTAGTCTAAGTTGGAAGGGGAAAACTGGTAAAAAAGCATGCGGAGGTGGTTGTATGTATGCTGTAATTGCACTTTTTGATGAGAATACGGAGCGAGAGATTAAGGACATTTGGTTTGAATTGAAACGGGGTGGCTTGTCAAATTATGTGGACGACATGCGCCACCGGATGCCACATATTACGCTTGCTACGTACGATAATATTCGGCATCAGCAATTTGTGAATAAGCTTGTGCATTTTTATAAAGGGCAGTATGAGATAAAAGTGGAATTTAATGCAGTAGGCACATTTTTAAAGTCAGGCGTAGTTTTCTTGGCTCCTACGGTAACAAGAGAGTTGCTGTCTCTACATGAAAAGCATCACCTTTTATTTGATGACTACAATCGCAATCCGACATCGCATTATTTACCGGGCAGATGGACGCCGCATACGACGATTTCCAGTCATTTACACAATGAAAAAATCGCGGGTGTTTATCGGTACGGGGTCAATCTTTCGCCGATTAAAGGAAAGATAACGGGAATTGCGCTAATTGAATCGTTCCCGGGAAACCGTGTTGAAATCATTTTTAGAAAACGATTGAAGAAAATAGAGAAAGGAGCAAGGCGATAGGTCGCCTTGCTCCTTTTCATATTATACGGCAACTTCTTCAGTTTCTTGTTCTTTTTCAAGAGAGCCTGTGGCGCGACTTGTGACGATTCCGGATACCATGCTATCACTCACGTTAAGCGCGGTACGCCCCATGTCGATTAAAGGTTCGATTGAAATTAAAACGCCAGCAAGTCCAACGGGTAGGTTTAAGGCAGATAATACGATGATGGCTGCAAATGTTGCACCACCTCCAACACCGGCTACGCCAAACGAGCTGATGGCTACAATGGCAACTACGGTCAGAATGAAGCTAATCGAAGTAGGGTCAATGCCGACTGTTGGTGCAATCATAATGGCAAGCATCGCTGGATAAATAGCAGCACAGCCATTTTGACCGATGGAAAGTCCAAATGATGCGGCAAAATTGGCAATCCCTGACGGCACACCTAGTTTGCGTTGTGTTTCAATGTTGAGAGGTAAGGCTCCCGCGCTCGTTCTGGAAGTAAAAGCGAATGTTAAAACGGGGAGTGATTTTTTTACATAAGTAATAGGGTTAACGCCTGCAATCGCAACGATTAATAGGTGAATAATAAACATGGTGATGAGGGCAACGTAAGAGGCGATGACAAAGTTCCCTAGCTTCAATATCGCATTAGCATCGCTTGTCGCAACAGTACTTGTCATAATCGCGAAAACGCCATACGGTGTTAGACGAAGGATTAATCTCACGATGCGAAGAACGATGGCGAAAATGGCATCAATGCCGCGCGAAAAAATTTCTGCTTCTTTCGGCTGCTTGCGTTTAACACCAAGATACGCGACGCCGATAAAGGCTGAAAAAATAACTACGGCAATGGTTGATGTTGCTCTTGCACCAGTCATATCGAGGAACGGATTAGTTGGTAATAATTCTAAGATTTTTTGGGGTAAAGTAAGATCACCAATTTCTGCGAACCGGTCTTGAAGCTCCTTGCCGCGTGCGACTTCTACCGCACCTTGTGAGATATTATCGGCGTTTAAATGGAAGAGTAGGGCAGAAACGATACCAACCACAGCAGCAATTGCCGCCGTTACAATAAGTGTTCCAATAATCCAAATTCCGATTTTAGCGATATTCGTTTTGAGTTCCAGACGCGTAAAAGCGGTGATAATGGAAACAAAAATAAGTGGAATGGCAATCATTTGTAGGAATTTGACGTAACCTCCGCCGATAATCCCTAGCCAGTCGGTTGTTTCTGTTGTAACAACGCTTGACATGCCGTAAATCCACTGTAATATAAATCCGGCTAAAATGCCGACGAAAAGTGCGAGTAAAACCCTTTTTGAGAATGAAACATGACGCTTTTGTAAAAAGATAAAAAGTCCGATAATGGCAAGCGCCACAACTAAATTAAGTATGACTAAAATGGTATTCAAATAAAAAGCCCCCTTTTTTAATGTTTATAATTCCGATAAGAATTATTGGTATTAAGAATACAATGAAATAAAACAGAAGTCAATTAAAATTTTTTAAAAGAAGAACCTGCCAGCTCTGGCAGGTTCTTCTTTTAATTCAACTCGTTTGAGACGGCGGGAAGCCGTAATGTTTTTTGAAGAGTTTGCTAAAATAATAGGCATCATTGTAGCCGACAAGTTTGGCGGCTTCTTTTACGGTTAGGTGGCCGTCTTTTAGTAGCAGATAGGCTTTTTCGAGGCGGATTTTAATCAGGTAATGAATCGGTGAGTCGCCAGTTTCCTCTTTAAAAACGCGAGAAATATAGGCGGGACTAATGTACATGGTTTCGGATAGGCGTGACAAGGAAACTTCTTCGGTGTGATGTTTTTCCATATAGTGAATGATTTCATTGACGATTTGTTGTTTTTCAAGTTCTTCCATAGACAGTTTTAAGCCGCTTGTTTGAATTTGTTCTGGTTCTGCTTCGCGCAATATTTGGATAATAAGTTGCATAACGTAAGTTTTTAGCAGTAAATCATAGCCAGGATTTTCTTCGGACTTTTCTCGAAGGATATCCTCACAAATGGCTAAAATTTTCGAGCTTAACTGATTTTTTTGCAATACGGTTTCTTTAAAAGGAAAGGTGTTGCGCGGGAAGCCGGCTAAAGAAAAATTGCGAAAACCGATATGAATCTGGATATTTTGCATGCCTCGTTCGGCAATATCAAAATGGCGCACACCTGGGTTTAGAATAAGCATATCGCCACGACTTAAAAGAACCTCACGTCCTTCGATATTATACTTCACTTGTCCTTCGTAAATAATGGAAAACTCGATAAAATCATGATGGTGATTCTCGCCAATCCGTGGCTCGTTCGTATAACAATCGCCCACATAAAGAATTTGCGGATTAAACGTGTTGGTATCGATTTTGAGCATCTTCTTTCCCCCTTTGGATTTAAACGCTTACAAGCCTCGATTTAATTATATAATAAAGTCCATCATTATGGGAAAGATTAACCATTCTTTTTTAATAAAATCGGTGTAAACTAAGTACTTGTATATTAATTCAAAAGGATGTGTTCGCACTTGGACAGCTTAAAATGGATTTGGACATATGTGAGGCCTTATCGTACGCGCTTGTTAATTGCTTTTATTCTTATACTTCTTGCTTCGCTTATTAGCGTTCTTTATCCATTGCTTGGCGGTAAGGTGATTGACTTGGTCGTTTATCAGCACAAGACTTCTTTGCTCATTCCGATTTTGCTTATTATGATTATAAGTACCTTTATTCGAACTGTTTTTCGCTATAGTTATCAAATTTTGTTCGAACGGATTGGACAAAACGGATTATATCAAATTCGTGAAGACCTTTACCAAAAATTGCAAGCGCTTGATTTTGACTTTTTCAATCACACTCGTGTTGGGGATATTATGGCGCGAATGACAGGGGATACAGATGCGATTCGGCATTTCGTTTCTTGGGTTGTTTATAATATTTTGGAAAATTTATTCCTGTTTATTTTTGCGATTGGCATCATGCTGACTATTGATTGGAAACTAACACTTACTCTCGTACTACTAACACCATTTATAGCGATTCTTACCATTTTGATGTCTAAAAAGGCACAACCCGCTTTTTATGAAATTAGGGAAAGTTTTTCGCGCCTTAATTCCATGGTGGAGGAAAATATTAGTGGAAATCGTGTTGTAAAAGCCTTCGCACGGGAAGACTACGAGATGCAAAAATTTCATAAGCACAATCTTGATTTTAAAAAGCGTAACTTAGATTCTGCGGAAGTTTCTAAGAAATATTTACCAGTGCTTGATTCATTAGCAGGTATGTTAACCATTATTACACTTATTCTAGGTGGCTACTTAGTGATGAAAGGGCAAATGTCACTTGGCGATTTAGTCGCATTTAATGGCTTCTTATGGATGCTGAACGGGCCGATGCGAATGAGTGGTTGGTTAATCAATGACGCGCAGCGTTTTATCGCCTCTTCTTTTAAAATTCGGGACATGCTAAAAGCAGAAGCGAAAATTCCACTACGCGCTGAAAAATTGCCACATACGATTGAAGGGTATGTTGAATTCAAAAATGTTTCTTTTCATTTTGAAGATGATCCAACAACCGAGGTATTAAAAAATGTTTCTTTTCAAGTTAAACCAGGGCAAACGATTGCGATTTTAGGGGAAACCGGAGCAGGTAAGTCAACGCTCGTCAATTTAATTTGCCGCTTCTATGACCCAACTTCTGGGCAAGTGCTAATCGATGGTGTTGATGCAAGAGAATGGCATGTGCGCGAGCTTAGACAGCATATTGCAACTGTGATGCAAGATATTTTCTTGTTTTCGGATACGATTGAGGGCAATATCGCGTTTGGCGCACCAGATGCTTCAATGGAAGATATTCGGCGGATGGCGCGTATTGCTGATGCGGATCATTTTATTGAAACGATGCCGGAAAGTTATGACACAATAGTTGGTGAGCGCGGTGTTGGTTTATCGGGTGGACAGAAACAGCGGATTTCGCTTGCACGAGCTTTATTGAAGCAGCCTTCTATTTTAATTTTGGATGATACAACTTCTGCAGTGGATATGGAAACAGAAGTAAAAATTCAAGATGAGTTAAAAAAAGTGACGCATAAAACGACGACGTTTATTATTGCGCACCGAATTTCTTCGGTAAAAGATGCGGATGAAATTTTGATTCTCCGCCGCGGAGAAGTGATTGAACGTGGAAATCACGCGGAGTTACTTGAGAAGCAAGGATACTACTATGAAATTTATCATAAGCAACTTGGAACGGAGGTGAGCGGCGATGGCACGGAATAAATTTGATGTTGATGAGGAACTAGAAGAGGGCTTCAATGCGGCGCACTTAAAACGCATTTTTGTCTATATTAAACCTTACCAGAAGCCGATTTATTTGACGTTATTTGTCATTTTACTAGCGAACATTGCGCAAATGGCGGGTCCTTATTTAACTAAAATTGTCATTGATGATACGATTCCGAATCAAGATTATACTCAGCTATTTTGGATTGCCGTCATTTTCATTCTTTCGGTTGTCATTACTGGACTGTGTATGCGGTACCGAATTTATTCAATTACGGTTATCGGGCAAGACATTTTAAAGGATATGCGAACGGCGATTTTTAGTCATTTGCAGAAGCTACCATTTTCATATTTTGATAGTCGTCCACACGGCAAGATTTTAATTCGCGTCGTCAATTATATTAATATGCTGAGTGACTTATTATCAAACGGATTAATTAATCTTATTTCAGATATTTTAAGCGTGATTGTGACACTTGGTTTTATGTTTGCTATTGATCCTGTGCTAACGCTTTATAGTTTAGCGCTTGTGCCCGTTTTACTTATTATCGTGTTAGTCATCAAAACGGCTCAACGCAAGGCATACCAAGTTTTAAGCAATAAAACATCAAATATGAACGCCTATATTCATGAAAGTATTGCGGGTATTAAAGTCACACAAAGTTTTGCGCGTGAAGAAAAGAATTTTGAAATTTTTAGCGATGTGAGCGATGCTTACCGGGAGTCGTGGATGAAGGCTGTTAAAATCCAGTTTTTACTTTGGCCAGGTGTGCAAAATATTGCGGTAATGACGACTTGTTTGATTTACTTTGTCGGCATTAGAGGGCTAGGCGTAGATGTTTCAACAGGGACACTAATTGCCTTTGTCGGCTATGTTGGGAATTTTTGGAATCCGGTAATTAATATCGGGAATTTCTATAATGCGTTAATTACAGCAACGACCTATCTTGAGCGGATTTTTGAAACGCTTGATGTAAAACCAGATATTCAAGATTTGCCGCACGCTGCGAAAATGCGTCCAATTAAAGGGAATGTTGATTTTAATAGAGTCTTTTTCCGCTATGAAAAAAATCATGATATCCTAAAAGGAATTGATTTTCATGTGAAAGCTGGCGAATCGATTGCGCTTGTTGGGCCAACGGGGGCTGGGAAAACGACGGTCATCAATTTGCTGAGCCGCTTTTATGATGTGAATGAAGGGGAAATTGCTATTGATGGGCAGAACATTCGTGATGTGACACTTCATTCGCTGCGCAGTCAAATGGGGGTCATGCTGCAAGATACCTTTATTTTTTCCGGGACGATTATTGAGAATATTCGTTACGGGAAGCTAGATGCAACGGAAGAAGAGGTTATTCAGGCGGCGAAAATCGTTCGGGCACATGATTTTATTAAGGATTTAAAAGACGGGTATCATACGGAGGTTAAAGAGCGTGGTAGCACGCTTTCGGCTGGACAGCGGCAACTCATTTCGTTTGCGCGAACGCTTCTTGCGGATCCGAAGATTTTAATTTTAGACGAGGCAACTTCAAGCATTGATACTAAAACGGAAATTTTATTACAAGAGGGACTTGAACGTTTGTTAGAAGGACGGACCTCATTTATTATCGCGCACCGGATTTCCACGATTAAAAATAGTTCGCGAATTTTCTATATTGACAATGGGCTCGTTCAGGAGGCTGGTAGTCATGATGAACTCATGGCGCAAAAAGGCTATTACTACAATTTGTATCAGGCGCAATTTGATTTATTGAATGCGCTCTAGAAAAGTCGCATGGAATCGAAAAAGATTTCATGCGACTTTATTTTGCGAAGTCCTTTTCGGAAAAATTCACAAATTGATGTTACAATAGTGATGGAAATCAGATTGTGAAAAACTTTGAATTTGTGTGAACTAAAACGTATCAGTCTGAAATATCATGTAAAGAAGGTGTGATTGATGGAAAATGAACATAGTCATCACCATGATTTGCATAAGGAAGATTCGGAGCATATGCACGATAAACATGCGGGGCATCATACGGGGGATTTTAAGAAGAAGTTTATTATTTCGCTCTTTTTGACAGTCCCACTTGTCGTGCTTTCTGTTGCTGTGCAAGATATTTTTGGCTATCAATTGACATTTCCCGGGACGGAATTTGTGCAGCTTATTCTCGCATCCATTTTGTATTTTTACTGCGGTTTACCGTTTTTAAAAGGGGCCGTTTCGGAAGTGAAAGACCATGCAATTGGCATGATGAGCTTAATTAGTGTCGCCATTTCAGTTGCTTATTTTTACAGTGTAGCAACGGTTTTCGGTTTTCATGGCATGGATTTCTTTTGGGAATTAGGTACGCTGATTTCCATCATGCTGCTTGGGCACTGGCTTGAGATGCGTTCGATTATGGGGGCGTCAAAAGCGCTTGAAGCTCTTGCAGGACTTTTGCCGAAACAGGCAATTAAACTGGTGGACGGGAAACAGGTGGAGGTAGACATTAGCGATATTCAGCCAGGCGACAAGGTGCTCGTGCGTGCAAACGATAAAATCCCGACAGACGGTGAAATTGAAAGTGGTAGCACGCATATTGATGAGTCGATGCTGACGGGGGAATCACGGCCGGTCAAGCGTGTGACGGGAGACCAGGTGATTGGCGGCTCGATTAACGGAAGTGGCACGATAACGCTTCGTGTGACGGGAGTCGGGGCGGAATCTTATTTGCAGACGGTCATTGATATTGTGCAAAAAGCGCAAAACGCCAAATCAAAAACGCAAAATCTAGCGGACCGTGCAGCCAAATGGCTAACTTATATCTCACTAGCAGCGGGTTTTTCAACTTTAATTGTCTGGCTGGCTTTAGGGCGGGAACCGTCGTTTGCGATTATGATGATGGTTGGCGTCATGGTTATTGCCTGTCCGCATGCTCTTGGACTCGCGATTCCGCTCGTGGCCTCTAACTCGATTTCGAAAGTGGCAGCGAACGGCGTCTTAATCCGCAACCGGACGGCATTTGAAAATAGTAGCAAAATGACAACCGTTGTTTTTGATAAAACGGGTACGCTGACAATCGGGAATTTTACGGTTGTTCAGGTCGTGAGCTTTAAAAGCGATTATTCGGAGGAACAAGTCCTTCAGCGCGTTGTTTCCCTCGAGCAGTTTTCAGAACACCCAATTGCAAGCGCGATTACAAATTACGGCAAGGAGCATGAGGTGCGGAAGCACGATGTTACTGGTTTTGAAGCTTTAACTGCAAAAGGGGTTAGTGGCTTGATTGACGGCGAAAAGCATGCGGTGCTTAGTCCAAAGGCGCTGGCAGATTTTGATTTGAAGCCGCTTAAAACGGAAGATGCTGCGGCGCGAACGGTTGTGTATTTGGTCATCGCAGGCGAGCTGATTGGGCAAGTTGAGCTGGCTGATGAGGTTCGGCCGGAATCGAAGCAAGCGGTGAAAGATTTGCAGGCAAACGGGATTCGCGTTTTTATGGCTACAGGAGATAATGAAGCGGTCGCGAAACATGTGAGCGATGAACTTGGACTTAATGGCTACTTTGCGGAACTTCAACCGGAAGAAAAACTCCAAATTTTAACGGAACTCCAAGAAAAAGGGGAGTACGTAGCGATGGTTGGCGATGGTGTCAATGATGCCCCAGCCCTAGCAACAGCGAGTGTTGGCATCGCAATTGGGAGCGGAACGGAAGTCGCAAATGAAGCGGCAGATATTATTTTAATCCAAAACAATCCAGAAGATGTGTTCAAGGTGATTCATTGGGGAAAATTAACGAAACGTAAAATGGTGCAAAACTTGGCTTGGGCAACGCTTTATAACGTGATTGCCATTCCAGTTGCGGCAGGCGTTTTATACCCGTTCATTTTACCGCCCGCAATTAGTGCGGCGATTATGTCGCTAAGTACGATTATTGTGGCGATTAATGCGCAACTTTTGCTGAAGCAAATTAAATAAACGCCACCGGGCAAGAGCCCGGTGGCGTTTTTCTATACATAAAACAAAATACAGAAATACATAAAGGTTGTGCCAGCGATGACAAATAGGTGCCAAATCGCATGCATGTACGGGATTTTTGGAAAGCTGTAAAGCACAGCGCCAATCGTGAACATGATGCCGCCAGTAGCGAGAAGCCAAAAACCAGTTGCACTAAGGCCGGAATAAAGCGGCTTAATGCCGATTAAAACGAGCCACCCCATGATGACATAAACGATGGTTGACAGAACCCGCCATTTTTCCAAAAAGAAGATTTTGTACGTAATGCCGAGAAGTGCAAGCCCCCAGACAATGCCGAAGAGCGTCCAGCCGAGTGCGCCCTCTAAGGTGATTAAAACGAACGGTGTGTAGGTGCCAGCGATTAGTAAGTAGATGGATGCGTGATCCATAATGTTGAAAATTTTGCGCGCTTTGCATGGCTTAAAACTGTGCAGTAGTGTGGAGCAAAGATAAAGAACCATAAGCGAGATGCCGTAAATGAGAAAGCTGGTTAAATAGAGAGGATCATTTTTCGTTACGCCATATAGGACGAGTAAAATAAAGGCTGGAATGCTAAGTAAAAAGCCGATACCGTGCGTGATGGCGTTCGCGAGTTCTTCTTTAAAATTATAGGAAATCGTGTTCATTTTATCACCAAACTTTTCTTTTGTAATACCTTTATCTTACGGCAAAAATGTTAGAATGAAAAGAGTTTTCTGAGATTTTCCTAATATGACTATCCTAATAGCCAATTGAACGTTATAATAGGGAGTATCAAGCGAAAATTGGATGTGATGAAAGTATGAGGAAAATAAAAATTATTACGGACTCTACAGCATGTATTTCAGTTGAAGAACAAAACGAGTGGGGGATTGCGGTTTTACCGTTGTCTGTAGAGGTTGACGGGAAAATATATAATCCGCTAACCGATTTAACACCGGAAGCTTTTATGGATTTAATGAGTTCGTCAAAAAGTTTACCAAAATCTTCTCAACCCGCAATTGGGAATTTTGTTGAGATGTATGAAAAATATATTGCTGAAGGTTACGATATTTTATCCATTCATTTAACGGAAAAATTAAGTGGAACGGTGAATACGGCTAGACAAGCTGCCGAAATGGTTGAAGGAAATGTGACCGTTGTTGATACGGATTATATCGCAAGAGGCCAAGCTTTCCAAGTGCTTGAGGCAGCTAAATTGGCGAAATCTGGCGATGCTTCGGTTCAGGAAATTACGGCGCGCATGACGGAAATTCGGTCGAAAACGAAACTTTATATTGTCGTTGTGACGCTTGAAAACCTTATTAAAGGTGGGCGCGTCGGGAAAGTGCAAGGGATTTTAGGTAGTCTGTTAAACATTAAATTGATTGCGCGTTTAAAAAATGGCCAGCTAGAAGAAGAGGCTAAATTACGAAGCAACAAAAAAATCATGTCGTATTTATTTGATGTGATTAAAACGGAGTCGAAAAAAATTGTCGAGCTGGATATTGAACATGCGAATGGTCTTAAAATGGCCGAGGAGTTCAAAGCGCAGGCGATGGAAATATTACAGCTTAGCAAAATGCCGATTTTTAATGCCGACCCAGTTGTGGCAACGCATGCAGGAAACGGCGCTTTTGCAGTTATGTACTATACTGAATGAAGTGAGTGAATAAGATAGATGAAGAAAAAATGGATTTGGCTTTTAGTCGCCGTATTTGTCATTGTTGCGGGGATTCTAGGCGGATTTTATTTGAAAGATTATATGGAGCAAAAAAGGATTGCGGAACAGACGCCAATTCGATTGCTCGCGATGGGCGATTCCTTGACGGAGGGCATTGGCGATGAAGAGAAAAATGGCGGCTATGTCGGGATTTTAGAGCGAGAACTGAAACAAAATGAGGATGTCAGAAGCGTCAAAACGTATAATTATGGCGTTTCGGGCAACCGAATTGATCAGCTTTTAAAACGTTTGGATGAAAATGAGGATTTCCGTTCCGATTTAAAAAAGGCGAATGTCGTCACAATTACAATCGGGGGAAATGATGTCATGAAAATCCTCAAGTCGCGCTTACTTGAAGCACAAGTAAGTGATTTTACGAAAGCGGAAAAAAATTTCCAAAAGCAATTAGTCACCCTCTTTTCAGAAATCCATACCTTAAATCCAGATGCGCCTGTTTTTTTAGTGGGGATTTATAATCCGTACACCACATATTTCAGCCAAATTAAACAACTGGATACGATTATTTCGAGTTGGAATAAAGGGTCTGAAAAAATTGTTGCAGACGAACAAGACGTTATTTTTGTGCCAGTTGCGAATGTTATTGAAAATCGCGAAAAGAAAAATATGGACAAGCCGAACCCGCTACTTTCGGGTGATTATTTCCATCCGAATCATAAAGGCTATGAAAAGATGGCGGCTGAGCTTTATGGAAGCATAAATCAAGCGATACAAGACGGGGAAATTCCAAAATAAGAAAGGTGATTGGTTTGGAGCGGAGCAAGCGAAATAATGAAACGAAAGCGGATTTAAAGCGGCAAATAAATTATTGGAAAATCATTTGTTTGGCGTTATTACTTCTTATTGGCGGATTTTTCATTTGGATTTATTTGTCGATTTTCGTTTTAAGTCCTACTGAATCTGGTGGGCCGGCTTTAATTAGCAATAAAAAGAATGTGGAGTTTCAAACGAGTACGACGAAAGCGGATTTAAATAAGCTGATTGCGACGTACATTGATGATTTTACGAATGATGATGATATTGGCTATGACGTTTATGTTGGCAACACGGTGACTTTCCAAGCGGAAGCGGAACTGTTTAATGAACCGATCCAGCTGACACTTAATTTTTCCCCAAAAGTAGTGGACGATGGAAATGTGCTACTCACGCTTAAAAGTATGTCGGTTGGTGCGCTGCCGCTGCCGGTTTCTTCTGTGATGAGTTTTGTGAACAAGGAATATAAATTCCCTGATTGGGTGACGGTGATTCCGAAAAAGAAAACAATCTATCTTGCACTCGATCGTTTAAAATTAAAAGGGGATACGAAAGTTCGTGTCGATGCGCTAAATTTGAAGAAAGATGATATTTCGTTTACACTTTTAGTACCAGTGAAATAGTTTTTTTGGTAGGAAGGGTGATAATTTTGACGGAAAAACATTTAGAAAAAGCGACATTTGCAGGCGGTTGTTTTTGGTGTATGGTGAAGCCTTTTGACACGCAACCGGGCATTTTGAAAGTTGTATCGGGATATACGGGAGGGTTTACGGAAAATCCAACGTATGAGGAAGTTTGTAGCGGTAAGACGGGACATGCGGAAGCGGTTGAAATTACGTTTGATCCAGAAGTTTTTCCTTATGATAAATTAGTCGAGGTTTACTGGCAGCAAACGGATCCAACTGATGCGACTGGCCAATTTGTTGACCGCGGCGATTCCTACCGGCCAGCAATTTTTTACCATAATGCTGAACAAAAAGCTATTGCCGAAAAATCAAAACTAGCTTTAGACAAAAGTGGTCGTTTTAAAAAACCGATTGTAACGGAAATTGTACCGGCTGAAACGTTTTATCCGGCAGAGGACTACCATCAAGATTTTTATAAAAAAGATGCGCGTCATTATAAGGGCTACCGAAATGCATCTGGCCGTGATCAGTTTATTCAGTCGCACTGGGAAGGGTGATGCGCTATGAATAATGAGAAAAAACAAGCAAGGCTACGCGAACTCACGGATTTACAATATAAAGTGACGCAAGAAAGCGCAACGGAGCGCCCGTTTGAAAATGAATTTTACAATCATTTTGGTGAGGGTATTTACGTGGATATCGTATCTGGAAAGCCGCTTTTTTCTTCCAAAGATCAATATGATGCGGGTTGCGGCTGGCCGAGCTTCACAAAGCCAATTGATGCGGCAGAAATCGCAGAAGAATTTGATGCGAGTCACGGCATGCGACGGACAGAAGTTCGTTCAAAAGAAGCCGACTCCCATTTAGGACACGTGTTTACAGATGGACCACGGGAAAGTGGTGGTTTGCGCTACTGCATTAATTCAGCAGCGCTTCGCTTTGTACCACGAAGTGACTTGGAAAAAGAAGGTTATGCAGAATATCAAAAACTGTTTGAATAAATCAGGAGGCTCTTTGGACATTCTAAAGGGCCTTCTTTTAAAGGAGAGTGCTAGAATGAAAGTCGCAATTATTGGGTTAGGTGGGATTGCACAAAAGGCGTATTTGCCAGTTTTTGCAGAAATGGAAAATGTTGAAATTCATCTTTATACAAGAAATTCGTTGAAATTGAAACAGCTTAGCGATAAATATCGCTTTCCGCATATTCATCAGTCGATTGATTCGCTCATTGAAGCGGGTATTGAAGCCGCATTTGTACATAGTTCAACGGCAAGTCATCCAGAAATCGTGCGCCAACTTTTAGACAATCAGATTTCCGTATATGTTGATAAACCGATTTCGGATAATATCGAGGAAACGCGCGCATTGACAGCACTTGCAAAAGAAAAAAAGACGCTGTTTATGACGGGCTTCAATCGCCGCTTTGTGCCGTTTTATCAAACGCTTAAAGAGCTTCCAGATGCCAATATGATTGTCATTCAAAAAAATCGCCCGAACCAACCAGGTGAGGCGCGAACGTTCATTTATGACGATTTCATTCATGTTATCGATTCGGTTCGTTTTCTTTTAGGGGAAAAAATTCAGGATTTTGATGTCTACGGTACGTTTGACGGAGACTTATTAGCGAGTGTAACGGTACAATTCAAGGGCGAAACGAAAAACGCAACGGCCATCATGAACCGAAATAGCGGTGTCAGCGAAGAAAAAGCTGAATTGATGACGAAAAACGGAAAATGGACCGTCGCCAATTTGACGGAACTAACGATTCAAACCGGCATCGAAACGCGCCTAGTGCGCCATGCAGATTGGGAAGGAACGCTCGCAAAACGCGGCTTCGTACCGATTATCCATGCCTTTTTAGATGCTGTCAGAAGCGGTGCGGCAGAACCAATTTCAAAAGATGACGCACTAGAAACCCACGAAATTTGTGAAGCAATCTTGAAAAAGCTATCTGAGCGCTGATTTCATCATTTTTACAATTTAGCTTTACCTTTTCGCGAAAATCCTCTATAGTAAAAGTTGAAAAACAAGATGGAGGGAACGAATTTGGGACGATCTTTTTACCATTTTTTAATGACTTATCGGGATCCAGTAAAGCAGGACGCAAAAACAAATTTTGCGAATGCGGCTTATAAAGATCATAGTTTTCCAAAACAAGCGAAAAATTATCATACTGTAAGTGATTATTTAGAGTTAAATGCGCCTTATTTAAATGGTATGGCGACTTTTGATGAACTTTGGGACGAGTACTTGTTAGACGAAGAAAAAAACCGCTAAGGAGGAAAGTAAGATGAGTGTACATATTGCAGCAAAACAAGGTGAAATTGCCGAAAGTATTTTATTGCCAGGAGATCCTTTACGTGCGAAACATATTGCGGAGCGCTTTCTTGAAAAGCCAGTTTTATTTAATGATGTTCGCGGGATGCTTGGTTTTACAGGAACTTATCAAGGGCAAAAAGTGTCCGTCATGGGAACAGGAATGGGTGTACCATCGATATCGATTTATGTGAATGAGCTCATTCAAAGTTATGACGTGCAAAATTTAATTCGTGTTGGTACAATGGGCGGCATGCAAAAAGACGTCAAAGTACGTGATGTAGTCATTGCTCAAGCGGCTTCTACTGATTCACAAATTAATCGCAATACGTTTGACGGTGTTGATTTTGCACCTGTTGCAGATTTTAGCTTACTAAAAAAAGCGTATGACGCAGGTGTTGAAAAAGGCTTATCAATTAAAGTTGGCAATGTCTTTTCATCTGACCGTTTCTACAATGATGAGCTTGATAAACAAAAATTAGCGGATTATGGTGTGCTTGGGATTGAAATGGAAGCCGCTGCACTTTATACGCTAGCTCAAAAATACAATCGTCGTGCGTTAGCAATTTTAACCGTTAGCGATCATATTTTTACTGGGGAAGAAACAACGGCATTAGAACGCCAAACGACTTTCGATGATATGATTGAAGTGGCGCTTTCCGCTACACGCTAAAACGAAATTTAGAACTTAAAAAGCTGATGGGGGCATTGTGCAGTTATTCAGAAAGGTTGATCATTTCACATGAATACAATTATTGGCATAGCGCTTGCGATTTGTGTGTCCATCGTACAAACTGTTCATGATGTTGATTCGCAAAAGCAAGTAAATGCACCGACAAACGAAGTTACACAAAATACGGAACTGCAAAAATTAAAAAAAGACCCACTTTATCCGTTTATTGATAAGCAAAATCAGACAAAAGTGGAAAATGGCATTACGTATATTGAAAATGAAGATAATCTTTTAATTTTAGCGAATAAGAAATACTCGATGCAACCAACGTATGCACCAGCCGACTTAGTCGTGCCTGATGTCGCTTTCTCATTCGGAGATACTTCTATTGAAAAAGCGCATATGCGAAAAGAGGCAGCGGAAGGTCTTTCGAAAATGTTCCAAGGAGCAAAAGAGGCTGGGTACGATTTATATGCCGTATCGGGGTATCGTTCTTATAAACGCCAACAAGAAGTTTTCCAAGCCGAAGTAAATGCGAAAGGTGATGCTAAGGCGCGCGAGGCTGTGGCTTATCCGGGAACTAGCGAACATCAAACGGGGCTCGCGATGGATATTTCATCTAAAAGTGCGGATTTCAATTTAAGCGAAGGCTTTGGCGCCACACCAGAAGGCAAGTGGGCGAAAGAAAATGCGCATCAGTATGGATTTATTTTACGCTATCCAGCAGGCAAGGAAGCCATTACAGAATATCAATATGAGTCTTGGCATTTCCGTTATGTGGGTGTAGATGCGGCTAAAATTATTTACGAAAATAACTGGACGCTAGAAGAATTTTTTGACCACGTAGAAGCTTTGGATAAGGAAGTTCAGGCGGCTAGTGCGAAGTAGTTTTTTAGAATCATGATGTATCATGATTCTTTTTTTTGAACAAAACACTTGCTTTTATACCTATAGGGGGTATAATGGTAATTGTAAATCGAAAAAGGAGGGGCTCGCATGAATATGGATAAACCAATTGTTCCGCGCGATTCGGAGGAAACAAAGCAAATTTTAAATCGATTAAAGCGCGTGGAAGGACAGATTCGTGGAATTCAACAAATGGTGCAAGATGATCGGTATTGTACGGATATTCTCGTGCAAATTTCGGCGGCGAATTCGGCGCTAAAAAAAGTTGGACTAGAAGTGCTTGAGCATCACACGAAGCACTGCGTGATGGACGCTGCAAGTCAGGGCGACGGCGAAGCAGTTTTGGATGATTTGGTCCAAACAATACGCCAATTTTCCAAAACGTAAAAGGAGTGTTTTAAATGGAGGAGAAATACATTCGGCAAGATTTAAATATATTTGGTATGACGTGTGCGGCCTGCTCGACGCGCGTTGAAAAATCATTAAATAAAGCAGATGGCGTTAAGCAGGCGAACGTCAATTTGGTAACGGAAAGCGCGGCGGTTTACTATGACCCAGACGTGATTTCGCCAGATGGTTTGATTGGGGTTGTCAAGCACGCAGGATATGATGCGAAAGAAAAAATGTCCAAAGCCGAAAAAGACGAAATTTTAGCGAAGAATTTCCAAAAAGAAGTTTGGCGTTTTGTCATTTCGGCGATTCTTTCGCTTCCGCTCTTACTTACGATGATTTCACATATTCCCGGGCTTGCTACGACAAGCTTTGCCCACACTGTGATGAACGTCATTAACCCGACAGTTCAACTCGTTTTAGCCAGCATTGTGCAGTTTATTATTGGGTATCGTTTTTATGACGGAGCTTACAAAGCACTTCGGGGGAAAAGCGCGAATATGGATGTTCTCGTCGCACTTGGAACGAGCGCAGCTTATTTTTACAGCCTTGTCGAGTACATTTTGCAAATGACAGGACAAACAGATATGCCGCATTACTATTTTGAAACGAGTGCGATTCTGATTACGCTCATTTTGCTTGGGAAACTACTCGAAAGCTATGCGACTTCACGCACGACGGAATCCATCGCAGGGTTACTAAAACTTCAATCGAAAGAGGCGAACGTGCTTCGCGACGGAAAAGAATGGAAGGTACCGCTTGAAGAGCTCCGCCTAGAGGATATTTTAGTCATTCGTCCGGGCGAAAAAATACCCATAGATGGTATTATTGTATCTGGCGAAACGAGTATCGACGAGTCAATGATTTCCGGAGAACCAGTCCCCGTGAATAAAAAAGCAGGCGACGACGTCATCGGTGGTACGGTGAATTTTGATGGTGCCTTGCAAGTTCGCGTAACGAAACGAATGGAAGAAACCGTCTTGCAATCAATTATTCGATTAGTAGAAGAGGCTCAAGGCGTGAAAGCGCCCATCCAAAGAATTGCCGATAAAATTTCGGGTATTTTTGTCCCCGTAGTTTTAGGAATCGCCCTTGTCGTGTTTATTACTTGGCTTTTAGTTGGCGGCGAGTTGAGTCACGCGCTTGAAGTCGCTATCGCCGTGCTTGTCATCGCCTGTCCATGTGCGCTCGGCCTAGCGACTCCAACCGCCATTATGGCTGGAACTGGGAAAGGCGCTGAAAATGGTATTTTATTCAAAGGTGGCGAACATCTTGAACGCACGTCGAAAGTTGACACGATTATTTTCGATAAAACAGGTACGCTTACAGAAGGCAAGCTAAATGTGACGGATGTTTTTAGTACCGATGAACGCTTTCTAAAATATGCGCTCGCAATTGAGTCGCAAAGTGAACATCCAATTGCGATGGCGATAAATCGTAAGCTCGCTGAAGACGGTGTTCAAACGGACGGCGTTGAAATTGGTCGCGTTCGCGCAAAAGCAGGCCACGGCATGTCAAGTGTCATGGACGGTCAAAAAGTGGAGCTCGGTTCTTACCGGTATATTCAGGCGATAACGGAGCTTTCTGAGGATGCTCGCGAACAAGTTGAATCCTTTATGCAAGAGGTGAAAACGGTCGTATTAATGGCGATTGAAGGAACTTTTGCGGGTGCTTTCGCGTTATCTGATGTAGCTCGTCCAGAAGCGGTTCAGGCGATTCGAAGCTTGCAGGCGCAAGGAATTAAAACTTTTGTCTCCTCGGGTGACCAAACCGTTGTCGTTCAAAATATGGCTGACGCCTTACAACTTGATGGATTTTTTGCAGAACAACTCCCTGGGGATAAAAGTGAGTTAGTCGTTAAACTGCAAAATGAAGGTCATGTCGTAGCCTTTGTTGGCGATGGTATAAATGATGCCCCAGCTCTTGCCGCATCTGATGTAGGAATTAGCATCGGAACAGGTACCGACATAGCAATTGAAACTGGTGACGTAACGCTTGTTGGCCATCGTTTAACGCTCATTCCAGAAACCGTTGAGCTTAGCCGTGCTACGATGCGAAACATTCGACAAAACTTCTTTTGGGCGTTAGCCTATAATTGTGCCGGTATTCCAATTGCAGCCCTTGGGCTACTTGCCCCGTGGGTTGCAGGACTTGCCATGGCGTTTAGTTCCGTATCTGTTGTCAGTAACGCACTGCGACTAAAAAGATATAAATTTAAAAATTAGGAGGAGATTAGTATGGAAAAAGAAGTATTAGAAATTGAAGGAATGAGCTGCGATCATTGCAAAGCGCGCGTTGAAAAAGCGCTAGGAGAATTAGTTGGTGTTTCAGCAGCCACAGTTTCACTTGAAGAAGGAACTGCGACGGTTAGCTTTGATGCTAGCAAAGTAACCCAAACACAAATGGCGGAAGCTGTTGAAGAAGCAGGCTATGAAGTCGTTTAATCGCGAAGGAAATATAAAAAGCGCAATCTTTTTTGATTGCGCTCAGACTGATGACAAACAGCAATCTTCGTCGTTAAAGCCTCCGTTCCGCTCCTCACGTACTCAAGTACGCTCCGGTGCGGTACTCGGCTTTGCCTAGAATCTCACCATTTGTCATCAGTCTGATTGTGCGTGGTACGTTTTGTTTGGCTTAAAGTTTAGAGTTTTTCTACAAGCTGAGCGCAATCTTTTTTGATTGCGCTTTTTATATTGTAAGCTTATTACAATTATTTCAATGGAAAAGGATACCATAAACGGGGAAAAACTGTTAAAATAAAAAAGTTAGGATAGTAAATGAAAGTTGCTATACATAAAGAAAGTGGTGAAGGTTGATGGATCAAAACCAACAACAAGATGAGAATAACTCGAAAAAACAGAAGCCAGGACATGGCTATATTAAAATAAAGACATTTCCATTTATTATGCTTTTATTTGCCTTTGTGTTCGTGACAGCGCTTGTTACAACGATTGTGATGTCACTTGGGGAAGATAAACAAGTAAAAGTTTCCATTCCAGAACGTAAAGAGTTTACAAAATTATATGAAGCGTACGACGAGATTACGAAAAACTTCTACCAAGACACGAATTCAGCAGATTTAGTTGATGGAGCGATTACAGGGATGATAAATTCGCTAGATGATCCCTACTCAACTTTTATGACAGAAAAAGAGTCGGAGGATTTCAATGATTCGATTAGCTCAAGCTTTGAAGGAATCGGTGCTGAAATTCAAGAGCAGGACGGAAACATCATGGTCGTTTCACCGATTAAAAATTCTCCAGCTGAAAAAGCGGGCATTAAACCAAAAGATATTATTTTAAAAGTAGACGGGAAATCAGTCAAAGGTGATACTGCCACAGAAGCAACGAAAAAAATCCGCGGGGAAAAAGGCACGAAAGTAACACTTACTATTCAACGCCCTGGTGTTGATAAGCCTTTTGATGTGGTAATCACGCGTGCAGAAATTCCGATTGAAACGGTTTATAAAGAAATGGGCGACGATAAAATTGCGCACGTCACCATCAGTACTTTCTCTGAGAATACATCTGAAGAACTTTTAAAAGCATTGAAATCACTTGATAAAGACGGCATGAAAGGTCTTGTTATGGACCTGCGCGGAAACCCAGGCGGCTTGCTGGATCAAGCGGTAAGTATTGCTAGTATGTTCGTTCCAGATGGGAAAGTGGTTGTGCAAGAAGAGGACAAAGATGGCGAGAAAACAGCCATTACAGCAGACAGTTCAGCAAATGATGGCTATAAAGTAAAAGTGCCAACAACGATATTGATTGATAATGGTAGCGCAAGCGCATCGGAAATTTTAGCAGCAGCAGCGAGTGAATCAGGGGATATTCAAATCGTTGGTACGAAGTCCTTTGGAAAAGGCACGGTCCAAACAGCTAAAACTATCGAGGACGGGTCAACGATTAAACTAACCATTGCGAAGTGGCTCACACCAAACGGCACATGGATTCATAAAAAAGGAATTACGCCTGATAAGGTCATCAGCATGCCAGCTTATGCGACAGCAACAGTTCCACCTAGCAGCGAGAAATATACAATCAATGATTTTGGCGACAATGTTAAGACCATTGAAGAACTCCTAAAAGCCCTTGGCTACAATGTTGGCGATGTTGATGGGCTTTACACAACCGAAACCGCCTATGCAGTGGAACGCTTCCAACGTGATAATGATTTGGAACAAACAGGCATTATGACTGGGAAAACGACGGACAAGTTAGTGGAGTTGATTCAAAAACAACTGAAGGAAAACGATCCGCAATTAAATGCCGCAAAAGCGATGACCAAATAAGAGATACACACAGGAGGATATTGAAGTGGATAACTATTTAGAAATTGAAGCAGCCGTCAAAAGAGTATTCAGCAGTTTTCGCCATGATATTGAATCTGTTTTAGACAAAAAAATGAGCAGCGGTGAATACCGCGTCTTGAGATTGATTAGTAGTGGTGTTAATAAAACGAGTGATTTAGCTAGAAAACTGGACGTTTCGGCGAGTCACATTACATCACTCACGGACGCGCTAGTCGCTCGTTCGCTTATTACGCGCAATCGTTTAACAGAAGATAGACGCATCATTTTGCTTTCACTCACTGACGAAGCGGAGAAAATTGTTAAGGAAGTCAGCAAACGAAAACGCGAATTAATTGTAAAACGCTTCGCTGTCTTTTCAGATGCCGAACAAGAAGAATTTAAACGGCTATTAAAAAAGTTAGCGGACTCAATTGATTGAACCTCACGTATGTGAGGTTCTTTTTTATACAAAAACCTTGCCTTTTTAAAATGTCTCGATTATACTAAAATAAAAGTTGGTCAAAGGAAACAATTTTAGTTTTAGTTCAAAAAGAGTCTTTTAGGAAAGAGGAGGATTTTATGGATATTACAAATATCACGGTTCGATACGAAGATAAAGTTGTGTTGGACGATATTAGTGTTGCGATAAAGCTTGGAAAATTAACGGGAATTATTGGGCCTAACGGGGCTGGGAAATCGACGTTACTAAAAGCGATGATGGGGCTCGTGAAGCGTGAAGCAGGAGAGGTGATGATTTCGGATGTGGCGCTTATAAAAGTGAAACAAAAAATTGCTTATGTTCCGCAACGTAGTGAAATCGATTTAACTTTTCCTATAACTGTCCAAGAAACGGTTCTGCTTGGAACCTATCCAAGTTTGCGGTTGATGCAAAAGCCCGGAAAGAAAGAAAAAGAGCGGGCGCATCAGGCGCTTAAACAAGTTGGAATGGAAAGCTATGCAAAGAAACAAATTGGTCAATTATCTGGCGGACAATTGCAACGCGTTTTTATTGCACGAGCGCTAGCACAAAATGCGGAAATTTTTTTGCTAGATGAACCTTTTGCGGGAATTGATGCGACGAGTGAAAGATTTATTATGGGACTGCTGAAAAAACTGCGCGACTCTGGCAAAACAATTGTCGTTGTTCACCATGATTTTCATAAAGTAGCAGAATATTTCGATGAGATTATTTTACTAAATAAAAAATTAATTACAGCTGGACCTGTTGAGGCTCATTTTACAGACGAGATGATTAAACGAGCTTATGAGGTTCAAATGGTGAGGGGCGGATAAAATGGAATTTGTTCAAGGATTATTTGAATACCAATTTCTACAAAAAGCATTGCTTACGTCTGTTGCGGTAGGAATTGTGTGCGGCGTCATTGGTAGTTTTATCATTTTGCGTGGTATGTCGCTGATGGGGGATGCAATTAGTCATGCGGTGTTACCAGGCGTTGCGATTTCGTATATGGCAGGCATTAATTTTTTCTTTGGGGCGGTGCTATTCGGTATTTTGGCGGCGTTCGGGATTGGATTTGTGAACCAGAAAAGTACGATTAAAAGCGATACGGCGATTGGAATCGTATTTAGTGCTTTTTTTGCACTAGGCATTATTTTAATTACGCTTGCGAAAAGCAGCACGGATTTGTATCACATTTTGTTTGGGAATGTACTCGCTGTACGTTCATCAGACATGTGGCTGACGATTGGAATTGCGGCCATTGTCGTCACATTAATTGGCCTTTTTTACAAAGAATTGTTTATCAGTTCTTTTGATCCGGTTGTGGCCGAAACATATGGCTATAACACGCGCTTCTTGCACTATTTTCTTATGTTGATGCTCACGCTCGTGACGGTTGCGGCGCTGCAAACAGTGGGGATTATTCTCGTCGTTGCACTGCTCATTACGCCAGCTGCTACAGCGTATTTAATCACCCACCGGCTGAAGACGATGATTTTTCTGGCTGCTTCATTCGGTGCAGTGAGTTCTGTGATTGGGCTGTTTTTAAGCTATCGCTATAACTTGGCTTCCGGCGCAACCATTGTACTCACGGCAACGCTTTTATTTATCATCATTTTTATAAGCAAAAATCTTATTTTAGTTAAAAAGAAAGGGGTTTTAGGATGAAACGTGTTATTTTATTTGCGAGTTTCCTCGCTTTGGTCGTGCTTGGTGCGTGCGGTGCGGCTAGCGATAAAGAAAAATCAACTGACAAATTGCAAGTTGTCGCCACGTATTCGATTTTAGCAGATATGGTGAAAAATGTTGGCGGAGATAAAATTGATTTATATAACATTGTGCAGGCAGGCGTAGATCCGCATGAATACGATTTATTACCGGAGGACATTCAGAAAGCAACGGATGCGGATGTTATTTTTTACAACGGTTTAAATCTTGAAACGGGCAATGGCTGGTTTACGAAGATGCTTGAAACGACCGGGAAATCGCAAGACGATGCGACAGTTTTGAGTGAAGGTGTAAAACCGAAATATTTGACGGAAAAGGGGAAGGAGAGTGAAACGGATCCGCACGCTTGGTTAGATGTATCAAACGGGATTATTTATGTGAAAAACATTGAGAAGGCACTTTCCAAAAAAGATCCTGATAATAAAGCGTATTACGAAAAACGGGCTAAGGACTATATTGCCAAATTGGAGAAACTAGATGCGGAAGGCCTTGCTGCTTTCGGTGATTTGAATGAGAATCAGAAGACTCTTGTAACAAGTGAGGGAGCGTTTAAATATTTTGCTGAAAGATACGGACTTTCTGCGGCTTACATTTGGGAGATTAATACTGAAAGTCAAGGAACTCCGGAACAGATGCGCCAAATTATTAAGACCATTCGTACGCGCAATGTGAAAAGCTTATTTGTTGAAACGAGCGTGGATCCGCGAAGCATGGAAAGTGTTTCCAAAGAAACGGACGTCCCTATTGTTGCCAAACTGTTTACTGATTCAACAGCGAAAAACGGGACAGCGGGTGACTCGTATTTGGAAATGATGCAACTCAATTTTGAGCGGATACACGGCGGACTCGCGAAGTAGCGTTTACTTTTAGCCAGTTCTTTGCTATAATTTTATCTTGTGACAAGGCGTATCCTTGTGGGTTGGGAGAGGGACAATTTCATAGAGGGAAGAAAAATGAAAAAAGTTTTTGAACAAATGTTTCAGCTAAAGAAGGAAGGTACGACAATTCGCACTGAACTTTTAGCTGGCATGATTGGCTTTTTCACCGTTGTGTACATCATTGTTGTCAACAGTTCGATTTTGAGTGAGGCAGGAATGAGTTACGAGGGCGTTGTCATCGCAACGATTTTCATTTCCGTAGTAGGCTGTTTTCTAATGGGCTTTTGGGCAAACTTACCGCTTATTTTAATGCCCGGTATGGGGATTAATGCGCTGTTTGCATACAGCCTAGTAAACACGATGGGGCTTTCATTCGAGCAAGCGCTCGCTGTCGTTGTCGTGAGCGGTATCATTTTTATGGTGCTTGCTTTTACCCCTTTGGCTCGAAAATTAAATGAAGCCATTCCACTTGTCTTGAAGCAAGCTATAACAGTTGGATTAGGGTTCTTCTTGATTTTACTTGGCTTAGAGAAAGGCGGAATTGTAACGCGTGGCAGTCATTCGATTTTAGCGCTTGGTAAATTAGATGACCCCGCCGTTTTAGCGACCATACTCACGCTACTTGTAACGATGATTCTCGTCATTCGCAAAGTGCCAGGCGGCTTTTTAGTCAGCCTACTCATCGGAACGATCATTGGCTATTTCTTCGGCATAAACGGAAAAGTGAGCGGAAGCGCGCTTAGCCTAGCACCGTTTAAAGACGTGTTCTTGCAACTCGATTTTTCCGGCATAACGGAAGTGGCCTTCTGGTCTGGCGTATTTTCTCTAACGATGGTTGTCGTGTTTGAAACGGTCGGTTTGACATACGGTCAAGTGCGGCAATTAAAACATGAGGAACGCTTACCACGAGTGCTTCAAGCGAGTTCTGTGACCGTGTTTTTATCCGGGATTTTCGGAACAAGTCCAACGGTTTCCGCACTTGAAAGCGGCTCGATGATTGCAAGCAACGCCAAAACAGGCCTTGCAAGTGTTACAACGGGTGTTTTGTTCTTATGTTCGCTCTTTTTAATGCCATTCCTTTCAGTTATTCCAAACAGCGCGGTTGCGCCGATTCTAATCATCATCGGGATGTCGATGGTACAGGAATTAAAAGAAATGGATTTAAAAAATCCTGCGAATAGTTTTTCAAGCCTACTCATTATTGTCATTATCCCTTTCGCCTACAGTATCGCGGACGGAATTGCCGCAGGCTTTATCGCGTACCCCATTTTACATTTATTTGTAAAAAAAGAGGAAAAGATCTCGCCTGTGATGTATGTGATTGCGGCTTTATTTTTAGCGCAATATATTTTACAATGGATATAATGACTCGGAAAAGCTGCCCAGTCGATGGGTGGTTTTTCTTTTTGGAAAAGAGGAGAATAGATGTACTATTATTATCTCATCACGGTCGCCGTTTTAATTGTCGACCAATTTACAAAATGGCTAGTGGTACAAAATATGGAAATCGGGGAACAAATTACGGTGATTCCGAATTTCCTTTACTGGCTAAGTTACCGAAATAACGGAGCTGCTTGGAGCATTTTAGAAGGAAAAATGTGGCTCTTCTATATTATTACTGTCATCGTTGTCGGCATTATTGTTTATATTATGCAAAAGTATGCGAAAGGTCACACATTATTTTCTGTTAGCTTGGCGCTCATTTTAGGCGGAGCTTTAGGGAATTTCATTGACCGATTATTGCATCAGGAAGTCGTGGATTTCATTGCCACCGTGTGGGGAAGCTATCATTTTCCGATTTTTAATATTGCGGATGCCTCGCTATCAATTGGGGTAGTGCTCATGCTTATTTACGTCTTCTTAGATGATCGCAAAACGAAAGGAACGAATTCATGAAGCTTGAAATTACTGAAGAAATGAAAGGCGCCCGCCTAGATAAGGCACTTAGTGAACTGACCGATTTAAGCCGTTCACTTGTTCAATCGATGCTAAAGTCGGGTGATGTTCTTGTAAATAACGAAAGCGTCAAAGCGAACTATAAAGTGCAAACGGGCGACGTTATCACCTACCAAATTCGGGAGGTCACAGAACTTGTTGCGGAAGCAGAGGATATCCCACTCGATATTTATTACGAAGATCAAGATGTTTTGGTCGTGAATAAACCGCAAGGCATGGTCGTTCACCCGGCAGCGGGCCACATGTCCGGTACGCTTGTGAACGCGCTACTTTATCATTGTAAGGATTTGTCGGGAATAAATGGGGTCGTCCGTCCTGGCATTGTTCACCGTATCGATAAAGATACATCGGGGCTTCTAATGGTAGCGAAAAACGACGCGGCACACGAGTCGCTCTCAGAACAGCTGAAGAACAAGACGAGCGACCGGATTTATTTGGCTCTCGTCCATGGTGATATTAAGCACCAAAAGGGCACGATTGAAGCGCCGATTGGACGAGCAAAAGAAGATCGCAAAAAGATGGCGATTGTTGCAGATGGCAAGGAAGCGCGCACGCATTTTGAAGTCGTCGAACGATTTGGTGCCTACACGCTTATAAAATGCCAACTAGATACTGGCCGGACGCATCAAATCCGCGTTCATTTGAAATACATCGGGCACCCCCTTGCCGGCGACCCGAAATATGGACCAAAAAACACGTTAAAAGGCAACGGCCAATTCTTGCACGCAAGTGAGTTAGGATTTGAACATCCAAAAACGGGCGAGCGCCTGCATTTTAAAGCTCCATTACCAGACGTTTTTCACGAAACCCTCGCAACATTACGCGAATCAAATTGAATATTTTTGGAAAAGAGTGCTTTCGTGGTGCTCTTTTTTGTTCGAGAGTTTTGTGTTATATTGGGGGAAAAGTGCACAGCGATAAAAGGGACGGCAGATTTTAAGATAAAATGGTGTTAAAGTAGGGAGCCGATTAAGAGTGACTGGAATCAAGCATGCGCAATTGCATAATGAAAAGAGGCCATAATATGAATCAAAAAAATGTAGCTTTTTTAAAAATTTCATTAAGCATTTTCTTTGTTTTAATGGGCTGTTCAAATACAGCTGAATCTCTGAAGGGAGAGGAGAAGAAAAATGAAGAAAATGTTGTGAAATTTTATCCATCTATTGATAAGGCTACTGCAAATAATACCTTCTCGGTTGCTCTTGATAAAGATAGTTTGGGTGAGCAATTATTATCTTTAAAAGACGACAATCATCAAATCATATTTTTCAAATCTTCTTATGAAAATAAAGATACGATAACAGTGTATAAATACCAATTAAAATTAGACTCAGGACAAGAACAGTATTCAAATCCAACAAATGCAACACAAATTGTCTGGCAGGCGCAGCTGGATTCACAGAAAAAATCAAAACTATCAGATGTAGAAATGATTCAACTAGCCATTAAAATGAACAATCCAAAACAAACTTTTAATTTAAGTCCAGAAACTACGAAGTTACAATGGGGAATTTCTAAAGCAATAAATACACCAAAATTAAAAATAGACGGGCAAACCGCAACAAAAGTTATTCCAATTACTTTAGATGGTGACAATGTGTACTTCTGGTATTTTGAAAACCTTACAAGTGCGAATGCTCCTGATAGTATGGAGGTTACATTTTAAGCGAAAAGGAGTATCTTCCTTCTCCTTTCCAAATACACAAAAACAACAATTTAATTGCAAAATAAAAACCATTCTTTTCATCACCCAAAGAATGGTTTTTATATTTGTTTTGATACAACGCATCTTTTTTGGTTTTCGTTTTGCGTGTGGATAAGTCGAGTGTGTGGAAAGGACTGCGTTTTATTTCTGGGTTTAGGCGACCTTCGCGCACGAGCTTTTCACGCTGTTTTTTTGCTTTAGATTTAGCCATAAATGCCACTCCTTTACTTTATTCTTTCATCATTATAACATGAATTTATTTTTTTAGGTAAAAAGCATTGACACATATTCTTTTTTCCTGTAAGCTGAAGGAAGTTAAAGAGCACCTTTAAAGGTAGTCCAGAGAGGCTAAAAAGGTAAACGTTTTGTACGGGAAAAGTGTATTTCCCTATACGCATGATACGTATACCCTTCGCCGCTTTGGTGAAGGGTTTTTATATGTAAAGGAGGACATTATGGCTGAAAAAGTAGTCGTCATGGATCAAGCAGCAGTAGGGCGTGCCCTTACTCGTGTCAGCTATGAAATTATTGAGCGCAACAAAGGCGCAAAAAACTTAGCGCTCGTCGGGATTAAAACGCGTGGCATTTTCCTTGCTAAACGAATTGCAGCGCGCATTCAGGAAATCGAAGGCGTGGCAGTGCCTGTCGGGGAAGTCGATATCGCGCTTTACCGCGACGATTTAAGTTTTAAAAACGCAGAAACGCGGGAACCATCTGTAAACGGCTCGGAAATCCCATTTTCCTTAGAAGGGAAAAAGATTGTCTTAGTGGACGATGTGCTATACACGGGGCGAACGGTGCGTGCAGCGATGGATGCGCTAATGGACGTTGGTCGTCCGGAGCAAATTGAGCTTGCGGTGCTCGCTGATCGTGGCCACAGAGAACTACCAATTCGCGCCGATTTTGTCGGGAAAAATGTGCCGACCTCAAAAGAAGAACGTATTGAAGTGCATCTTTCTGAAGTAGATACGGACGAAGATGCCATCATGATACTCAAATAAAACACTTTTTAAATGCAGTCCAGAGAGGCTAGCAAAGAGTGGAGTCGTAGAGCCAAACTCTACCTTTCTAACTCTTTGCCTAGCGCAGGGAGTTTTTTAATTAAAGGAGAGAAAAAAATGTCAGAACAAATCGAAGCAAAGCCAGTACTTGATATACACGAAAAACCTACTTGGAATAAATGGATTGTTTTAAGTATTCAGCATCTATTTACGATGTTTGGCTCAACCATTTTTGTACCAAGTGTGACAGGAATGAATCCCGGCGTCGCCCTTGTATCGAGTGGGCTCGGGACACTCGCGTATTTAGCAATTACACGCGGCAAGATTCCCGCTTACTTAGGTTCCTCATTCGCATTCATTCAGCCACTCACGATGTTTATGTTGGCAGATTCGCCGGGCTCGGTTATGGTCGGAACGTTTTCCGTCGGGGTCGTGTATGCGATTATTTCTTTAATTGTTTACTATGCAGGTGTTGAATGGATTCAAAAAGTCTTGCCGCCACTTGTAGTTGGACCAGTAATTATGGTTATCGGGCTTAGCCTTGCACCAAATGCTGCTGCTATGGCGATGGGAACAAGTAGTGGTGGCGATTATAGCTTCCAGTCAGTTGCTGTTGCGCTGATTACGTTAATGGCCGCAGTGATTGCAATGATTGCTTTCAAAGGATTTTTCGGACTGATTCCGATTTTATTCGGCTTCTTCGTTGGCTACCTTGTAAGCATTCCATTTGGTCTCGTTGATTTCTCACTTGTCAAACAAGCTAGTTTGTTCCAAATTCCAGATTTCACAATTCCATTTATTGATGCTGACCCGGTTGTAACGGCAACGGTCATCATTAGTATGGCGCCACTTGCATTCGTCACGATGGCTGAGCATATGGGGCACCAACTCGTTTTAAACAAAATTACGAACCGAAATTTCTTTAAAGATCCAGGGCTACATCGCTCGCTTATTGCGGACGGAACGGCTTCTGTTATTGCGTCGCTTATCGGTGGGCCTCCTGTTACGACATACGGGGAAAACATTGGTGTGCTTGCGATTACACGGGTTTATAGCGTCTTCGTCATTGGCGGGGCGGCTGTGTTCGCTGTATTATTCGGCTTTATTGGCTACATCAACGCTATCATCACATCTGTACCGCAAGCTGTTCTAGGCGGGATTTCGTTCCTGTTATTCGGTGTTATTGCTTCAAGTGGGCTTAGAATGATGATTGACAACCAAATCGATTTAAATATTAACCGCAACTTAATTATTACTTCTGTCGTGCTCGTTATCGGCATCGGTGGCTTCTTCGTAGAAATCAATTCCGTGAAAATTACTGGAATGGCGATGGCAGCTGTCGTTGGGATTATTTTAAACTTAGTCATTCCCGAGAAGAAACACGCGTAAATGTAAGACCTCTTTTGGAAAAATCTAAAAGAGGTCTTTATATAGAAAAAATGGAAGGTGGCGTTATAAAATGAAACATCTTTTGACGATGGACGAACTAAGTAATGAAGAAATTGAAGGGCTTTTAAACCAAGCGGCTTTTTTTAAAAAAGAAGAAAAAACGAAATTCGAAAAAGAAGTCTACGCTGTCAATTTGTTTTTTGAACCGAGTACACGAACACATACAAGCTTTGAGATGGCTGAGAAAAAACTCGGCATGAACGTGTTAAGTTTTGAGCCTGGTGCCTCTAGCGTAACAAAAGGTGAGACGCTTTATGATACGGCTTTAACCATGCAAGCACTCGGGACGGACATCGCAATTATTCGCCACCCAGCTGAAAACTTCTTCGATGAATTACGCACGCTTGATATGGCCATTATAAACGGCGGTGACGGTTGCGGCGAGCATCCTAGCCAGTGCCTGCTCGATTTATTCACCATTCGCGAACAATTTGGGTACTTCACCGGTTTGAAAGTCGGCATTGTCGGCGATATTTCCCACAGTCGCGTGGCGAATTCGAATATGAAAGTGCTCAAACGACTTGGTGCTGACATTTATTTTGCCGGCCCAGATGAATGGTTCAACAATGAGCTAAGCGCGTTTGGACAGCATATGACGATGGATACGCTCGTTGAAACGGTAGATGTTGTCATGCTGCTGCGCGTTCAACACGAGCGCCACGACGGCGAGGCGATTTTCCATAAAGAAACGTACCATCAAACATTTGGTTTGACGGAAGCGCGCGCAAATAAAATGGGTGAACAAGCGATTATCATGCACCCAAGCCCAGTTAATCGCGATGTGGAAATTGCAGATTCTTTAGTAGAGTCGGCCAAGTCGCGCATTATTGAACAGATGACAAACGGCGTTTATATGCGCATGGCAATTTTGGAAGCAGTTTTAAAAGAAAAAGAAGTGAGGGTGAAAACATGTACATTTTAAAAAACGGACAAATTTTAAACGAAAACGGGGAATTAACGAAGCAAGATATTTTAATAAGCGGCGACAAAATTGTGAAGATTGCTGAAAACATCACGGAAGAAACGGCGACAGTTATTGACGTCAAAGGGAAATTTGTTTCACCGGGGCTAATTGATGTCCATGTGCATCTGCGCGAACCAGGCGGGGAGCATAAGGAGACCATTGAAACCGGGACGAAAGCGGCAGCGAAAGGCGGCTACACGACGGTTTGCTCAATGCCAAATACGAAGCCAGTTCCAGATACGCCAGAAAAAATGGCTGCACTCGTCGAACGAATTCAGGAAACAGCGCGCGTTCGCGTTTTACCATATGGCTCGATTACGAAAGAACTTGGCACGGACGAGCTCGTTGATTTTTCGGGCTTAAAAAGCGCAGGAGCTTTTGCGTTTACCGATGACGGGGTTGGCGTTCAAACGGCTGGTACAATGTACGAAGCGATGAAGCGCGCGGCGAAGCTCGATATGGCGGTTGTCGCTCACTGCGAAGATAACTCGCTTGTCTACGGGGGAGTTGTCCATGACGGGAAGTTCGCGAAGGAATCGGGGTTAAAAGGGATTCCAAATATTGCGGAGTCCGTTCAAATTGCGCGTGACGTTTTGCTCGCCGAAAGAGCAGGGTGCCACTATCATGTCTGCCATATTTCAACTAAAGAATCGGTGCGTGTTGTGCGCGACGCAAAACGCGCTGGCATTCATGTGACGGCAGAAGTTTCACCGCATCACCTGCTACTAAATGAGGAGGACATTCCAGGCGATATTGGCAATTGGAAAATGAATCCGCCACTTAGAAGTCGTGAGGATCAAAACGCGCTTTTAGAAGGGTTGCTTGACGGGACGATTGACTTTATCGCAACAGACCACGCCCCGCATGCGGAAAGCGAAAAAAACGTGTCAATGGAGAAAGCCGCATTTGGCATTGTCGGACTTGAGACGGCGTTTCCGCTTCTGTACACGCATTTTGTGAAAAACGGGGACTGGACGCTCGCACAGCTTACGCGTTATATGGCGGAGAAACCAGCAGAGGTATTTAAGCTTTCGTACGGACATCTTGGTATCGGAGATGTTGCCGATATTGCGGTTATCGATTTAGACAAAGAAGAGGAAATTAATCCGGAGACGTTTTTATCGAAAGGAAGAAATACACCGTTTGGCGGCGTGAAATGTTTCGGATGGCCAGTTTTAACAATCGCACGTGGCGAAATCGTCTACACTTGGGGGGATAAATGATGAAAAGAATGTTAATGCTTGAAGATGGAACTTATTTTATCGGCGATAAGATTGGCTCGGACAAGGAAACAATTGGTGAGGTCGTGTTTAACACGGGCATGACGGGCTACCAGGAAACGATTACCGATCCTTCTTACTACGGCCAGATGATTACCTTCACGTACCCGCTTGTTGGGAATTATGGCATCAATCGCGATGATTTCGAATCGATTCAACCTGTGGTTAAAGGGGTGATTGTCCGTGAAGCGGCTGATTTTGCTTCCAACTGGCGCGAACAAATGACGCTTGATGCATTTTTGAAGGAAAAAGACATTCCGGGTATTGCGGGAATTGATACGCGTAAACTCACCAAAATGATTCGCAGCGTTGGAACATTAAAAGGCATTTTAGCCCCAGCTGATGCCGATAAAGAAAGCTTACTGCATCACTTGCGTTCTGTTAGGCTGCCCTCTGACCAAGTGAGTGAGGTGTCGTCTTCGAAGCCATTTGCGAGTCCGGGCGAGGGGAAACGCGTGGTGCTTGTCGATTACGGGGTGAAAGGTTCGATTTTAAAGGAATTAAATAAGCGCAATTGTCACGTGACAGTTGTGCCTTACGATACGACGGCTGCTGAAATTTTAAACATGCATCCTGACGGCGTGATGCTCTCAAATGGCCCTGGAGATCCAAAAGATGTGCCGGAAGCGAAGGATATGATTTTAGGCTTGCAAGGCAAGGTGCCGCTTTTCGGAATCTGCCTAGGGCACCAATTGTTCGCACTCGCAAATGGCGCGGATACATTTAAAATGAAGTTCGGTCACCGCGGTGCCAATCACCCAGTGAAGGAGCTTGCTACGGGACGCGTCGATTTTACGGCACAAAACCATGGCTACTCGGTGGACGCAGATTCCCTTTTGAAAACCGATCTAGCCGTGACGCATGTTGAATTAAATGATGGCACAATTGAAGGTTTAAAACACCGCGATTATCCTGCTTACACCGTGCAATATCACCCAGAAGCGAACCCAGGACCAAGCGATGTTAATTACTTGTTTGACCAATTTATAGAAATGATGGATTTAGACCGGGAAGGACGGATGGATTATGCCTAAACGCGAGGATATTAAGACGATTTTAGTAATCGGTTCTGGCCCAATTGTAATCGGCCAAGCCGCAGAATTTGATTACGCAGGCACACAAGCTTGCTTGAGTTTAAAAGAGGAAGGTTATCGTGTCGTCTTAGTGAACTCAAATCCAGCGACGATTATGACAGATGCTGAAATGGCAGACAAAGTATATATTGAACCAATCACACTCGACTTTGTGTCGCGCATCATTCGCAAAGAGCGTCCCGAAGCGATTTTACCAACACTTGGGGGGCAAACGGGTCTAAATATGGCAATGGAACTTGCTGGCGCCGGCATTTTAGATGAGATGAACGTGGAAGTACTCGGAACCGATTTAACGGCCATCAAAAAAGCGGAAGACCGCGAGGCGTTTCGTGACCTTATGAATGAACTAGGACAGCCTGTACCAGAAAGCGAAATCATTCATGATTTAGAAGAAGCAAAAACTTTCGTAGCCCAAATTGGTTACCCCGTTATTGTTCGACCAGCTTATACGCTTGGCGGTTCAGGCGGCGGGATTTGTCATGATGACGCGGAACTTGCAGAAATCGTCCAAAGTGGCTTAAAGCTAAGCCCAGTGACGCAGTGCCTACTCGAAAAAAGCATCGCTGGTTTCAAAGAAGTCGAATACGAAGTCATGCGCGATGCAAATGATAACGCGATGGTCGTCTGTAACATGGAAAATATGGACCCAGTCGGCATACATACAGGGGATTCCATCGTTGTTGCGCCAAGTCAGACGCTTTCAGACCGCGAATACCAACTGCTGCGAGACGTTTCGCTGAAAATCATTCGCGCCCTCGAAATTGAAGGCGGCTGTAATGTTCAGCTTGCACTCGACCCAGATAGCTACCAATATTACGTCATCGAAGTGAATCCGCGTGTTAGTCGCTCATCAGCACTCGCGTCAAAAGCAACCGGCTATCCAATTGCAAAATTAGCCGCAAAAATTGCAGTCGGTCTCACACTAGACGAGATTAAAAATCCCGTAACCGGCACGACTTTCGCACATTTTGAACCAGCCCTCGATTACGTTGTCGCAAAAATCCCGCGTTTCCCGTTTGATAAATTTGAAAATGGCGACAGACGACTCGGCACACAAATGAAAGCAACCGGCGAAGTCATGGCCATTGGTCGCACATGGGAAGAAGCGCTCCTAAAAGCCGCACGCTCCCTCGAAATCGGTGCTAGTCACGTGTATTTAGAAGAAGCAGAACAGGCAACAGCCGAGAAGCTCGAACAAAAAATTCGCTTCCCAGAGGACGACAGACTGTTTTTCTTGGCCGCTGCTCTTAGACGAGGGGAAACAATCGAGTCCCTTCACGAAAAAACAAAAATCGATCTTTTCTTCCTGTATAAATTAGAAAAAATCATTTCGCTTGAAACTAAATTAAAAGAGCAAAAAGGAGACCTCGAGGCGCTTTATGAGGCGAAACGAATGGGCTTCTCCGACGCGTTTATTGCGGAGTTATGGGGAACAAGTGAGGCCGCGCTTTACGATTTGCGCAAACAAGAAAATCTGCTGCCAGTCTATAAAATGGTGGACACATGTGCCGCCGAATTCGCCTCTACGACACCGTATTTTTACAGCAGTTATGAAGAGGAAAACGAATCGATTCGCAGTGAGAAAGAAAAAGTCATCGTGCTCGGCTCCGGCCCGATTCGAATCGGCCAAGGTGTGGAATTCGACTACGCGACGGTGCATTCTGTTTGGGCCATTCAACAAGCTGGCTATGAAGCGATTATCATCAACAATAATCCTGAAACAGTTTCCACTGACTTTTCGATTTCCGACAAGCTGTATTTTGAACCGCTAACGCTAGAAGATGTTATGCACGTCATTGAAATCGAACAGCCACTAGGCGTTGTCGTGCAATTTGGTGGGCAGACAGCAATTAATTTGGCGGAAGGGCTAGCAGAACGCGGTGTTAAAATTTTAGGAACCAGCTTAGAAGACATCGACCGCGCCGAAAATCGCGACAAGTTTGAAAAGGCGCTTGAAATTTTGCAAATCCCGCAACCAGCCGGCAAAACGGCCACATCTGTGGACGGCGCGCTTGAAGTCGCAAAATCAATCGGCTATCCCGTTTTAGTTCGCCCGTCATACGTGCTAGGTGGACGTGCGATGGAAATCGTCGAATCGGAAGAGGCATTAATCTATTATATGAACAACGCAGTGAAGGTGAATCCGAAACATCCAGTGCTCGTCGATCGCTACGTGCAAGGTCAGGAAGTAGAAGTCGATGCCATTAGCGACGGGAAAGATGTGCTTATTCCGGGAATTATGGAGCATATCGAACGTGCAGGTGTACACTCGGGCGATTCTATCGCAGTCTATCCGGCCCAAAGTTTAAACCAAAAAGTGAAGCAACAAATTACGGATTATACGACGAAACTTGCGACAGGACTTGGCATTATTGGCATGTTGAACATTCAATATGTAGTGAGCGGCGAAGAAGTTTTCGTCATTGAAGTGAATCCGCGTTCGAGTCGGACGGCGCCGTTTTTAAGTAAGATTACGGACATTCCGATGGCAAATGTGGCAACGAAGGTCATTTTAGGGAAAAGCTTGAAGGAGCTTGGCTTTATGCCAGGACTTGCGCGCGAGAAGAAGGAAATTTTTGTAAAAGTACCCGTGTTCTCCTTCGCGAAATTGCGCAGCGTAGATACGTCACTTGGCCCAGAAATGAAATCAACGGGCGAAGTTATGGGGAAAGATGTGACGCTTGAAAAGGCGCTATATAAAGGTTTTGTAGCAAGTGGAACAAAAATGCATGACTACGGGACGGTGCTTCTAACAATTGCTGACCGCGATAAAAAAGAAGCCACTGCGCTAGCGGAACGTTTCAACACGATTGGCTTTACAATTATGGCAACTGCTGGAACAACGAAAGTGCTGGAAGAAGCTGGCATTCAAGTTTCCGAAGTGAAGAAAATTGGTGAAAATCATGAAACGCTTTTGGATTACATTCGGAACGGACAAATTACCCTTGTGGTGAATACGCTGACGAGTGGGAAAAGACCAGAACGTGACGGTTTCCAAATTCGCCGCGAATCGGTTGAAAATGGCATACCGGTTTGTACGTCACTTGATACGGCGGAAGCAATTTTACGCGTACTCGAATCACGCTCATTTGAACTAGAAGCGATTCAGTCCGTTTAAACAGACGGGAGGAGAAACATGGAAGCGAAAAAGATGGCAGTCATTAGGCAAACTGAAATTGCCGACCGCGTTTTTGAACTGGTTTTAGGCGGAGAAGACGTTTTAAATATGCAACCGGGGCAATTTTTGATGATTAAACCGAACAGGCAAGACTTGCTTTTAAGGCGACCAATTAGTATTGCGGCGTACGATAAAGAGCGCAGCGAATGCACGTTAATTTACCGTGTTGAAGGGGACGGAACGCGGCAAATGGCACAGTTAGAAGCCGGGGACTCTGCTGACGTTTTAGGGCCACTTGGAAATGGGTTTTCAGTCAAGGAAGATTTAGCGGGCAAGCAGGTGCTGCTCGTTGGCGGGGGCATTGGCGTGCCTCCTTTATACCAGCTAGGAAAAGAACTACACGCGCTAGGCGCAGCGGTAACGTTTGTGAACGGTTTTTCGGCAAAAAAGGATATTTTTTACGAGGCGGAAATGGCCAAGTTCGGCGAGGTCCATATTAGTACGGTCGACGGAACATACGGAACACAAGGTTTTGTGACGGATATTACGAACCAGTTCGACTGGTCGCCTGATGCGGTTTTTAGTTGCGGTCCACGCGCGATGCTTCAGGCCGTTCAAACGAGCTTTCAAGAGGCCGAGGTTTACCTTTCGCTTGAAGAACGCATGGCTTGCGGGATTGGCGCTTGCTATGCTTGTGTCTGCAAAGGAAATGAAGCCGGAAAGCAATTTAAAGTCTGCCAAGATGGCCCCGTTTTTAACGCAAATGAGGTGAAATTATGAATCGCTTAGAAGTGAATATTCCCGGTTTAAACTTGAAAAATCCGATTATGCCAGCTTCTGGTTGTTTCGGTTTTGGACGCGAGTACGCGAATTTGTTTGATTTAAACAAACTCGGTGCGATTATGGTTAAGGCTTGTACGCCAGAGCCGCGTCTTGGCAATCCTACGCCGCGAATCGCGGAAACGCCTAGTGGCATGCTAAACGCCATCGGCTTGCAAAATCCCGGTTTAGATGCGGTGATGAACGAAGAACTGCCTTTCCTCGAACAATTTGATACGCCGATTATTGCCAACGTGGCGGGAGCAACAGAAGAAGATTATGTCACAGTTTGTGCGAAAATCGGTGATGCAAAAGCCGTCAAAGCGATTGAGCTGAACATTTCTTGTCCGAACGTCAAACACGGCGGCATTGCTTTTGGAACAGATCCAGAAGTGGCGCACAGATTGACGAAGGCGGTCAAAGAAGTGGCAACGGTGCCTGTTTATGTGAAACTTTCGCCAAATGTGACAGATATTAAGGCGATTGCCCAAGCGACTTCTGAAGCTGGCGCGGACGGCTTGACGATGATTAATACGCTGCTTGGCATGCGGCTTGATTTAAAAACGCGCAAGCCGATTATCGCAAATGGCACTGGTGGCTTGTCAGGCCCGGCGATTAAGCCAGTGGCAATTCGAATGATTCATGAAGTTCGCACAATCACACAACTCCCCATCATTGGGATGGGCGGCGTTCAAACGGTGGATGATGTGTTGGAATTTTTAATCGCTGGCGCGGACGCGGTCGCAGTCGGTACACTCAATTTTACGGATCCACATATTTGTCCAAAGCTGATTGATGCACTTCCTGCTCGCATGGACGAGCTTGGTATAAGCACGCTAGAAGACTTGAGGAAAGAAGGGGCAGGTAGATGACAAAACCAATTATTGCGCTAGATTTTAGTACAGCAGAACAAGTCGCAGGATTTTTGGGAAAAATAGCAGAAGAGAAATTAGCGCTAAAAGTAGGAATGGAGTTGTTCTATGCGACTGGCCCAGCCTTTGTCGAATCGCTTAAAGCGGAAGGGCACGAAGTTTTCCTTGATTTAAAGCTGCATGATATCCCAAACACGGTGGAACGCGCCATGGCGGTCATTGCGCGGCTTGGTGTCGACATGGTGAACGTCCATGCTGCCGGCGGAAAACGCATGATGGAAGCCGCGCTTTCAGGACTTGTAAAAGGCAGCCAAGGTGGCAAACGCCCGAAACTGATTGCCGTGACGCAGCTTACGAGTACGAGTGAAGCAGACATGCAGCGTGACCAACAAATTCAGACGACGCTTTTAGAGTCTGTCTTAAATTACAGTTCGCTCGCCTACGAGTCAGGCCTTGACGGTGTGGTCTGCTCCGCGTTTGAAGCGCATGACATCAAAAAAATAACGCACCCAGACTTCTTATGTGTCACGCCCGGAATCCGCCTAGCAAACGCCGCATCTGATGACCAAAAGCGCATCGTCACACCAAGTGCGGCACGAGAGATGCAAGCGAGTGCCATTGTGGTTGGTCGTCCAATTACACAAGCAGAAAATCCACAAAAAGCATATGCGAAAATTGTAGAGGAGTGGGGAAAATGATGGAAAAAAACACGGCAGAAGCACTATTAAAAATAAAGGCTGTCTTTTTGCAGCCAAGTGACCCGTTTACATGGGCATCAGGTATGAAGTCACCGATTTATTGTGATAATCGTCTAACACTAGGATTTCCAAAAGTGCGCAAAATGATTGCGATGCACTTAGCTGAAAAAATTAAAGCTGAATTTCCAGACTGTGAAGTTGTTGCAGGAACGGCAACAGCAGGTATTCCACATGCTGCATGGGTAAGCGATTTACTCAACTTGCCGATGGTATATGTTCGCGGTGAAGCAAAAAAACATGGTAAAGGCAACCAAATTGAAGGACCAATCGAGCCCGGTCAAAAAGTTGTCGTCATCGAAGACCTTATTTCAACTGGTGGAAGTTCGCTAAAAGCAGTAGAGGCCCTTGAATCAGCCGGTTGCACTGTGCTCGGCATCGCCGCAATCTTTACATATGGCTTACCTGTTAGTGAAAAACGATTGCGCGAAGCACATATTAAACTCGTCACACTGACCAATTACGAAACACTAATTGATGTCGCAATTGAAGAAGGCTACGTCACAGAAAATGAGCGTCAAATTCTACAAGAATGGAATAAAAATCCAGAAGCATTTGGGAAATAAATAAGCATGGATCCAGTAAAAGCCATTTTTAAAATAGCTTTTACTGGATTCATGCTTATTTTTTATTTATGTCCTAAATCTTATACGATTGACAGGATTTTTGCTTCAATTTTCTTTTTTGCTTAAAAACAAAAATCTTAGGAGGGAATATTTTTATAAGCAAAAACTATCACAAAACATATGAAATCCATAAATATAGATATATAATAAAAAATTATTGCCTTTGAAAAATTGTCACAAAAAAAGAATGAAACTGGGAAATTTACACAAATGGGAATCTTTATTCTTTGTTATACTTTGATAAGAAAATACAAATGAACTTAATTTGAAGAAAAGTCATAAAAACTAAAGAGATGAAAAAAATTAAATTATACAGGGATATAATTAAAAAAAAGAAAGATAATCTGATATGTATAGTCTCTTAGTTAAAAATCACTAGAATTAAATCTAAAAATATAGTTCAGAATTTTCGGTAAAGGATGTGAATATCTTAAAAATAATAGTTTGATATTCAAAATCAATCTATAAAGTTATACTAATTAATTTTTAAAAAGGAGAAAAAATATGAATTTAAAACGAGTAGGTATCATTACACTTGCAACTGCTTTGGTTGCTCAAGCACCATTATATGTAAGCGCAGCAAAAGTAGGAGATTCTGAGAAAAAATCAGCAACATTAGAAAGTGATCAAACTTTATCTGCTACTAGTGATTTAACATTAACAGTCGGGGAACCTGTAACGAAAACTCTTCATGTTCAAGACCAAGCTTCAAGTAATAGTGAATGGGGAAGTTATGTTTCTGATGTGAAAGTGATTTTAACCGATATGGATGGAATTAATTATAAGGTAGTATACGGACCTAAAAGTGACGATGGGACTCATTATCAATATTTGGATGTAGTTCTTTCAGGGACTCCTACAAAAGCTGGTGCTGGGAGCTTTAGCCTAGAATATTATGATGGTGCTGGTAACGGTGGAGTATATCCATATACGGTGAATACACAGTCGACGACAACGGTGGAATATGTTGATCAGAATGGTACAAAGATTGCAGATGATACTGTTCAAAAAGGTGATTTGAATACGGCATATACGACAGAAGCAAAAATAATCGACGGCTACACCTTAGATGAAACAAAACTTCCTAGCAATCAAAATGGACAATTTGGTGAAACAAACCAAACTGTAACTTACACGTATACAAATAATCAAAATGCAGTAAATAAAGGAACAGTAGGTATTTCGTTTTATTCTGTAGATGGTAAATGTAAAGAGTTAGTGTCATCACTCAACTTATCATATGCATATCCAGATGGCGTACCAACAGATACTGTGACATTTGGTGATTTAGCAAAAGATGCCACATATAATGATTTAAGATCAGGAACATTAGACTCTGAAATATTATGGAGTGATGTGCTTAGTAATATGGTTGCATATATGAGTGGAGATATAGATGGAGCACAATTTGAAGCTGCTGTTGGGGCAAGTCCAGAAAAATTTGATTTAGATGGAATTGCTGCAAACTTCGAAGGATATGAATTTGATGAAGCCACTTATCAAGAAAATCTAAGTAAAATGGTTACTTTTGAACAAGATGGTGGTAATGTCAATTTACAAGTTCCATTTAAGAAAATAGCAGAAGTTCAAGCAGCAGCAGATGTGACCGTGAAATATGTGGACACAAAAGGAAATGAATTAGCACCAGCGGATACTTTAAGCGGAAATGTTGGCGCGGACTATACATCAGAAGCAAAAACAATTGCTGGTTGGTATTTAAAAGAAACACCTGCTAATGCAACAGGTACCTTCAGTGATAAAGCACAAACAGTCACTTATGTATATCAACAAATTGACAATTCTGTAAAAAGTGAAGTTACCATCAACTTTGTAGATAAAAATGGTAATAAAATTGCTCCTTCTAAAAAGATTTCCGGAGAACTTGGAACTCAGTATAAAGCTGTAGCGGAAGACATTCAAGGCTACAAACTGATTGCTCAAGATCCGGCTAATGCTTCTGGCGTATTCACAGAAGAACCACAAACAGTTAACTTCGTTTACGAAAAAGATGGTGTACCAGCAACGAATAACGGAACTGGCAACGGTCATAACAACTTGAATCAAAAGCAAACTAGTAAAATGGAACTTCCAAAAACTGGAGATACAAGTAGTCCACTTCTTATCTTGTTTGGTGGAGCACTCGTACTGGGCGCATTTGGTTTGTTCTTTAGAAGAAAACAAACGCAACGTTAATTTTAATTGATATAGATTCAACTTTTCTTATAAGCAAGAACATTTATTATCATTTGTCTAACCCATTGAAATGGGACAAGATGAGGAATCCCCCCTTAAGTTGTGCTTTTTATTGCACAGCTTAAGGGGGGGATTTTACATATTTTTTATGAGCGATGCACTATAAACCTTTCAGATAAGAATAATTTTAAAATTTAATTTTGTTTTTTCCTAGATTCTACAGAGTTCTTAAAAATGCTGCTATTTCAAGAAATTTAGTACAAAAAGGATTGCTTTTACCTTGCCGGATTTGCCACAACAGTTGGAAGAGGCAGGTCAATTCCGCCAGCCACAAGTGCGGCCCGAATTTCTTTCAATAAATCGCGTTTTACATTGAATTGTTCACCGTTCACAGCTTTTCCAACAACACGAATAATCATGTTTGTTCCGTCTGAATTTTCCACGCCAAGCACAACCGGTGTTTCCACGATGTTTTTATTGTGCTCTTTCATTTCTGTACAAACTTGACCAATAATCTGCATCGCTTTTTCCGTATCGGCGGTTGGACTAATCGCCACATCAACAAGCACACGCATATTTCCGCGCGAATGGTTACTCACGACCATAATTTGGCGGTTTGGAATAAAGTGTAGCGTCCCGTCGAAATCGCGCACTTGCGTCGTTCTGAGCCCCAAGTTTTCCACAATCCCATTCACAGCATCAAGCGTAATATTATCACCAACATCAAGCTGACGTTCAAGCAAAATAAAGAATCCAGTCACTACATCGCTAACAAGCCCCTGTGCCCCAAAGGCAATCGCTAAACTTAGCACCCCGGCACCCGCAATAATTGCCGTCACGTCCATGAAATTTTGCAAAATCAAAATCGCAAAGGTGAAAAATAAAACGTAGCTGTAAACATTAAAAGTCAAGCCTTCAAGCGTGTCTGCCCGACCAGGCGAAACCGCTTGATTGGCGCGATATTTTTTGAAAAAACTTTTAATGATTTTCCGACCGACATAATTTAATACAAAATATAATACAATTAATAGGGCAACGCGTATCCCAATGGAAATAACATTCCCCCAGAAAGCATCCCAATCAATTGTGCTTAACCATTTTGAAAACTGATTCACGATATGTGTCACGTCCTTCATTCTAAATTCTAGTCCATTGTATCAAACGAAGCGCTATCCAGCAACGGAACACATTAAGTGTGAAAAAAAAGGTTGCATTTTTTTGTTTTAAAGAGTAAGATAGATTTGAAAAAGTTATTAAATATGCTTTCATGTTACTGTCACGAACAGGCATGGAGAGGTGAAGCTGGTTTTACTGCCGAGTTTTTGCACCCTCCGTGCCTTTTTTATGTCTATTACCAATTGGAAAAGAAAGCATGCTTAGGAGGAATGGATAATGTTTAAAAAAATGTTCAAAAAAGAGAAAGACGAAACGATTTTTGCACATGCAACAGGAACTTTTGTCGCTCTTAACGAAGTACCAGATCCAGTGTTTAGCCAAAAAATGATGGGTGAAGGTATTGCCATTAAACCAACTGATGGCACGATTGTAGCACCTGCTGATGGAGAAATTATTCAGCTTGCTGACACAAAACATGCTTTTGGAATTCGCACAGAACTTGGTCAAGAAATTCTTGTTCACATCGGTCTTGAAACGGTTGCTTTAAAAGGCGAAGGTTTTGAAGTGCTCACGCAAATGGGTGCAAAAGTGAAAAAAGGCGACGCGCTCATTAAAGCCGATTTAGATTTCATTGAGAAAAATGCGAGCAGTACAATCATTCCAATGGTTGTGACAAACAGTGCAGAAGATAAATTTGATTTCGACTGGAAAGCTGTAACCAACACAATTGCTGGCGAAACAGAAGTGTTTGTTTCAAAATTAAAATAAGTTTTGAGTGAGGGAGTTACGGCTCCCTTGCTTAAAAATTGCGATAAGAGGGGGAGCCAACATGAAGATTATTCGGATATTAAATAATAATGCGGTGGTCGTTCGTGATGGTGACCAAGAAAAAGTCGCAATTGGTGGTGGCATCGCGTTTAATAAAAAACGCAATGATATTATCTCGCCAAGTAAAATTGAAAAAATGTTTGTCATGCAAGAAGAAGCGGAACATTTTCAAGAACTATTAAATCGTATCAACGAAGAATATTTTGCTATCTCTGAAGAAATTATTTCATATGCAGAAGCCACTTTAGGCGGAAAGCTAAGCGAGCACATTCATATCGCGTTAACAGACCATCTTGCCTTTTCCATTGAAAGAATAAAAGAAGGCATTATTTTGCAAAATAAACTTTTGAATGAAATTAAAGTATTATATGAAGCAGAATTTAAGATAGGTTTATGGGCGATTAATCATGTGAAAGAACGCTTTGGTCTTGATATGCCAATTGATGAGGCGGCTTATATTGCACTGCACATTCATACCGCAAAAATAGGCTCAGGCGACATTCATGAAAGTGTACGCCAAGCCACAATTATTTCTAGCATGGTTGAAACGATTACGACAGAACTTAACGTCTCCCTTTCAGGCCAAGATATTGCCTATGAGCGACTTATCACACATCTTCGTTTTGTTTTAAACCGTGTAGAGAAAAAAGAATTACATACGATGGACGATGAAATGCTAAACATGATTAAGTCCAAATTTGAATTTAGTTTTAATACCGCGAAGAAGGTTGCACTTCTCTTGCAAAGAGATTACAAAAAAGCCTTGCCTGATGCGGAATTAGGATATATTGCCCTTCACATTGAAAGACTTAGGAGTTTTTGGGGAAATTAAACTTATTTAGGAGGAATAAAGATGGATGTATTAAAAAGATTCGCGATTGGCGCTGTGTACCCAATTGTTGCCCTTATTATTATGGGTATTTTCTGGGTAGCGAGCCAAACTGGAATGGACGCAATGAAATCCATTTATGATGGTCTTGTGCTCATGTTCCCATTAATTGTTTCGATGGGTATCGCAATCGGAATGTCGAAAGATCAAAGCGGAGCAGCAGCCCTTGCAGGTGCTGTCGGTTGGTTAGTTTACGGAGCCGTTATTGTATCGCTAAACTATCCAAAAGATGGAGTCTTTACAACAACGGAATTTTCAGCGAATTTCAACTTCTTCAGTGGAATTTACATGGGAATAACAGCAGGCGTTTTATACAATAAATTTTATAATATTCGTTTGCCAGAATGGCTCGCCTTTTTCGGTGGACGTCGTTTTGTTCCGATTATAACATCTGTTGTAGCCTTATTCATTGGCGCATTCGTTGCGGCAATATTCTAAACATATCGAAAAAATGAAATGGAGGAAATGAAATGTTAGGTGGATTGCAAAAAATCGGAAAAGCGCTCATGCTGCCAATTGCCGTATTGCCAGCAGCAGGCCTTTTAAACCGACTAGGAGCAGATGATGTATTCAATGTACCATTCATCCACTCAGGGGGAGCAGCACTATTCACGTTCTTATCTTTACTATTTGCCATCGGGATTTCCATCGGTCTATCTCGTGATAATAGCGGAGCAGCCGGCTTAAATGGCGCGCTCGTATTCTTTATTTTAAACTTTGGTGTTATCGGTGTAAATGAAAGCATCAACATGGGCGTTTTTGCTGGTTTCATCGCCGGATTAACCGCACCAATTTTGTACAATTACTTATATGATAAAAAGTTTTTTGGAAATCAAAATTTTGTTGATGGTCGCCACGTAGCGATTCTCGTAAATGCAATTGCAGCACTTGCTTTAGTTGCTCTATTTGGTTGGGCTTGGCCAACGATTCAAGATGGTCTTGACGCTGTTAACGGCTGGATTACAAGCGCTGGTGCATTTGGTGCGGGAGTATTTGGCGTACTGAACCGCGCATTAATTCCAACTGGGCTCCATCACGTTTTAAACACATATTTATGGTTTGGTTACGGTGACTTTATTGATGCCGCAGGCCAAATGGTACACGGGGATATTAACCGCTTCTTCGCAGGCGATCCAACAGCTGGAACGTTCCAAGTAGGTTTCTTCCCAATCATGATGTTCGGTCTTCCAGGCGCTGCACTTGCGATGTACCTCACTTCGAAAAAGAAAAACCGCAAAGAAGTCGGTGGGATGATGTTCTCGCTTGCTTTTACCGCGTTTCTAACTGGGATTACCGAACCAATCGAGTTCACGTTCATGTTCATCGCACCGTTCCTATACGGAATTCACGCCATTTTAACGGGTGTGTCGATGTTTATTACAAACCTTCTCGGAATAAAACTTGGTTTCACATTTAGCGCCGGGGCAATCGATTTCGCCTTAAACTTCACGAAGGGCCATAATGCATGGCAGCTCATCCCAATTGGGCTCATCTTTACACTCATTTATTTCGTCCTCTTCTATTTCGTCATCAAGAAATTCAATTTGAAGACGCCAGGACGTGAAGATGAAACGGAAGAAGAATTAGCAGCAGAAATGCCAAATGCAAGCGTTCAAACGGCCGCAGCAGCAGTCGGTTCTACGGAAGCAGAAATGCCAGTTGGCGGTAAAGTCGATAAATACGAAGAAATGGCACGTGGCTACTTAGGCGGCCTAGGCGGACCAGACAATCTCGTGAAAGTTGACAACTGTACAACTCGTTTACGTTTACAAGTGAAAGATTCGGATTTACTCAACGAACCAGCGCTTAAAAAATCAGGCGCCCGCGGTGTCGTTAAACTTAATAAAGAAAATGTTCAAATTATCGTCGGCGCAGACGTTGAATTCGTCGCAGATAAATTGCATGACATTACTGGGAAATAATCTAAAGAGCGAGAATTAATTCTCGCTCTTTTTTACTTGAAAAGCCTAATCAAATTGGCGATAATGAAGAAAGAATGGAGTGGATAAATTTGTTAGAAGTCATTGTTCAAAATGCCGAAGATGCAAAACGCGCGGAACAGTTTGGCGCTGACCGAATGGAAGTTGTTTCGGCGATTAGTGAAGGCGGACTCACACCAAGTTACGGAGCCATTTCTGAAATTGTTAAAAATTCGAAGCTAGAAGCGATGATGATGATTCGGCCACACAGTTTTTCTTTTACATATGATGATGCAGACATTCGCGCCATGAAACGCGATATCGAAGTCGCAAAAGAAGTGGGCACAACAGGAATTGTATTCGGTGCTTTAACCAAAGAAGGGAAGATTGATACGGCATTACTTGAAAAAGTGATTAGCTGGAAAGGTGACTTAAAACTTACTTTTCACCGGGCGCTAGAGGACGCGTCTGACATCGAGGAAGCCTATCAAGTGCTCCGCGGATACGGCGAAGAGATTGACCAAATTTTGACGTCTGGAGGCACAAATAGCGCGCTTGATTCGATTCCACGCCTGAAAAGATGGATAGCAGATAGTAAAAATGCACCGAATTCATTCCGCATACTTGTCGGAAGCGGCGTATCGAGTGAAAACATTGCACAATTTCAGGAAGCTTTGAACCATACGGATTATCACGTTGGAAGCGGTGCCCGAAAAGACAGTAGTTTCGCAAATTCCCTCGACAAAGAAAAAATCACAAAATTACAACAAGCCATTCATTCCCTCTAAATGTAAGCCAAATAAAATATGCTCTGAAAAGCCGCCAATTTTGGTGGCTTTTTAGCTATCTAATTCGCGCAAGATAAGCTATAATAGACCAAGGAATATACGGAAAAGGTGGCAAAAATTGTGCAAAATTTAATTGGCAAAAGCCAAATGATGACAGTGAAAGAAGTTAAACAAGACGGTTTTCTTTTAGAAAAAGAAGGCGAACTCGTTTTATTAAAAAAAGGAAATAGCCAAAACCTAGACCTCGCGGTAGGCGACGACATTCAGGTTTTTGTTTACATCGATTATGACCACGAAGTTACGGCAACCACGACAATACCAAAAGTCCAAGTGGGGCATTACGGCTTTGGAACCATCACAAATGTTCGAAAAGATTTAGGCGTTTTCGTCGATATCGGCATCGAAAAAGATATCGTCGTTTCCATGGACGACCTGCCCGCACTTACGCACCTCTGGCCGAAAAAAGGCGACCGCTTAATGCTCTCTCTTCGGGTGGATGAAAAGCATCGGATTTGGGGCGAGCTTGGTTCGGAAACCGAATATAAAGCCATTTCAAGACGTGCAAAAGAAGATATGTTCAACCAAAATGTATCCGGTACGGTCTATAAGCTCCTAAAAATCGGTTCATTTGTGCTGACGGACAACTATGCAATCGGCTTCATTCACGAAAGCGAACGCACGAGCGAACCACGACTTGGTGAATACGTAAAGGCGCGCGTCATTGCCGTAAAACCAGATGGCACGTTAAATCTTTCCTTGCGCGGCCGGGTCCATGAAGTGCTCAGTGACGACGCCGAAATGATTTTGACCTATTTAAACAGTGTCGGCGGCGAAATGCCATTTGGCGATAAATCAGATCCCGATGCCATTCGCGCTAAATTCGGCATCAGCAAAGCCCAGTTCAAACGCGCAATTGGCACACTAATGAAAGCACGCAAAGTCACACAAGAAGACGGACTCATAACGAAATTAAATACAGCACCGCCTGAATCCGACTAAAGTTGTAGACACGCTTACAGCTATAGCGGTTTGTCCCATTAAGCGGAGTTTTCTATAATGAACCTATTAACGGCTTGATTTAGACAAAAAAAGGAGGTGTTCGTCATGAAAAAATTCGAAAGTTCCACGCTTTTTATTGGTCTTATTATCGTCATTGTTGGAATTGGTTTAGAAGTTTTATTTAAATGGCAACTTTTAATCATGCTTGCCATCGGTATTTTCTTACTATTTTCTTCGCGCAAGACTGATTTAACAAAGCGGAAGCAACGCAATCGTTTGTTTTTAGCAGCCGTATTTATTTTAATAGCCATTCTTCTCACTTCTACGTTTAAAGTAGGGTTAGTGATTGTTGGAATCTTTGCGATTTTTCATTACATTGGTCGTAAACGAGCGCCAGAACTACTTATGCTTGAAACAAGTGAGCCTGAATCAAAAACGGATAAGACGAACCATTTCATTCGCAATCAGTGGTTCGGCAATCAGCGTGTGTTAGATGTTGTATATGAATGGGAAGATATTAATGTGCAAACTGGAATCGGTGATACGATAATTGATCTCGGGAACACCGTTTTACCTACAGGAGAAAGCATTATTATGATTCGTGGTATATCCGGGAAAATTCGGTTGCTTGTTCCATTTGATATTGGCATTTGCCTAGAGCACTCAGCTATTTTCGGTAAATTACAATATGATAAGCAAAGTACAATGATGCAAAATAATACGGTCAAGATTTACTCGGATAATTATGATCGTTCAGCACGTAAAATTAAAATCGTCACATCCGTTGTGTTTGGAGATTTAGAGGTGATTCGTCTATGACTTATACGAAGACCCAAATGGCGCTTTGTTCAGCTCTATTACTTGGGGCTACGCTTGTCGGAACGCTCATTTACTATTTCGCAAGTAATTTAAGTTGGTATGAGCTCTTATTTCAATCTAAAATCCTATATTTACCTTACGTTGTTTTTGTACCACTAACGGCTGTTTCAGCAGGTGTAATTATCGGGGCTGTTTCTGGGTATGTTATTAAACAGAAATTTGAAGGCATCGATTTTGCAATTCGCCTACTTGAACAAGGGGATTTAGAAAAGAAAGTTCACGATGAAGATGAAGAAAATTTTGTTGAAGTACAGCAAGTGTACAAACAAATCGATCAGCTGCGCGAAAAAATGAAATCCCAAACGCTCTTAACGCAAAAAATAGCAAGCGAAAAAGCAGAAACAAGCGGTGAAACAAAAGAAGCGATTCTGTCAGAAGAACGTCACCGTATCGCGCGTGAATTGCACGATTCTGTCAGCCAGCAATTGTTTGCCGCCATGATGCTTTTATCAGCGCTGAATGAACAAGTTGAGAACAATGCTTCTCCCGTTTTGCAGAAACAATTAAAAATGGTAGAATCAATAGTAAATGAATCTCAATCTGAAATGCGTGCGCTACTCTTGCATTTACGTCCAACGCAACTAGAAGGAAAGTCGCTCAAAAAAGGTATGGAACAGCTTCTAAAAGAGCTAACAACCAAACTGCCAATTAAAGTGGAGTGGCAAATTGAAGATATTAAATTGCAAAAAGGAATTGAAGATCATTTGTTCCGTATTGTACAAGAATTACTCTCCAACACGCTACGTCATTCAAAAGCGGAATTGCTTGAAGTTCGTTTTGTTTTCATTGATAATTTAGCCGTTTTAAAAGTCGTAGATGACGGAATCGGTTTTGACATGAATAATGTGCCCCAAGGCTCATACGGCTTACAAAATATGCGTGAACGTGTCGCTGAATTTGGCGGGGTCATTAAAATAATTAGTTTTCCCAAAAAGGGAACAAGTGTAGAGATTAAAATTCCGTTAGTGGCGGAGAAGGAAGTGGACGACGAATGATAAAAGTTTTATTAGTAGACGATCATGAGATGGTACGCATTGGCGTATCTGCTTATTTATCTGTCCAAGATGATATGGAAGTCGTAGGCGAAGCAGAAAATGGTCTTGAAGGCGTAAAAATGGCAATGGACCTGCGCCCCGACATTATTTTAATGGATTTAGTCATGGAAGAAATGGACGGAATCGAAGCAACAAAAGAAATTATGCAACAATGGAAAGAAGCGAAAATCATCATCGTCACAAGTTTTATTGATGATGAAAAAGTGTATCCTGCACTGGAAGCTGGTGCGAGTAGCTACATGCTGAAAACATCGACAGCAAGTGAAATTGCTGATGCCATTCGCGCTACATACGGCGGGGATTCTGTGCTCGAACCTGAAGTGACCGGGAAAATGATGCAACGACTAACCGCAAAACCAGAAAAGAACTTGCATGATGATTTAACAAATCGCGAAAATGAAATTTTACTTTTAATCGCAGAAGGAAAATCAAATCAAGAAATTGCCGATGAGCTTTTCATTACACTCAAAACCGTAAAAACACACGTCAGCAATATTTTATCGAAACTAGACGTGCAGGACCGGACTCAAGCAGCGATTTATGCTTTTAAACATGATTTGGTTAAAAATCAAGGATAGAGAGGCGTTTTTAGAATGAAAGAAGGATTTGCAGTTATCGGCCTCGGCCGTTTTGGTGGAAGTATTTGCCGCTCTCTTATAGAGCAGGGAATGGAAGTACTCGCGATTGATTCGAGTGAAGAGCGCGTCAATGAATATATGTCGATTGCAACCCATGCGGTTATTGCGAATTCAACAGACGAAAACGCGCTTCGTCAGCTTGGCATTCGAAATTTTGAACACGTCATTGTGTCAATCGGTGAAGATATTCAGTCGAGTATTTTAACAACCCTCATTTTAAAAGAAATGGGCGTTAAATTCGTGACAGCAAAAGCGACTAGTGACAAACATGCCAAATTGCTCGATAAAATTGGAGCTGATCGAGTCGTTCACCCAGAACGCGACATGGGACGACGAATTGCCCACTACATCGTATCAAAAAACATGCTCGACTACTTGGAACTTTCCGATGAATACAGTCTTGTAGAAATTGCTGTGTCTGATCCAAGATTCCTCGGAAAAAGCTTACAAGAACTCGATTTCCGAAATGAATACGGCGTCAATATCGTCGGTATCAAACGCGACAAACAAATGATTATCACACCAGAAGCGCAGGCTGCTTTACACGATGGCGACATTCTTATCGTAATCGGTTCTGATGATGATATTGAACGTCTACAAGAAAAAATCCAATAGAAAAACGAGTGGAAATTTCCACTCGTTTTTTTTATACTTCCATAATGATTGGTAAAATCATTGGACGACGTTTTGTTTTTTCATATAGGAATGGTTGTAGTGTGTCGGTAATTTCATTTTTAATTTCCGACCATTGCGTCGTTTTACGTCCCATAACTTTATTTAAATGTTTTTTAAGCAAGTCTTGTGCTTCGCCAATTAAATTTCCTGATTCGCGCATATAAATGAATCCGCGGGAAATGATATCTGGTCCAGCCATTACTCTTGAGTTTTTCATATCAATTGAAACGACCACAGTAACAAGACCTTCTTCAGATAAAATGCGACGATCGCGCAAGACGATATTTCCAATATCACCAATTCCGCTGCCATCAATGTAGACGTTTGCTGCTTGAATTTTACCTGCCACATGGGCGGAATCACTTGTTAGCGCAAGCACATCACCATTGCCGCAAATAAAGCTGTTTTCAAGTGGCACATCGCACTCTGCTGCTGATTCAGCATGGATTTTTTGCATTCTATATTCCCCGTGAATCGGCATAAAATATTTTGGTTTCATCAAACGAAGCATTAGTTTTTGTTCTTGTTGGCCGCCGTGTCCAGAAGTATGAATGTTGTTTACTTTTCCGTGAATAACTTCTGCGCCTGCTTGATAAAGCAAGTTAATTGTACGGTTGACGCTAATTGTGTTTCCCGGAATCGGGGACGAGGAGAAGACAACCGTATCGCCTGGTTGAATTTGAATTTGACGGTGCGTCCCGTTTGCGATTCGCGAAAGTGCCGCCATTGGTTCCCCTTGACTTCCTGTACAAAGAATCGTTAACTCATTTGCCGGAATACGATTGATTTGGTTGGCTTCAACAAAAGTATCTTTCGGCGCTTTAATATAGCCAAGTTCACGACCAATCTCAATCGCGGACTCCATACTCCGACCAAAAACAGCGATTTTGCGTCCCGTTTCAAGTGAGGATTCCACAACTTGTTGCAAACGATAAATGTTGGAAGCAAATGTGGCGAAGATAATCCGACCAGGTACATCACGGAAGATGTTTTTAATACTTTCCCCAACAACGCGTTCACTCATCGTAAAGTTAGGAACTTCAGCGTTTGTGCTATCTGACAAAAGACATAACACGCCTTCTTTTCCAATTTCAGCCATTTTAGTTAAGTTAGCAGGCTCGCCAACCGGTGTGAAATCAAATTTGAAATCACCAGTGTGCACAATATTACCAGAAGGTGTTTTAACGACAACACCGTACGTATCCGGAATACTATGCGTTGTTCCGAAAAATGAAACGCTCGTTTTTCTAAATTTAAATACATCGTCTTCTTCAAACTCATAAATTTTAGCTTGACGAAGTAAACCATGTTCTTCTAATTTATTGCGAATAAGAGCGCTCGCTAGTTTCCCTGCATAAATGGGAATGTTAATTTGGCGAAGTAAATAGGGCACACCACCAATGTGATCTTCGTGACCATGCGTAATAAAAAGCCCTTTAATTTTATCTTTATTTTTCACTAAATAAGTGTAGTCAGGAATGACATAATCAATCCCTAATAGCTCATCTTCTGGAAACTTAATTCCAGCGTCAATCAAAATAATTTCATCTTGAAATTGTACGCCATACGTATTTTTACCGATTTCACCAAGTCCACCCAAGGCGAAAACAGCCGTTTCATTATTTTTTACAAATTTCATAAAATCTTACTTCTTCCAGAGCGAAAAGCCCGGTTGTCCTTCTTCATACGCTAAATGCTTGTCACTCAAACCTTCGATAAATTCGATGTGGAAAGGTTCATTTTTTAAATTTTGGCGTACTTCAACTTCATCATTTGCGTCCATGTATAAAGTTTGTGTTTTCTCTCTAACAGGTGTTTCAGTACTTGTTTCCTGATAAAATACTTTAAAAATCATTTTTTTCTCTCCTTAGTTATAAAAAATTAAAAAAAGTCAGCTTGTAAACTCTACAAGTCCTAAACTTTGATTTTAGTGTTTGCGGATATTAATTTGTAGGCATGGAAAAAGACAAAAGTAAAGTAGCACAGCAGGACAAGCTAATCCTATCTGCGTGCATCATAAAGTGTCATGTAAGGTTTTAATTAACATACCATCATTCCACGAATTTAAAACAAATTTGTGGGATGTGAACGTCATTAAAAACTCCTTTTTCCAAATGTATTTCAAGATTCTTTTTCTCCGAACAATATCCTTGCTTTCTAATATACCATAAAATGACATAAATGCTACTAGAATATGCCTTATTTTCGTAAAAAAGCTGTTTTTAGATGGATTTTCCCACTTTTTAAATGAATTTGTTATACTAAAGTAGAAGTCTAAGTACTGAGGAGTATGTCTAAATGAGTAAAATTGTATTTTTTGATGTAGATGGCACACTTGTGAATGAAGCAAAAGAAATTCCAGCTTCCACAAAAGAAGCCGTTCAAAAGCTTCAAGAAAAAGGCATTTTTGTGGCCATTGCAACAGGAAGAGCACCGTTTATGCTAGATGAAATTGCAAGAGAATTAAATATTCAATCCTTTGTCAGTTACAATGGACAATATGTTATTTTTGAAGGAGAAGTCATTTATAAAAATCCGCTCCCACAAGAATCCCTTGAACGCTTAATTACAGTTGCAACTGAACGAGAAAATCCAATCGTATTTTCAGCAAGCGATTCACTTCGAGTAAATTTACCTGATCACCCTGGTGTAGCAGAAGGCATGTCATCTATTAAACGTGAATATCCAAAAGTAGATGCCAACTATTATAAGGGACGCAACATTTATCAATGCCTCCTTTTCTGCGCCGAAAAAGATGATGATTTTTACGCGGAAAAATTCCCGCAGTATCGTTTCTTACGCTGGCACGACGTTTCCGTTGATGTTTGTCCAGCGAACGGATCAAAAGCAAAAGGCATTCGTGAGTTAATTAAAAAGCTCGGGTTTAAAATGGAGGACACATACGCATTTGGTGACGGCCTTAATGATATTGATATGTTAAAAGAAGTTGGGTGCGGCGTTGCAATGGGAAATGGGCGCGATGAAGTCAAAGCTGTAGCAGATTACGTCACACATTCAGTCGAAGAAGATGGTATTATGAAGGCACTTCAACATCTTGGGATTCTGTAGGAAAATTCTATTAATTTGAATAATATTAAGATAGCGATAAGTCAAAAGACCTGTTTTGTGGAAAAACGGGTCTTTTTTTTGGTGAAATATGTATGGTTTTATTCTTATTTACGTAAAATATGTTGTAAAAGTCATGTGACAGGTGTACTATATTAGATGTTGCTTTTATGCTGTAAAGCAGTTAATAAATATAAAGGAGTGTTAATATGAGTGAACAAAAAGGGCGTAAGCCATTTGTTCCTTATATCCCTGCATCGAAATCACTTCCAGAACTTACGGTTACATCTATCGTTCTAGGTATCATTCTTGCCATTCTATTTGGCGCAGCAAATGCTTATTTAGGATTAAAGGTAGGTCTAACAGTATCGGCATCTATTCCAGCCGCAGTTATTTCGATGGGGATATTACGAGGTATTTTTAAGCGGGATTCCATTTTAGAAAATAATATTGTACAAACAATGACAACAGCCGGCGAAGCCTTAGGTGCAGGAGCGGTATTTACGATTCCGGCGCTATTCTTAATGGGTGTTGAAATTAAGCAAATTATGTTGATATTCATCGTTCTTGTCGGGGGATTCCTTGGCGTATTCATGATGGTTCCACTTAGAAGAATGCTCATTGTAAATGAACATGAGACTCTTCCATACCCAGAAGGAACAGCTTGTGCAGAAGTTTTAAAATCTGGTGAAACAGGTGGCTCACAAGCAAAATTAGTCGCACTTGGCTTTTTAGCAGGCGGTAGCGTAAAAATACTTACAGACGGCTTTAAACTTTTTAAAAGTGAAATCCAAGTCGGCGTTTATAAATTTCAAGAAGCCTTCATTGGAACTCAAATTTATCCAGCATTAGTCGGTGTCGGCTTTATTATCGGCCCTAAAATTGCTGGTCAAATGGTAGCTGGTGGCCTTATGGCTTCATTAGTTTTAGTACCTTCCATCGCCTTTTTCGGGGGAGAGAGTGCGCAAATTATTTTTCCTGCAAGTGAAGCACTTAAAAATCTTGATGCAGCAGGAATTTGGGATAATTACATAAGATATATTGGCGCAGGGGCAGTTGCGGCAGGTGGACTGATTACACTTGTCAAAACTTTACCAGCCATTATTCAAACTTTACGCAGCACAATGAAAAGTATGAACAAAAATAAAGGTGGAAAAATGCTTGAATTAGAACGTACAGATAAAGATATTCCAATGAAATGGGTTATCATCTGTATTGCAATTCTACTCGTCATTATCGCCTTTGATCCATTCACAAATGTAGGGATTATTGGTGCGCTTGCCATCGGTATTTTCGGCTTTTTATTTGTAACAGTTGCTTCTCGTATTGTAGGGATTGTCGGAAGTTCTTCTTCACCAGTTTCTGGTATGACAATTGCAACATTACTTATTGTTGCGCTCGTTTATAAAGCTTTTGGTTATCACGGTGATGAAGGAATCATATTAACCTTAACCGTTGCGGCTATCGTCTGCTCAGCGCTTGCTGTTGCAGGAGATATTTCTCAGGATTTAAAAACAGGTTATTTAGTTGGTGGAACTCCTTGGAAACAACAAGTCGCAATGATGATAGGTGTACTTGCTAGTGGTCTTGTTATGGGATATATTTTAACCTTACTTGACAATGCTTATGGCATGGGTTCGGCTGAATTGCCAGCTCCAAAAGCAATGCTTATGAAAATTCTTGCAGAAGGAATTTTAAATGGCAATTTACCGTGGACGCTTATATTCATCGGCGTTTCAATTGCGATTGTCATTGAATTTTTAGGCATGAATTCACTCGTATTTGCAGTAGGCCTATACTTGCCACTAAACATTAGTGCAACCGTTATGTTCGGTGGCTTCGTACGAATGATTGTAAATGCAGTTATTAAGCATAAAAAAGAAAAAGATACAGAAGGAAAAGGCGCAGAAAGAATTGAGCGTGGGACATTGTTCGCATCCGGTTTAATTGCCGGTGAATCGCTACTCGGCGTTATTATCGCTTTCATCATTTCGATTAACGCAAACATCATTCCAACAGAAGTGCTCATTCAAAATCAGTGGTTACCATTTATCGTCTTTATAATCATCTGTACACTTCTTTATATTTCAACCGTTCCACGTTCTAAAAAAGCAAAATAGGAGGGACATTTTGTGGCAAAAGAAAAAGTGAATTTGCTCCATCAAATTCCGGTTTTAAAAGATAAATTGCAAGTCACGAAAGAAGGCGATAAAGCGTATTTACTTGTGGCACGAAATAACCCTATTGAAAAAATAGCAGTCCGCTTTTTTAAACAAAAAGCCTTTCGTAAAATTCAATTAGATGCAGAAGGCGAATTTATTTTAAGCCGCATTGACGGGCAAAAAAACGTGTTTGATCTTGAAGCAGAGTTTAATGAAACCTTCGGTAATGAAGATGAAATGAGCCTATCACGCTTAGTCCGCTTCCTGCAAATTGTCGAATCATACGGTTGGCTAAAATGGAGAAAAGCTTAACCTAAGCTGGGAATGTTAAAACATTCCCAGCTTTTTTTTGACAGATACGAAAAACTATGGCATTAATTAAGAAAAAGCTTTTGGAGGGAATAGAATGGATCTACTAGTTTTTGACTTCGGCGGTACAAGTGTAAAAGGCGGCGTCTGGCATAATAATGCGCTCGAAGACACTTTTTCATTTCCAACACCTAAAACTTGGGACGAAATGAAAGCGTTATTAAAAAAGGAACTTGAAAGTCGGCAAAATAAATTTTCGTTTTCAGGCGTCGCAATTAGTGCCCCGGGCGTTGTATTAAACGAACAAGGGATTATCGATGGCATTAGTGCTATTCCGTATATTCACCACTTTCCAATCAAAGAAGAATTAAAAAAGCTATTCGAATTGCCAGTAGAAATGATTAACGACGCGAATGCGGCCGGAATGGCGGAAGCAATTTGTGGGGCAGCGAAAGGTTTACCGAACGTCCTATTTCTAATTCTCGGAACTGGGGTTGGTGGTGTTTTCATTCAAAACGGTCAGCTGTACACAGGAAAACATGGCTATGCTGGCGAATACGGCATGATGTTTTTAGAAGGCGATAAAACCTTTAGTGAACTCGGCACGGTTGTCCGCATCGTAGAACGCTATAGTAAGCGAACAGGAGAAGAAAAGGGCTCGTTAAGCGGAGAAATTATTTTTAAACGTGCAGAAGACGGAGACACAGTCGCACAAGAAGAAATCAAGAAATTTTACCACACGCTTGCGCTTGGCATTTTTAACTTGCAAGTTGCTTTCGACCCAGACTGCATCGTTCTAGGCGGTGGGATTTCGTCGCGCCAAGCTTTTCTTACTGAAATGAAGCAAACAATGGACGCTTTTTTGGAAGAAAAGGAGTGGGGCTACTTTGCGCCAGAACTCAGACAATGCGAGTTCCAAAATCAAGCCAACCTAATTGGAGCGGCAGAATACTTCAAAAGCCAAATTTCAGGCTGATATTTCAAAAAGGCACAGCTCTCATTTTAGAGCTGTGCCTTTTTAAATTCATATTATAACGGCGTATTTTGGTTGAGGAAGGCCAGTTCGTCGTTGAAAAAGAGCGGGGCAGTGCCCAGTTTTTCTAAAAGATGTATCACGCGATGCTCATCCAGCTGGATGCAACTTGCGATGGCGCTTTTGAAATTCGGAAGATGTGCCATTAAATAGTGGTCATGCTCTTTTGTTTTGACATAGACGTTCTGAGCGGCAAGAAGGCGTACAAAATCGGCTGTTTGGATATGCGGCACATCGACGGGTGTAATCAGGCAATTTTCCCCGTGTAACATGCGCGAAACGCTATAAAGGCCACCAAGCGGGCCGTAATCAGCAAGTTCTGGCTCATCGACAACCAGTTTAATTCTTTCGTTTTGAGAAAAAAGGGTGTTCATCTTACCCAATTGTTTTTCCTGAATGGAAATATAAATCAGTGAGACGACGGGCGTTAGTTTGGCTACAAGTTCCTCCACCCACGTTTTCGTTTTACCTTCCGGGACATAGAACGCCTTGTCACAGCCAAAGCGCGTCGAATTCCCACCAGCTAAAATTATGGCAACACTAGGCGTCTTTTTCAAGGTGACCATCCTTTAAAATCACAATTTCGTTCGTCATTTTTTGCGCTTCAAAACGGTAATGCGTCACAAAAATGACAGGTAAATTGAAATCCGTAGCCATATTTTGAACAAGGTCCATACAAAGGTGGCGCGTATCCTCATCAAGCCCATTAAACGGTTCATCAAGCAGGAGCAGGTTCGGGTTAATGATCATTGCGCGCGCCATCGCCACACGCTGTTTTTCGCCCCCAGAAAGCTTTTGAACGGAAGAATAAAGCAAGTGTGAAATTTGCAAGTAATCGCCGATGTGGCGAACTTGGCGTTCGATTGCTGCTGTATCTTTTCGCTTAGCTTTATTCATTTTAAGCCCAAAAGAAATATTGTCGTACACGTTCATATTGGGAAAGAGCGCTAAATTTTGAAACAAGTAGCCTACTTTTCGTTCTGCTGTCGGCAAATGAAGGGCAATAGACGTGTCGTCGAAAGCGATATCCTCAAACTGGATAATGCCAGAATCAATTCGCTTCAAGCCGCTTATACATTGAAATAGCGTTGATTTCCCGGCACCGCTCGCTCCCATAATCGCGGTGATTTTATTCCCAAAAGTATAATCCACTTTTAAATCATGAAAAGGCATTTTTTTAGTAAATTGAAGTTGTAAAGTCACGTTTTACATCCCCCTCATCAAATTGCTTTGTCTAACGGTTAAAACATGAATAATCATGAGTGCCACAACGCCAATAAGTAAATTTAGAAGTCCTAAATAAAAGGCAAGTTTCATATTTCCTTGCTGTACCATAAAATAAATGCTTGATGCAATCGTATCGGTTTTTCCTTCGATGTAACCAGCGACCATAAGGGTTGCGCCAAACTCACCCATTGCGCGGCAAAAGCTTAACAGAATACCAGCTAAAATAGGTTGCCAGCAATTTGGCAGAATGACTTTGCGGAAAATTTGACCGGAACTTGCAGATAGCGTTTCCGCTGCCCAGACGAGTTCGTGATCAATGGATAAAAACGCCGCTTTTAAACCTTGATACATGATGGGCAAAATGATGATGACGGTAGCAACGATAGCACCAGCCAGCGAAAAGATAAAGCTAAAATGGAAGGTATCCCAAATCATGCCCCCAAACGGGTTGTTTTTCCCAAAAATAGAAAGCAAAATTAAACCAACAACGGTTGGTGGTAAGACGAGTGGAAGTAAAATTAAAGTTTCAACTGGAAGCTGAATTTTTGATTTCCGTTTTGCAAAATAATAACTAAGTGGTAACATAGCGAAAAAGGCGATAGTTGTAGAAATAACCGCCACAAAAATAGAATGCCAAACAGGCGTAAACATATTGATGACCTCCAAGCCAAGAAAAGAAGATGTTTTCTGCTATTATTATCGCTTTCTGGACTATAAAATGTCAATGATTAGCCGAAATCAAACGGCTTCACTGTTCAAATACGCTCATTTACGTTATATTAGTATAAAGTAAACGCATACAGAAAATGAGGGGTTTTTATGACGTTTAAACGGGATTCGATTTCCTACAAAGAAGCTCAAAATATCGTGGTCGAGAAATCAGTCACATTAAGTGAAGAATTGACCGCGCTTTATTCAAGTAAAGGAAGGGTGTTAAGCCGCGCTATTCTTGCGCCGTTTGACTTTCCTTACTTCCGCAGGTCAGGCTATGACGGTTTTGCGATTTGCGCGGCTGATGATTGGAACTATCCGATTACGCTTCGTGTGGTGGGCGAAGTGCCATGTGGTGCGACGTATGACAAGCCGCTAAAAAAAGGAGAAACGGTTCGCATTATGACCGGTGCAAAGGTGCCAGATGGAGCCGCTAAAATTATTATGCTGGAGCAGTCAAAACGAGCGGAAGACGGTTTTATCACCTTAATTAATACGCAACCACAAAGCAACATTACTGAAGTGGGAGCAGAATTTCGCGCTGGTGACGTCTTACTTCCGAAAGGCCATGTCATAAACGCGGGTTCAGTAAGCTTGCTTGCTGCTTTTGGCATAACGGAAATACATACCATTCAACGCCCCAAAGTGGCTATTTTTTCAACTGGAAGCGAGCTTGTCTCACCATTTGAAGCTTTACCAGATGGGAAAATCTATAATAGTAATGACGCACTGTTGCGCACGCTCCTAGAAGAATTTGATTGCGAAATTTGTTTCCAAGAGGCGCTGCCAGATGATTACGAATTGACACTTGAAAAATTGACTTTGGCAAGCGAAACGGCAGATTTGATTATTACAACTGGCGGGGTGTCCGTTGGCGATTATGATTTTATGGCCGATATCGCGACCCAAAACGAGCTTCTTTTCAACAAAATCCAAATGCGTCCCGGCAGTCCAACCACGGCTCTGCGCTTTCGCGGCAAACTCTTAATCGCCTTGTCTGGCAACCCAGGCGCGTGTTTTACAGGCTATCATTTGTTTGTTCTACCTGCACTTGCGAAACTTTCGGGGAAAAAGTTACCGATTCGTGAGGTGACGGGGATTATGGCAGAAGACTACTTAAAAAATAATGGCTACGACCGCTTCTTACGCGGCACATATAGCGAGCAAGCAGGCACCTTTTTTGTTTCCAAAGTAGGAAGTGATATGTCGAGTTCGCTTGGCAACCTGCATCTAGCAACCTGTTTAATTATGATTCCGCGGGGACAAGTCGGCAAGAAAAAAGGAGAAGAGGTTAGCGTATGGCTATTGTCCTCCAAGTAGTGGGCTTTAAAAATAGCGGTAAGACGACGCTCATTCGCGATTTTATCGGCATGTTGAAACAACAAAGCTATACAGTTCACGCCATTAAGCATGACGCTCATGATTTTGAGATGGATCATATCGGAACGGATACGTATTTTTTTGCAGAAGAAGGTGCGGATGCGGTCATGATTACGTCTAGCGAAAAATACGCCATCGTCAGTCAGGAAAATGTCACACTTCATGATGCGATTGCAAAATTAGGGGCAGCAGATATAACGCTCGTAGAAGGCTATAAAAATGCGCCTTTTCCTAAAATTGTCCTTCTGCGTTCGGCAGACGAGATGATGTGGTTTAAGCAGGAAGTAGGGCAAATTATCGCGTTTGTTTCCCTTGTGAGGTTGGAACAGAATGAAGTGACTTTCATTGGGACAAACGAAACGAGAACGGCATTTTTAGAATCGTTAATTGGGGAGTTTTTAGAATGAAAAGGGTAGAATTAACACATAAAAAAATTGAAATTGCGCCGCTGTATGATTTTCTAATTGACGCTAAATACGGCGGAATCAATACATTTGTAGGTACGATTCGCGAATGGACGGGGGAAGTTCAGACGGAGCGAATGCGTTACACAGCCTACGAGGAGATGGCGCTTTTAGAAATGGAAAAGCTTGCCCAATTTGTAGAAGCTAAATTTGATGCACGTGTTGCTATTGTGCACCGCCTAGGCGACCTAGAACTTTCAGATATTGCCGTTTTTATTGGTGTCGCAACGAAGCATCGCGCTGAAAGTTATGAAGGCTCTCGCTATATTATTGAGCAGTTGAAAAAATCGGTTCCCATTTGGAAAGAGGAATTCGATACGGATAAAGTAAGATGGGGAGGCTTAAACGATGACAACCATTAAGTTTTTTGCCTATTTGACAGAAAAAGTCGCGCCTGAAGCTGCACTCAACGTGACAGGCTGCCAAACGGTAGGCGATGTGCGGGATTTAATTAGCAGTGAGTTTCCAGAAATCGCAGATGACTTACACCGCTCTATGCTTGCCGTCAACATGGAATTTAAACAAGATACAGATGAATTACCCGAGTCAATTCTAGAAATTGCGGTCATTCCGCCTGTTAGTGGAGGTTGATGATGGATAAATTATCACATTTTAACAAAGAAAAGCGCGCTCAAATGGTAGACGTGACAGAGAAGAATGAAACAAAACGAATTGCGGTTGCAGAAGCAGTTGTTGTGATGCAACCTGAAACATTAACGCGCATTAAAGAAGGTAAAATTTCAAAAGGTGATGTTTTGGCCGTAGCTCAAGTGGCTGGCATTATGGCTGCGAAAAAAACGAGCGATTTTATCCCCATGTGTCACCCGTTAATGACGACAAAAGCGGATTTATCGTTTCAAGATGACGGTGACAGGACGCTGACCATCCAAGCGACGGTGGTTACAGTTGGCAAAACAGGGGTCGAGATGGAGGCACTCTCAGCAGCAAGCATCGCGGCACTCACCATTTATGATATGTGTAAAGCCATGGACCGCGGCATGGAAATTACACGGACGCGTTTGCTTCAAAAATCAGGCGGTAAAAGTGGCGAATTTTCGTCAAAATAGGGGGAATAGCTGTGCAAGTTTTAACGGATCGTTTTGGTCGGGCGCATGATTACATTCGAATTTCGGTTACGGATCGTTGTAATTTACGCTGCGTTTATTGTATGCCAGAAGAAGGACTTAAATTCTTACCTCACGAAAAAGTGTTATCAAAGGACGAAATTGTCGATTTCATGAAAATTATGGCGCAATTTGGCATAAAAAAAGTACGGATAACAGGCGGGGAACCGCTTCTCCGGACGGATATTGTCGAAATCGTCAGAGGCATCGCAGCAATTCCAGAAATTGAAGACATCGCGATTACAACAAATGCCATGTATTTGGCTAAAAAAGCAGAAGCTCTAAAAGAAGCGGGACTTTCGCGAATTAATGTTAGCCTTGATTCTTTAAAAGCGGACCGATTCAAGGAAATCACACGCGGTGGGCGCTTACAGAAGGTACTTGACGGCATAAAAAAAGCGGAAGCAGTGGGCCTTTTTCCGATTAAATTAAATGTTGTCCTCATCAAAGGGCAGAATGACGACGAAATTATCGACTTTTTAAAGTTTACACAGGATAAAGATATTAACATTCGGTTCATCGAGTACATGCCAATTGGTCATGCTGGAAATAGTTGGAAGAAGAAATATTTGTCTTTAACGACCATTTTTGACAAGTGTAAAGAAGTTGGGTTTGAATATGAAGCGGTCGATTCAGTGAGAGGAAACGGTCCGTCTGAGAATTACCGCTTGAAAGGGGCGGCCGGGACTTTTGGCTTAATCCATCCGGTGAGCTCGCATTTTTGCGCGAGTTGCAATCGGCTGCGTCTGACGGCAGATGGCTACATTAAAGCATGTTTATACTGGGACGAGGAGCTTAATATTCGCCCGTACATTCAAAATAATCCTGAAGAATTGATGAAGATTGTGCAACAATCCATTGACAATAAGCCTGAAAATCACGAAATGGCCTTGAAACTTCAAGATGAGGATACTTCGCATAAACCAACTTGGCGACGAATGAGCCAGATTGGTGGATAATAAAAAGGACGAAATCTCGGAAAAGGTTTCGTCCTTTTTGCATTTTTATTTATGTCGTTCTGCCAAAAGATGCCCCATCTCCGGCAAAATTAAGTGTTTCATACCCGTTTCGCAGGCGTTTTTTGAACCCGGTAACGCAAAAAATAAAATATCGTTATCTAGGAATCCGCTAAACGCACGGGTTGCCATGGCTCTTGTGCCAATCTCAGCAAAACTAATTTGTCTGAAAAGCTCACCAAAGCCGGGGATTTCCTGTATGATTTCCGAAACAAGCGTTTCGAATGTTACATCGCGTTTCGCAAGTCCCGTACCACCAGTCGAAATAATACAGTGTATGTCCTCTTGTTTTAGAGCTTCCATTGCCTGCTTAATTTGCACCGCGTCATCTGGCACAATTACGCGCTTTAAAACGCGGTGAGGCGATGCCGCTAAACTCTCTTCAATATAAGCTCCGCTAGAATCCGTTTCAAAAGTCCGCGTATCGCTAATCGTCAAAATGGCTACAGTCGCCACAAATGAATTGCCTGCATGCATTGAAATGCCTCCTTTTAATTGAAAAAGTGGTGATAAATTTTCCGCGCCGTATTTAATTCGTCCGTTCCATGAACTAAAACGCGCCCGTTTTTAAAAACCGTGAGTTGGTAGCCTTCAAAATCAAAATAAAGCAGAAAATCATTGCGGTGCACGTCCAATTGTTCCCGCACAAGCCGCTTCATAATCCCGTCAAAATCAACCTGCCGACTTTCCACCAGTTGAAATTGCACCGTATCACGCCCACAAAGCAAAATAGGCTGCGAAGAAAATGCTCTCTGCTCTTGCTTTTTTTCCCCGCAAGATGGACAAGTCCGCAACTTCAAAACAGCAATTTTTTGTAATGAGAATTGCCAGTTATCAATTTGATAAAACGTATTATATGTAAAATTTTCATCAAGCATCATTTTAATTAACAGCGAAACTTGCGCCCCTGCTACAATGGGGATAAGTGCACCATGCACCCCAATAATATCGCAACTTGCTTCATTGGTTTGCGGCATTTCCCCAATCAGGCAAGTTAAACAAGCAGAAGCTTTTGAATCAATCGGCATCAGCCCAGCGTAAGTCCCCGCACAAGATGTATAAATCCACGGAATCTCGTGTTCCCGGCACCAATCATTTAAAAAGCGCCGCGTCCCAAAATTGTCCGTACAATCAAGCACAAAATTCACGTCCGTAAAAGGGGCAAGCGACTCCGCATTGGCGTCGTCCACAACAAAATCCACCACAACATCACGATTCATTTGTTTTAAAGCTAAGGCTGCAGCGTACGCTTTAGGAAGTCTTGCTTCCGCATCAGCTTCCGTAAAAAGCGTCTGACGTTGCAAATTCGACAGTTCAACAAAATCGCGGTCGATTAAAACAAGCCGCTTAAAACCCATACGGACAATCATTTCAGCCGCATAAGTCCCAATTGCACCCACTCCAACAATAAGGACAGTCGTTTCCCTAATTTTTTTTTGCCCAAAAGCTCCGATTTCCTTAACCCGAATCTGTCTATCGTATCTCTCCATAGCAAAACCTCCTAAAAAAGATGCGCAAAATAGGCATCTTTTTTTATCTTAACCTAACACGTCCACATCTGGCGGAAGGTAAGATGGATTATTTTTATTAATGTGGTCAAAAAACATAATGCCGTTTAAATGATCAATTTCATGTTGCACCACAATCGCAGGATAATTTTTTAGGCGAAGCTTAATAGGTGTTCCGTTTTCATCAAAAGCAGTAAGCGTAATGCGCTCGCTGCGAACGACATAGCCCGGCACTTCGCGGTCAACAGATAGACAGCCTTCACCGCCTGCAAGGCATGCTTCTTGAACGGAATAGCTTTTAATTTTTGGGTTATATAAAACATAGCTATACAGTTTATCATTTTCATCTTCAATATGGATAGCAATAATTCGTTTATTAACAGCAAGTTGCGGGGCAGCAAGACCAACACCACCACGTAGTCCATATTTTTCTGCTATTTCTTCATCTTGACTATTTTTTAAAAAAGTTAACATCTCTTGTCCTAATTGTTTTTCTTCATCAGAAAGAGGGAAAGTTACTTCTTTTGCAACTTCGCGTAAAGCCGGGTGACCTTCACGAACAATATCTTTCATTAAAATCATCTCATCGACGCTCCTGTTCATTCATTAACTACTCTTTATTCTATCAAATATGTTTTAAAATTGGAATGGATTGAGAAAACTAAATTATATTGAGAGATAAAAGCGAACGAATTGATTAATATCTGAGTGATTATTCGTTTTTAATCCAGAAGAAAAATTTTTATAGTTTGTGAATTCACAAACTAACTAATAGGCAGATGAAAAAGTGTCTTACTGGTGTGGTAATAACTGTTTTATTATATTATATAACAGAATTTAAAATGGAAGGTGTTTTTTAGTACAGTGTGAATAAACGAATAATGACTGATGTTAAGCTAATGAAAGCGATAGAAATTCCGAAGTTCATTATATTGACTTCCTTTGGTTAGTAGTGTAAATTAAAAGGGAAGATTGGTGTATTAATAAAGATTCCGTTTTTGATTAGAACAGATTTCGTAAAGAAAATGAGCTGATTAAAAAATTGGTAAGGTCTTTTTGTGAAAAAACATTCGAAAATTCACAAACTCAGAAATATACAGATGTTTTGCTGTGTGTGTCTGGGGAAAAGTAAAGCAGCAACTAGACCAGTGAACATGTTTAGAAGAAATATTCTAAAGTGCAACCAAACAAGTTTTACATACATTTAGAATGATTTCTTCTATTATTAATGCTCGCATTTTTATTAATACATAATCAGGTTTTCAGGAAATGAAGCTTTCAGAGAGTCTGAATGATGGCGCATTCATTTTCTCCACTATTTTGTTAAACGAAAGGAAGAGATACGTAATGGCTTCTAAAGAAAAGAAGGCAGTAATTAATGTAACGCAACAATTTGATGCAGTTGCGAAACAATTTGAAATGGTTCAAATTTTAAATGAAAAAGGTGAAATTGTAAATCCGGATTTAATGCCTGATTTAACAGATGAACAATTGGTTGAACTTATGACGCGTATGGTTTGGACTCGTGTGCTTGATCAACGCTCCATTTCGTTAAACCGTCAAGGTCGTTTAGGTTTCTATGCACCTACAGCAGGTCAAGAAGCATCTCAACTTGCAAGTCATTATGCCCTTGAAAAATCAGACTACGTGTTACCAGGTTACCGTGATGTGCCACAACTTATTTGGCACGGTTTACCGCTTACAAAAGCATTCCTTTTCTCACGTGGACATTTTGTAGGGAACCAATTCCCAGAAGACTTAAAAGTGTTGTCCCCGCAAATCATTATCGGCGCACAAATCGTGCAAGCAGCGGGTGTTGCATTAGGACTTAAAAAACGTAAAAAAGATAATGTTGTTATCACGTATACAGGTGACGGTGGTTCATCTCAAGGTGACTTCTATGAAGGATTAAACTTCGCTGGTGCGTTCCATGCTCCTGCTATTTTCGTTGTACAAAATAACATGTTTGCCATTTCGACTCCTCGTGAAAAACAATCCGCAGCACCAACGCTTGCGCAAAAAGCTGTTGCAGCTGGTATTGCAGGTGTTCAAGTAGACGGAATGGATCCACTTGCAGTCTATGCCGTAACGAAATTTGCTCGTGAACGTGCAGTTGCAGGCGATGGTCCAACACTTATCGAAACGATGACTTACCGTTATGGTCCACATACACTTTCAGGGGATGACCCAACTCGTTACCGTACAAAAGAACTTGACGGAGAATGGGAACTAAAAGATCCAATCGTTCGTTTCCGTACTTTCTTAGAAGGCAAAGGCCTTTGGAACGAAGAAAAAGAAAATGAAGTTATCGATCGTGCGAAAGAAGAAATCAAAGAAGCAATTAAAGAAGCAGACGCAATTCCTAAACAAAAAGTATCTGATCTTCTTAAAAATATGTATGAAACACCAACAGCCAACGTTAAAGAACAATTGGCAATTTATGAAGCGAAGGAGTCGAAATAATCATGGCGCAAAAAACAATGATTCAAGCGATTACAGATGCGCTTGCAGTTGAACTTAAAAATGATGAAAACGTCTTAGTATTCGGTGAAGACGTTGGTAAAAACGGCGGAGTTTTCCGTGCAACAGAAGGTCTACAAGCTGAATTTGGCGAAGACCGTGTATTTGATACACCACTTGCAGAATCCGGTATCGGCGGTCTCTCAATTGGTCTAGCACTTGAAGGTTACCGCCCAGTGCCTGAAATTCAATTCTTCGGTTTCGTATTTGAAGTTATGGACTCTGTAGTTGCACAAATGGCACGTATGCGTTACCGTACAGGTGGTACACGTACTGCACCGATTACAATTCGCGCACCATTTGGTGGCGGGGTTCACACGCCTGAACTTCATGCCGATAATTTAGAAGGTTTAATGGCACAATCCCCAGGGCTTAAAGTCGTTATTCCGTCCACACCATATGACGCAAAAGGATTGCTTATTTCTGCGATTCGCGACAATGACCCAGTTATTTTCCTAGAACATATGAAATTATATCGTTCGTTCCGTGAAGAAGTTCCAGAAGGCGAATATACCGTTGAAATCGGCAAAGCAGCAGTTCGCCGCGAAGGTACAGATGTAACAATCATCGCTTACGGTGCAATGGTTCAAGAATCTTTAAAAGCAGCAGAAGCTTTGGAAAAAGAAGGCGTGTCTGCTGAGGTAATTGATTTGCGTACAATCAGCCCAATCGATACCGACACAATTGTTGCCTCTGTGAAGAAAACAAACCGTGTTGTTATGGTTCAAGAAGCACAAAAACAAGGTGGCGTAGCGGCAAACGTTATCGCTGAAATTAATGACCGTGCAATTCTTTCACTTGAAGCGCCAGTTATGCGTGTTACTGCACCAGACAGCGTTTTCCCATTCTCACAAGCGGAAACAGTTTGGTTACCTAACCATAACGATGTAGTTGAACGTGTTAAAGAAGTTTTAGCTTTCTAATTAAAAGCGTACGTTACGTGATGGCGTAATATTCTATATAAAGTTTGAATAAAAACAGGAGGCTTAATAGACAATGGCATATTCATTTAAATTACCGGATATCGGTGAAGGTATCCACGAAGGTGAAATCGTCAAATGGTTCGTAAAACCAGGCGATAAAATTGAAGAAGACGAATCTCTATTCGAAGTACAAAACGATAAATCTGTGGAGGAAATTACTTCCCCCGTTTCAGGTACAGTAAAAGAAATTAAAGTAGCTGAAGGCGAAGTAGCCACTGTAGGTCAAGTTTTAATTACTTTTGATGGCGTTGAAGGTCATGAAGACGCAGCTGAAGAAGTGAAGGAAGAAGTAACAGCACCAGCGGCAAAACCTTCTAGCGGAGCAGGCGTTTTTGAATTTAAATTACCTGACATTGGTGAAGGAATCCATGAAGGCGAAATCGTCAAATGGTTTGTTAAATCCGGTGACAAAGTAGAAGAAGATCAAGCAATTTTTGAAGTACAAAATGATAAATCAGTCGAAGAAATTACATCGCCAGTTGATGGTACGGTTAAAGACATTTTAGTTGGTGAAGGTACAGTTGCAACAGTAGGTCAAGTGTTGATCACATTTACTGGTGACTTTGAAGGTACAGCGGATCATTCCTCTACACCAGAAGCGCCAGCTGAAACAGCTAAAGTAGAAGAAAAACCTGCGGCGGCTCCTGTAAGTGGCGGCAACGGAACACCATCTGCTGAAAAAGATCCAAATGGTCTTGTTATTGCGATGCCATCTGTTCGTAAATTTGCTCGTGAAAAAGGCGTTGACATTCGCCTTGTTGCAGGAAGCGGCAAAAATAACCGCATCTTAAAACAAGATATCGAAGCTTACTTAAGTGGCGATGCACCAGAAGCGCCAGCTGCAGAAGCGGCAGCACCGCAAAAAGAAGCGGAAGCGACGAAAGCAGCACCAAAACCAGTTCCAGCTGCTGGCGATGCTTATCCAGAAACACGCGAAAAACTTACACCAACTCGTCGCGCGATTGCAAAAGCAATGGTGAACTCGAAACACACAGCACCACACGTTACATTAATGGACGAAATTGAAGTTTCTGCTCTTATGGCGCACAGAAAACGTTTCAAAGAAGTTGCGGCTGAAAAAGGTATCAAACTGACATTCCTCCCTTACATGGTGAAAGCTTTAGTTGCTACATTAAAAGAGTTCCCAGTGCTTAATACAACGATGGATGATGCAACTGAAGAACTTATTTATAAACATTACTATAATGTCGGCATTGCGGCTGATACAGATCACGGTTTATATGTGCCAGTCATTAAAAATGCAGATACAAAATCCATCTTCTCCATTTCAAATGAAATTAATGAGCTAGCTGGAAAAGCACGCGATGGTAAACTAACAGCTGACGAAATGCGCCACGGTTCTGCAACAATTTCAAATATCGGTTCTGCCGGTGGACAATGGTTCACACCAGTAATCAACTATCCTGAGGTTGCTATTTTAGGTGTAGGTCGTATTGCTGAAAAAGCAGTCGTAAAAGACGGCGAAATTGTAGCTGCTCCAGTTCTTGCTTTATCATTAAGCTTTGACCATCGTGTAATTGACGGCGCAACAGCTCAAAAAGCAATGAACAATATTAAACGTTTATTAAATGATCCAGAATTATTACTAATGGAGGCGTAAAATAATGGTTGTAGGAGATTTTCCAGAAGAAAGAGATACGATAGTTATCGGTGCAGGCCCCGGTGGATATGTTGCCGCAATTCGTGCAGCGCAACTTGGACAAAAAGTAACGATTATTGAAAAAGAATATTTCGGCGGTGTATGTTTAAACGTCGGTTGTATTCCTTCCAAAGCTTTAATCACAGTTGGTCACCGTTTTAAAGAAGCAAGTCATTCTGATAATATGGGGATTACAACGAAAGATGTTAATCTCGATTTTGCGAAAGCACAAGAATGGAAAGGCAGCGTTGTTAACAAATTAACGACAGGCGTTCGTGGACTTCTTAAAAAGAATAAAGTTGAAATGTTAGAAGGGGAAGCATTCTTCGTAGATGAACATTCACTTCGTGTCATTCACCCAGATTCTGCTCAAACTTATACGTTCAACAATGTTATCATTGCGACTGGCTCACGTCCTATCGAAATCCCAGGTTTCAAATATGGCAAACGTGTGTTAAGTTCAACAGGAGCACTCGCTTTACAAGAAGTACCGAAAAAACTCGTTGTTATCGGCGGTGGCTATATTGGTACTGAACTTGGCGGAGCATTTGCTAACCTAGGCACTGAACTTACGATTCTTGAAGGCGGACCTGAAATTTTACCAACATATGAAAAAGATATGGTATCGCTTGTTAAACGTAGCTTGAAGAGCAAAAACGTTGAAATCGTAACGAAAGCACTCGCTAAGTCAGCAGAAGAAACTGAAAATGGCGTGAAAGTGACTTATGAAGCAAATGGCGAAACAAACACAATCGAAGCGGATTATGTACTTGTAACAGTTGGTCGTCGTCCAAATACAGATGACATCGGCTTGGAACAATTAGGCGTAAAAGTTTCTGAACGTGGATTAATCGAAGTCGATAAACAAGGACGTACAAATGTACCGAACGTATTCGCAATCGGCGACATCGTTCCAGGTGTTCCTTTAGCCCATAAAGCAAGCTATGAAGCAAAAATTGCTGCTGAAGCTATTGCTGGGGAAAAATCTGAAAATGATTATACTGTGCTTCCAGCTGTTGTGTTTAGTGACCCTGAACTTGCAACTGTAGGTATGACAGAAAAAGAAGCGAAAGAAAAAGGAATTGATGTGAAAGCATCGAAATTCCCATTCGGCGGAAACGGCCGTGCTCTTTCACTTGATGCACCAGAAGGTTTTGTACGTTTAGTGACACGTAAAGAAGATGGCCTTGTACTTGGCGCTCAAGTTGCAGGAATGAACGCTTCAGATATTATTTCTGAAATCGGTCTTGCAATTGAAACGGGTGTAACCGCAGAAGATATTGCCCTTACAATCCATGCCCATCCTTCACTTGGAGAGCTTACAATGGAAGCGGCTGAACTTGCTTTAGGACGCCCTATTCACATTTAATAAAAAAATACGCTGTTTACAATTGTAAACAGCGTATTTTATATGTTAAAATTTACATGGCGTAAAAAAGAGGAATATTTCACGAAAATAACTTAGAATTCAGGTGTGAAAATGAAAAAGCATTGGCATATTCCGCATTCCGTTTTTATTTTACTTATGATTGTTGCAGGGCTTTGTACAGTGGATACATTTATACAATTTGGGATTGGTTTTATTCATCATATGCATGATACCGATGGCTATAAAGCTGTTTTGCGTATCATTGCGACACCGTTTACAAATCCTGTTGTCACCATTCCAATTGCAAGCGTTCTTGTGCGCTATGTAGTCGTGTTTATTTTGAATTTTGTTCTTCCCGCATTCTTTTTTGTTGGCATGCACTTCGCGAGAATCAGTTACAGAGAAAAACATGTGGAATCGCATAGTTATTAGGCGTTGATGTTTTTATTCTGGGAAATAAACGAGAGTAAGGTGAAGTGATGAAAAAAAGTTTGTTTTGGATATCTTATGTTATAGCGGGAATTTGTTTTCTGCTAGCCATTGTGGCTTTCGTTATTGGCTTTATTCAACATATGCATGATGCAGGGGGATTTCAGGCGGTTTTTAAAATTTTAGAAACACCGATTACTGGTTTTATTAAATTAACGAATGGCTACATTCAAAAATCGACGCTGGAAATTATCATTTTAATTATTGTAAGTTACATTTTACCGGCTTATTTTGTTGTGATGACAATGTTACTAAAACGGAAAAGAGAACAAGGTTATTAAAGGTGCTGCTAGCATCTTTTTTTTGTAAACAATTCATTTTAAACTTTGGAAGTTGCATGATAAAATGAATTTAATAGGCTGTTAGTTCCGAAACTGAGCATTTTATGTTGTCTTGGAAATGTGGAACTTGGGAATTTGTCCAAAAGAAGGGGTGACAAGAAATGAATTATAGTTATCCGATTGATATGGACTGGACGAAAGAGGAAATTGCGGTCGTCATCCATTATTTTGAGTCGATTGAGAAGGCTTATGAGAAAGGCGTCAGTGCGGCGGAATTGAAAGAAACGTACCGGGCGTTTAAGACGGTCGTGCCGTCGATTGGTGAGGAGAAGCGTCTTGGGCGTGAGTTTGAAGACGTTAGTGGTTATTCGCCTTATCAGGTGATGCAAATGCTGAAAAATGCTACGACGAGTACGATTAAAATGAAACCATAACTAGGGGGAATAAAAGTGGATATTAGTCAAATTAAGGCTGCTGAAGTGAAAACAACAGAAGGAATTCATATTGCACAGTCACAAAATGCGAAAGTTAAAGTGATGTCATTTGTGAATTTGCGTTGTCCATATTGCCGTAAATGGCATACTGATTCAAGAAAAGTGTTAGATCGTTTCGTTCGAGATGGAAAGATTGAGTTAATTATTAAACCATTTGATAAGGAAAAAGAAAAACTTCAGCCGGGCAACGTGGCGCATCGCTATTTAAATTACGATACGCCGTTTGAAACGTGGGAAGTGATTGATAAAATTTATGCGACGCAAGATGAGTGGGGCAATTTGCCGCTTCACGAAGTAGCTTCTTATATGGAAGATAAATTGCAGTTAAAAGAGCAAAATAACGAAGAGGCGACGGCGGCTATTATCGAGGAAGCGAACCGCGCGAATGTTGTTTTTGTTCCTACTGTCATTGTCGGTGAACATATTTTTGATGAACACATTACACCCGAAGAGCTGGAAGAACTTTTAAACGCTGAATTTGCTAAAAAATAACATGTTTTAATGGAAGTGAGAAGTGTACTCACTTCTTTTTTTTTGCTTCCTAGGAACAATTGATGTGGTGCCGACTTTCTGTTAAAATGGAAGTATGACTATTTGTTCACAAAGAAGTAATTGGAGGGAACAACATGATGGTATTTGGAATGCCAATAGAGAATGTATATTATTACATATTGATTGTGGTAGGTATACTGATTGTAATCGATCTAATATCGGCGTTAATCTTCTCAGTTAGTATTGTCAGCTTTGCCTTAGATTTATTACCTATTCCAGGATCGATTATTTTATACTTTTTAGGTGCGTTTTCATTAGCCGGCTTTTTAGGTGAGAAATATACGTCTTTATCAAGTATAAATGTTTTAATTGGTTCGATTATTATCGGATTGATTTTTTCGTCAATTCTCTATTTTGGAATACTTTTGCCACTTTCTAGGACAAGTGATTCAATTGCTTATGAAACAAAGGATTTAGAAGGAAAAACAGGTGTCGTCATTACTTCTATTCCGAGCGATGGTTTCGGTGAGGTCTTGATTGAAATGAATGCAGGTAAAGTAGCAAAGGCGGCGAAATCAAGTGATAATGAACCTATTTCGCTTGGAGAAACAGTGCTTATTATTGATGCAGAAGATGCTTACATTTTAGTTTCGCCCTATACCTCTTTCTTAGGATAAGGACAAATTAGTTACTACACAAAAGGGAGGCTGTAAAGTTTGAATATTTTAACCGGAGGAATTACATTAGTTTTAATCGTTGCAGTTGTTGTTTTAATTTTGTTTTTAATTGTGTTTGTAACCAAATACAAAACTGTCGGACCAGATGAAGCATTAATCGTTTCGGGAAGCTACTTAGGTCGTAAAAATGTCTTTGTTGATGAAGGCGGAAAAAAAGTCAAAATTGTTCGCGGTGGCGGTACATTCGTAATGCCAGTTTTCCAGCAATCGCGTCCAATTAGTTTACTTTCGAGTAAATTAGATGTTAGAACGCCTGAGATTTATACGGAACAAGGGGTTCCTGTTATGGCGGATGGTACGGCAATTATTAAAATCGGTGGATCAATTTCCGAAATTGCCACAGCCGCTGAACAATTTTTGGGAAAAACAAGTGAAGAGCGAGAAGCAGAAGCGATTGAAGTGGTTGAAGGGCACCTTCGTGCGATTTTAGGGTCCATGACGGTGGAAGAGATTTATAAAAATCGCGATAAGTTTTCTCAAGAAGTGCAAGGAGTTGCGGCTCAAGATTTAGCTAAAATGGGATTCATTATTGTTTCCTTTACGCTTAAAGAAGTGCGAGATAACAATGGCTACTTAGATGCGCTAGGTAAGCCGCGTATTGCGCAAGTGAAGCGTGATGCAGATGTGGCGGAAGCAGAAGCGAGTAAAGAAACGCGTATGAAACGAGCGGAAGCAGAAAAAGAAGCGACTCGTTCTGAACTAGAGCGTAAAACAGAAATTGCTGAAGCTGAAAAGCAAAACCAATTAAAAGTTGCTGAATATCGCCGGGAACAAGAAACAGCAAAGGCGAATGCCGACCAAGCTTATGATTTAGAAAGCGCACGTGCGAAACAAGAAGTTGTTGAGCAACAAATGCAAATTCAAATTATTGAGCGTCAAAAACAAATTGAATTAGAAGAACGTGAAATTCAACGCCGTGAACGTCAATATGATGCGGAAGTGAAGAAAAAAGCGGATGCGGATCGTTATGCTGTTGAGCAACAAGCGGCGGCTAGAAAGAGCCAAGAATATGCAGAAGCAGAAGCGAACCAATATCGTATTGAAACAAAAGCGAAAGCAGAAGCGGAACAAGTTCGCGTTCAAGGGATTGCAAAAGCCGAGGCGGAGCAAGCACAAGGGACAGCGGCAGCCGAAGTTATCAAATTACGTGGTTTAGCAGAAGCAGAGGCAAAACGAAAAGTGGCGGAAGCTTACGAATTGTATGGCCAAGCAGCGATGCTCGATATGATTGTCAATATGCTGCCTGAATATGCGAAACAAGTAGCAGCTCCAATGAGCAATATTGATACGATTACTGTTGTTGATACTGGAAGTGATGGTACAAACAGTGGTGCAAATAAGGTAAGTGCGTATGCAACGAATTTGATGACGACCGCACAAGAAAGCCTAAAAGCCACTACAGGCCTTGACATTCGCGAATTGCTGGAGAACTTTTCTGGTAAGGGTAATGTGAAAAATAGTGTGGATGAACTAACTAAAACGATTCAGTCAGATAAGGAATAAAAAGGTGGGGTAAGCCTCGTCAGCTTTTATTCCAAAAGATAGTCAATAAAAAAAGCATAAGTCCAGTAAGATTACCATTTTGAAAAATGGATTTTACAGGATTTATGCTTTTTTATGCTTTAAAAAAACTTTCTTCGCCAAAAAACAAGTGCAAGTATTCCGGCGATGCTAAATGAAATACCTAGCGTGACAATCCAGGCGAGTGACATATCCATAAACGGCAATTTTACATTCATCCCATAAAAACTGAATACCATCGTTGGAATCGTTAAAATAATCGTGAAAGATGTCAAAAATTTCATGACGATGTTCATATTGTTCGAAATAATCGAAGCATACGCATCCATCATACCACTTAAAATATTGGAATGAACTTCCGCCATTTCAATTCCTTGGCGGTTTTCAATGATGACGTCTTCTAGTAAATCCTGATCTTCCTCATACATTTTTACAATGTGTTGGCGCATCATTTTATCTAGCACAAGTTTGTTGGATTTGAGGGCAGTGACAAAGTAAACTAAACTTTTTTCTATCCCCATCAAATCATAGAGCTGCTTGTTTTTCATGGATTCATGCAATTCTTTTTCGATTTCATCGGTTTGACGATTAAGGCGTTTTAGATGGCGCAAAAATTGCGTGGAAATCATATAGAGAATTTGTAAGGCAAAGCGCGTTTTCATATGCGTATAAAAGCCTTTGATACGCCGTTTTATAAAGGATTGAATAATCGACGAATCAATCGTGCAAATCGTAATAAAATAGTCTTTTGTTAAAATAATCCCCATTGGAATAGTTTCAAACGAGGCGTAATGAATATCGTCTTCATCCACAACTGGAAAGTCACAAATGATTAAAACGGCTTCCGTGTCGTCATCGCGTTCAATCCGCGCACTTTCATCTTTATCGAGTGGATCTTCGAGAAATTCTAATGGAATATTGTAGTTTTCGGCAACTTGATTGATTTCTTCTGATGTAGGCGCAACAATGTTAATCCATGCATTGCGTTCCACTTCTTCAAGCTCAATTAATTTGCCATCTTCATCGGATTTAAAAATTTGGTGCATTTGGAACCCTCCTCTTTTTTAACTAGAGCAGGCGTTTTGCAACTAGTGAAGGAATTGTCCTCCGCAAAATTGACTCGCGCCTGTATACTTCGATGTGGATCAGGCTCACTAGGCTTTCGATTTTGTTTCTTCATGACAATTCACTTCCTTTCCAAAATACTCACAACTTCACTATTATATCGAGTTTAGGCCTATTTGTACATGTTTATTTTAGCGCAAGTTTGTAAAGTGGTATGAGCGCGCGCAAAACGTCTTCCGCTTCCTCGATGAACGCTTTCTCGGAGCGCAGCACAGCCGAATTTTCCGAATAAATCTTCCCAACTAAAAACTCGCCTTTTTTCACATCGCGAAAACGTTCTAAAGCGCTTTTAAGTTCTTTTTTGTTTAAAGCAAAAGTGGTGCTGACGGTATGATCTTTCGAGAGGGAGAAGCCATCTGGCAACGCTTCAAACATGGCCTGGTGCGCCAAAAAGCGACTGGCAATTTGATCCCGGTCCTCGTTTTCATAAATGAAAGCGAGCCAAATAAACACATAATCGCCGTAAAGGCCGACTTGAAAGTGCGGGTGTTTCTTGTAGCCACGCTTATCCGCGCAAATGGCAAGCCAAGTACTATCAGGCGGGTTCACCGACCGCCTAGCGTGCCGTGCGATATGTAAATGCATCTCCGTATTAAGGGCATCACTTAAAAATCCCGTAAGTTCCTCACCAAGCGCCTTAAATTTCGGCTGAATGTCCGTCTGAATCGCTTCCATTCGATTCGCGAGTCCAGGCGTTCTCATCGCCTTAAATTCCTTCTTTGTAAAACCGTTTGTCATGCTATATACCCTCCAAAAATAGTCGTTATGACTATTATACGAAAGTAGCGAGGCATATACAATCAGAAGAATTTTATGCTAAAATAAAACATTATAACTAAGGAGCTGTTGAGATGAGCCGTCTGGATAAAGAAAAACAATTTGTTAGCGCTTTTTTTGAAGAAGCAGGGGCCGAAATCATGGCTTCTTTTGAGGAAAAATTAGAAATTGAAACAAAATCAAATCGTAATGATTTAGTCACGAATATCGACAAGCAAGTAGAAACTTTATTTGTGAAGCGCGTTTTAGAACAGTTTCCAGACCATCGTATTTTCGGCGAAGAAGGAATGGCGGCCGAAATCGATTCGCTCGAAGGCCCCGTTTGGATTGTCGATCCAATTGATGGCACGCTTAATTTTGTCATGCAGCAAAAAAACTTTACAATTTCAGTGGCGCTTTACATCGATGGCGTGGGCGTATATGGCGCCATTTATGAAGTTGAAAAAGGGGACATTTACACGTGCGAAAAAGGTTGCGGTGCCTATTTAAACGGCAAAAAATTAACACCAGTAAACGCAGACGACACGCTCGCTGATCATTTGCTAGTGGCGAATTTAAGTGCGATTCAGACCAATGAACGGCTTTGGGAGGCTGTTAAAGCGTCACGCGGCTTGCGGCTTTACGGCGCTGCCTCACTGGAATATATGTATGTTGCAACAGGAAAAGTCGGCGCTTATATGTCGGCAAACTTGGCCCCGTGGGATATTGCGGCAGGTAAAATGATTGCCGAAGAATTGGGCTGCATCGTAACCCGCCTAGACGGAAGTCCCATCAACATGCTTGAACAAGGCTCGTCACTTGTGGCTTTACCAAACGTTCATAAGACACTTTTGGACAGTTATTTATCATAAAAAATTTCGTTTTCTGAAAACAAATGGGTGTCAAGTGAAAGAAGTTGTGCTATAATAGGAAAGTTGATTTATACGAAATGTTCGGATTAGGCATAAATGGTCGATTTCACGGATGACTCATCTGGTTGCGCGTCGTGCGTTTAGTACTTCGTAAGTTTAATTTTACTGCTTCCGAGGAAAATAAATTATTTTCCTTTTTCTTTTTATTTGGAAGTTAGATGAGATTCATACACATTTCGTTCTAAAAAAGCAAATTGAAACCCGATTTTAGGAGGAAACAAACCAGTGAAATTAAGAGAAGACATTCGTAATATTGCGATTATTGCCCACGTTGACCACGGTAAAACAACGCTCGTGGATGAGCTTTTGAAACAATCCGGAACGTTCCGTGAAAATGAGCATGTTGATGAACGTGCGATGGACTCAAATGATATTGAACGTGAGCGTGGTATTACGATTTTAGCAAAAAATACAGCTATTAATTATAAAGGTATCCGCGTTAACATTATGGATACACCAGGACACGCCGATTTCGGTGGTGAAGTGGAACGGATTATGAAAATGGTTGACGGTGTACTTTTAGTTGTCGACGCTTACGAGGGTACAATGCCACAAACGCGTTTCGTACTAAAAAAAGCGCTTGAGCAAAACTTAACACCAATCGTTGTTGTAAATAAAATTGACCGCGATTTTGCGCGCCCCGAAGAAGTTGTCGATGAAGTTTTAGAACTGTTTATTGAATTAGGTGCAAACGATGACCAACTAGAATTCCCTGTCATTTATGCATCCGCAATTAACGGGACTTCAAGCGAAGATTCTGACCCAGAAAAACAAGAGAAAACAATGGCGCCACTTTTAGATACTATTGTGGATCATATTCCAGCGCCAGTGGATAATAGCGATGAGCCGCTTCAATTCCAAGTTTCCCTTTTGGACTATAACGATTATGTTGGTCGTATTGGGATTGGTCGTATTTTCCGCGGAACAATGCATGTCGGCCAGACGGTAGCACTTATGAAACTTGACGGTTCTGTGAAACAGTTCCGCGTAACAAAAATGTTCGGTTTCTTCGGCTTAAAACGTGAAGAAATTAAAGAAGCAAAAGCAGGCGACTTAGTGGCTCTTTCTGGAATGGAAGATATTTTCGTTGGAGAAACAGTGACACCGTTCGATCAACAAGATGCGCTCCCTGTATTACGTATCGATGAGCCTACGCTTCAAATGACTTTCGTAACAAATAATAGTCCTTTTGCGGGTCGTGAAGGAAAGCATGTGACGAGTCGTAAAATTGAAGAGCGGTTAATGGCCGAGCTTCAAACGGACGTTTCACTTCGCGTAGAACCAACAAGTTCGCCAGATGCGTGGACAGTTTCAGGTCGTGGTGAGCTTCACTTGTCGATTTTAATTGAAACGATGCGTCGTGAAGGCTACGAACTACAAGTATCCAAACCAGAAGTTATCATTCGTGAAGTGGAAGGCGTAAAATGTGAACCAGTCGAAGATGTTCAAATTGATACACCTGAAGAATTCATGGGCGCTGTCATTGAATCAATCAGCCAGCGTAAAGGTGAAATGCAAAATATGGTCAATGACGGAAACGGTCAAGTGCGCTTACAATTTAAAGTGCCTGCACGTGGCTTAATTGGCTATACAACTGACTTCCTTTCTATGACGCGTGGTTATGGTATTATCAACCATACGTTCTTAGCGTATGAACCAATGCAAACGGGTCGTGTCGGCGGACGTCGTAACGGCGCTTTAGTATCAATGGAAACAGGAAAATCAACAACATATGGTATTATGCAAGTGGAAGACCGCGGAACCATTTTTGTTGAGCCAGGTACGGAAATTTATGAAGGCATGATTGTTGGTGAAAATAGTCGTGAAAATGATATCGCGGTTAACGTCACAAAAGCTAAACAAATGACGAATATTCGTTCCGCAACGAAAGACCAAACGAACGTTATTAAAAAACCACGTCAAATGTCTTTAGAAGAATCACTTGAATTTTTAAATGATGATGAGTACTGTGAAGTAACACCAGAAAGTGTACGCTTGCGCAAGAAAATTCTCAATAAAAATGAACGTGAAAAAGCTCAAAAACGCGCGAAAAGCGCTGAATAATGAATGATGGAACTGCTACTTAATCAAGTAGCAGTTTTTTTGTATTCCAAGTAATCATTTGCTAAGATGGAAGTAGGAAAGTAGGTGGACACATTGATTCAAGTAATTACTTCTACAGAGTGTCGTAAGGACCCACGCATGGAAATGAGCCGTATTTTTGTGGACGGCTTTTATCAGTGGCTGAAATTTTTCTCGAAAGATAAGAAAAAGCTCGCGAAAGCCTTTAGTCATGCATTCCAATTAGACGTCTTTCATCTGGCCATAATCGATCAGGAAATTGCCGGAATGACCGCGCTAAACGATGGTTCAAAGCCAACACTTATTTTGGATAAAAAGGAGTTACGCAAACACCTCGGTTTTATTCGCGGAAGCATTGCTTTTAAAGTTTTAAAATATGAATTTGAAGAGAAGCAATATCCGTTCCCGTCAGAAGTTGGACTCGGCTACATTGAATTCGTAGCTACTTCGGAAAATTACCGGCACATGGGAGTAGCAAGCACGCTTATTCAGTCGCTCCTTGAAACAGCCAGATTCACCTCTTACGCGCTTGAAGTGGCGGATACGAATAGCCATGCTGTTATGCTCTATCAAAAACTTGGTTTCAAAGAATTTATGCGCGTTGAAATGAAACATAAGAAGCGTAGTGGCGTAAATTATTTAATTTATATGAAGCGAACTGAAGAAACTGCTTAACAGAAAAAGACCAGTCCATTTTTTTGGCGGTCTTTTTATTGTAATATGATTGTAATATTCCCAGTTTTTTGCTATAGTATAAGGAGAAAGGAGTGTGTTTAGTATGAAAAAGTGGTTACTAAGCTTAATCATTTTGAGCATCGCGATTTTAGGCGCGGCTTGTGGAACAGATGCAACAAATTCTGATAAAGAAAAAACATCTGAAAAGCAAGAAAAAGTACAGAAGAAGGAAACTGCAAAAAAAGAGGCAACATCTGAGGCGGAAAAAGAAGATGCGGATACAAATACAACTTCTGATGATGGTAAAGATAACTCGGAAGCAGACAAACCAGCAGCTGATGAAAATCAGGATCAAAGTCAGAACAAAGATGCATCGGAGAATTCAAATGATGCAGCGAAACAAACGATTGCAGCACCGCAAATTGATAAATCAGCATTTAGCGTATCAAACGTATTGCCAATTACAGGCGGTCAAGTGACTACTGTTTCTGGAAATTACAGTCCATCTTTTATAAAAGATTTTAATTCGCTTGTTATTCGTATTAATCAATATAAAGTAGAGCGCGTTCAAAATCCGACGAAGGAAATTGATGTTTACTCACCTGAAAGTTACATGAAACACGGCGGGTATGTCGTCACATTAGACGTATCAATTTTTAACAAAACAACGAAAGATATTACTTATAAAGCCGAGCAAATTAATTTAGTTGGAAAAAGTAAAAGTACTGGTGGTAGCCTAGATAATTTCATTCCGAATAAGTACCATTTAGCAGGAAGTGCAGCTGATCCTTATGTGTTTAGCCCAGGGAAAACAGCAGAAGGCTTCATTACGTACATGATGGATGATGCCAAATATGCGGACTTTAAAGCGAGCCCAAGCGTTGCAGTTCCTAGTCCAGGACAGTTTGATGCTAGCTTGCCGAAAAGTGAAGCGGCAGTTGCAACATTAACTTTAAATTAAAAAGACTGCGTGTAGTTCCACTTAGCAGGTTAAGCTAAGCGCTACACGCAGTTTTTATTTAGATTCCCGCTCTAAAATTTCGCGCTTTAATTGACTAAGCGGTTTATTGAACGGCTTATTAAAATGAAATTTCCCGGAATTGATTCGCGCCATCGTTTGAATAGCAACGCGATGATCGCAATCTGGGCAAATATACATACGAATTGGTTTATTGCGCAGTTGCTTCGTTTTAAATTCACGTTTGTCTAAATCGTCTATCCGGTCGCATAAAATGCAAGTTGCTTTCATGAAAAATCACCTCGTGAATCCATTATAGCATGTTTTAAAGAAAAAGAAGAGAAGCGCGATTTTTAACATAAACCGTTTGCAGTCCATCGATTTTGTGCTATACTTAATTTATTAATAGATTGAAGCGTCTAGAGAACGCATAGAGAGGGAGGTCGCTGTGATGACTGAAAATACAAGCCACCGAGATCAGGCTGTTGAGTTACTAAAAGAAGATTCGCGTCGAATTTTGCAACTGATTAAAGTTCAGATGGATAATTTAACTTTGCCACAGTGTCCAGCGTACGAAGAAGTACTAGATACACAAATGTACGGTTTATCCCGTGAAATTAATTTTGCAACTAGACTTGGCTTAATTGATATGGAAGAAGGCAAACGTCTTCTAGCAACATTAGAAAAAGAATTGTCGACATTACATGAATTGTCAATGAACAAACAGTGAGATTTTAAAAAGGGTCTACAAATTCTGTAGACGCTTTTTTTCGTTTACACCTAGGCTCTTTTTCTTTATAATGTTAAAATAGAACGCTTAAAAAAGCGCAACAAAGATTGGAAGAGGACTATGCTTAAAAAAATTCTAAAATCGTATGATTATTCGTTAATAGCAGTGTATCTTGTCCTATGTATATTTGGCTTGATTATGGTTTATAGTTCCAGTTGGTCGCTTGCTTATCGGCAAGATTTGCCTGCGGACTTTTACTATTTGCGCCAAGTTAAAAATTTAGTGATTAGCTTGCTATGTTTCGGTTTGTTTGCTTTTTTCCCATACCGAATTTATCAAAACAATAAATTTTTAATTCCGATGATGTTCGGCTCCGTTTTATTACTCTTACTTATTTTTGCGATGGGGCATACGGCAAACAATGCACAAAGTTGGTTTAGACTAGGTACTGCTTCGCTTCAACCAGCGGAATTTGTGAAAATCTCGGTCATCATTTATTTAGCCGCGATTTATGCGAAAAAGCAAAAATACATTGATGATTTTAACCGCGGTGTATTGCCACCTATTTTCTTCCTAGCGGTCGTTTGCTTTTTAATTGCCATTCAGCCAGACATTGGCTCCGCATTTATTATTTTTATGACAGGCTGCTGTATCATTATATGTTCAGGCATGCGTCTTAAAACAATTTTAAAACTAATTGGGCTTGGACTAGGTATCATTTTAATTTTAAGCGTTATAGTGCTTCTGCTGCCAGATGAAATTCAAAAAGAAATCATTTCTCCGACTAGAATGGGAAGGCTGACAAGTTTCCTTAACCCGTTTATCGACCGAGGCAATACAGGACATCAACTCGTCAACTCGTTTTTTGCCATCGGTTCTGGAGGTGTTTTTGGACAAGGCTTAGGAGAAAGTGTACAAAAACTTGGTTATTTGCCAGAAGCGCATACCGATTTCATTATAGCTGTCATTGCTGAAGAACTAGGCATATTCGGCGTGTTAGTTGTTATTTTCGGACTGTTCTTCATGATTTTTAGAATTATTTTGACTGGATTACGTGCGAACAATCCATTTGGTGCTTTGCTTTGTTACGGGACGGCTGGACTTATTGGCATACAGTCATTTATCAATTTAGGCGGTGCAACTGGTGTAATTCCAATTACTGGGGTTACATTGCCGTTCATTAGTTACGGGGGCTCCTCGCTAATGGTTATGTCAATTTTAATTGGAATTGTTGCAAACGTGGGGATGTTCACAAACTATCAGCGGAAATACGGAAAACAAGAGGGAATATGATTGGAGAATGAGGCAAAACATGACGAATGTTTTGCCTCATTCTTTCAAAAATATTCGTTTGTTTTGTAGACTTTCTAAAAAATTGGTAGAAAGTAATTTACATCTAGTATGTTTTAATACTATAATTGAATTTATATACCGCTTTTTACATGACAGAATAAACAAAATGAAAAGAGCTTTCTTGTTGTTGATAAAAAGGGTTTAAGCAACCAGAAGGTTATTTTGTGCTAAAAAGGCAGAGTGTTGGTTAGGAGGAGAAAAATGAATAATATTAAAAAAGTATTAGTGGCAAACCGCGGTGAAATTGCAATTCGCGTGTTACGTGCATGTACTGAACTCAGAATCAAGACAGTAGCAATCTATTCACAAGAAGATACGGGAGCATTTCATAGATATAAGGCGGATGAAGCTTATCTCGTCGGAGAGGGTAAAAAACCAATCGATGCCTACTTAGATATCGAAAATATCATTGAAATTGCAAAAGAAGCAGAAGTTGATGCGATTCATCCAGGATATGGTTTCCTGTCTGAAAACATTGAATTTGCGCGCAGATGTGAACAAGAAGGCATCATTTTTGTTGGTCCTAAATCGAAGCATTTAGACATGTTTGGCGATAAAATTAAAGCGAAAGAACAAGCTTTACTAGCTGATATTCCAGTTATCCCAGGAAGCGATGGTCCTGTTTCTGGAATTGATGACGTCGTTGAATTTGGTAAGAAAAACGGTTATCCGCTCATGATTAAAGCTTCTTTAGGCGGCGGCGGAAGAGGTATGCGTGTTGTTCCATCAGAAGAGCATGTAAAGGAAGCCTTTGAACGGGCTGCCTCAGAAGCAAAAGCTGCTTTCGGTAACGATGAAGTTTACGTTGAAAAATGCGTCATGAATCCAAAGCATATTGAAGTTCAAATTTTAGGCGACTCGCATGGCAATATCGTTCATTTGTTTGAACGTGATTGTTCTGTCCAAAGACGCCATCAAAAAGTAGTGGAAGTTGCCCCTTGTAATGCCATCACATCAGATTTACGTGAGCGCATCTGTTCGGCAGCTGTTAAATTAATGAAAAACGTGGATTATCTAAACGCAGGTACAGTTGAATTTCTTGTTGAAGGGGAAGATTTCTACTTTATCGAAGTAAATCCGCGTGTTCAAGTAGAGCACACCATCACAGAAATGATTACTGGAATTGATATTGTGCAGTCGCAATTATTTATTGCAGATGGCTATTCAATGCATGACCAACTCGTTGCTATCCCGCAACAAAAAGATATTCGTATTCAAGGTTCAGCTATTCAATGCCGTATCACAACAGAAGATCCACTTAATAATTTTATGCCGGATACTGGACGAATCAATACTTACCGTTCAACAGGTGGTTTTGGTGTCCGTCTTGATGCGGGGAATGGTTTCCAAGGAACAGTCGTAACACCGTTCTATGATTCACTACTCGTAAAATTATCAACATGGGGTATGACATTTGAGCAAGCACTAAGAAAAATGGTTCGTAATCTAGTTGAATTCCGAATTCGTGGCGTAAAAACGAATATTCCGTTTCTATTAAACGTAGCACGTCACCCAGACTTCATTAGCGGAAACTACAACACATCGTTTATCGACTCAACGCCAGAACTATTTAAATTCCCTCACGTACGCGACCGCGGGACAAAAACCCTGCGTTATATTAGTAACGTCACCGTGAACGGCTTCCCGGGAATTAAGCAAGATGAAAAGCCAGTTTATAATGAGCCACGAGTGCCAAAAATCCCTTACGGACAAAAAATTGAACCAGGTACGAAACAAATTTTAGACGCAAAAGGGCCAGAAGGTGTAGTGGATTTTGTGAAGTCACAAGATGAAGTATTACTCACAGACACCACGCTTCGTGATGCGCACCAATCCTTGCTCGCGACACGCGTTCGCTCTAAAGATATTTTCCAAATTGCAGATGCTATGGCGCATTTGCTTCCAAATATGTTTTCATTCGAGATGTGGGGTGGTGCCACGTTTGATGTCGCTTATCGTTTCTTAAATGAAGACCCGTGGGTACGTTTAGAAACCTTGCGCAAACAAATTCCAAACGTCATGTTCCAAATGTTGCTTCGTGGTGCAAACGGCGTCGGTTACAAAAACTATCCAGATAACGTCATTCGCGAATTCGTGAAACTTTCCGCTCAGTCAGGCGTCGATGTTTTCCGTGTGTTCGATAGCTTAAACTGGATTAAAGGAATGGAAACGTCCATTGAAGCTGTTCGCGATACAGGCAAAATTGTGGAAGCGACAATTTGTTACACAGGTGATATTGATGACGAAACGCGTACAAAATACACAATCGATTATTACAAAGATATGGCCAAAGAATTGGTGGCGCAAGGGACACATATCCTCGGTATTAAAGATATGGCAGGCCTTTTAAAACCACAAGCTGCTTATCGTTTAATTAACGAACTAAAAGATACGGTCGATGTACCAATTCATTTGCATACGCATGATACGAGCGGTAATGGAATTTACACATATGCTGCTGCTGTTAGTGCTGGCGTGGATATTGTCGATGTTGCGTCAAGCGCGATGAGTGGGGCGACGAGCCAACCGAGCATGACAGGTCTTTATTACGGTCTTGTAAACGGGAAGCGCCAAACAAATTTAGATGCGCACAACTCGCAAATTTTGAACCATTACTGGGAAGATGTTCGGAAATACTATAAAGACTTCGATAATGCGCTCAATTCACCGCAAACAGAAGTATATGTACACGAAATGCCAGGTGGCCAATATACCAACTTACAACAACAAGCAACGGCTGTAGGACTGGGCGATCGTTTTGATGATGTGAAGGAAATGTACTCTACAGTGAACCAAATGTTTGGCGATATCGTAAAAGTGACACCTTCTTCAAAAGTTGTCGGTGACATGGCACTCTTCATGGTACAAAACGATTTAACAGAAGAGCTTGTTTATGAAAAAGGAGATACGATTGATTTTCCTGATTCGGTCATTGAATTTTTCCGCGGCGAAATTGGACAGCCGTACGGAGGATTCCCTGAGAAGCTACAAAAGCTCGTATTAAAAGGTCAAAAGCCACTAATCGATCGTCCGGGAGCGCTTATGGAGCCAGTTGATTTTTCTAAAGTAAAAGAAGAATTACAAGAGAAAATGGGCTACGAGCCAACTGAACGCGATGTGATGGCTTACATTCTCTATCCAAAAGTATTCCTTGATTATCAAAAAATGATTGATAAATATGGTAATGTAACAGTTCTTGATACACCAACATTCTATAAAGGAATGCGTCTCGGTGAAACAATTCAAGTGGAGCTTGAAAAAGGAAAAATCTTGCTCATTAAATTGAATTCTATCGGAGAACCAATTGCTGACGGAACACGAGTCATCTACTTCGAATTAAACGGTCAACCACGTGAAATTAACGTGCAAGATTTCAACGTACAAGCGACTGTTGTTGCGCGGCGTAAAATTGATACGACGAATCCGGAACATGTAGGTGCAACAATGACTGGCTCTGTTATCCAAGTTGTTGCGGCTAAAGGACAAAAAGTGAAAAAAGGCGACCCACTTCTCATCACGGAAGCGATGAAGATGGAAACGACCATTCAAGCACCATTTGATGGTGAAGTCAAAACTATTTTCGTATCAGACGGTGATACGATTGAATCTGGCGATTTGTTAATGGAAGTCGCACGCATTTAAGAAAACCTCTAGGGGCATGGCTCGCCATGCCCCTTTTTTATGAAAAAAGGCTTGAAATTACTTTACAAATATTACGTTTTGAGGTAACTTAACATAAGGTGGTTCTCCCACCAAATGAAAGCAGCTTATGCGAAACGGAAGGCGTTACATAAGAAAACATACAAATACATCGACATCCGTAGGCTTCTAACTTGGAGGCGATTTTTATAAGAGAGAGATAAATTGACGAGAATTTATTTACTAAACTTGGAAAGAAGTGTTTTTGTGAAACAAGTATGGGAAGTTTTAAAAGAACAAATTAAATATACTCCGATGATGATTCGTATTTCGCGTTATGAAGACCGAGCGAACTATCAAAGTCACTACTTAGGATTATTATGGGAGATTTTAAATCCGCTAATTCAAGTCGCTATTTATTTCCTAGTCTTTGGTTACGGGTTAAGAGGAAGCTCCACACTTCAAGGGACAGACGTTAGTTTCCTTGAATGGATGCTAGCGGGAATTGTGCCGTGGTTCTTCATTAACAGTGTTGTCATGCAAGGAACAAATAGTATTTTTAATAAAATTCATCTCGTATCAAAAATGAATTTTCCGATGAGCATTTTGCCGAATATTACTATCATCTCGAATCTAATGAGCTATTTTGTGATGACCATCATTATGGTAATCATTTTCTTAGTGAAAGGAACACCTATCAGTATTTACTGGGGGCAATACCTCTATTATTTCGTTTCGATGATTTTATTCTTATTTAGCTTTTCGCTTTTCAATGCGACAATCACTGTCTTAGTACGAGATTACTACATGGCGCTTCAAAGCGTTATGCGCGTTTTATTTTATTTAACTGGGATTGTTTGGAATATCCCGCAACTATTGCCTGAATGGGCCGCTAACCTATTAAAACTAAATCCATTTATGTACATTGTAGACGGCTTTAGAGATTCGCTTCTGCTCGGAAAATGGTTCTGGGAGTCGCCGTCTTATACGATTTATTTCTGGCTGCTCACCTTATTTTTCCTCTTTGTCGGATCAATCTTACACATGAAATTCCGCGAAAGATTCGTTGATTTCGTATAAGGAGCGTTTTGTATGAGTACAAATCTAAAAGTATCTTTTAAGCACGTGTCTAAAGAATACGATTTATTTGCGAGTAAGGCGGAAAGTATGAAAGCTGCCTTCCGTAAAGAGTCCCAAGATTCATTTTGGGCATTAAAAGATGTGTCCTTTACTATTTTTGAAGGGGAGTCAATCGGTATTATTGGCATTAACGGTTCTGGAAAGTCCACGATTTCAAGTATTATGGCTGGTATCGTGCAGGCGACAGAAGGCGAAGTTAAAACAAATGGCGTGGCATCGCTCATTGCGATTAATGCAGGTTTCAAGGGACCACTCACTGGGCTTGAAAACATCCGCCTGAAATGCCTTATGCAAGGATTAACGAACAAACAAATTGAACGTATCCTGCCAGATATTATCGATTTTGCTGACATTGGCGATTTTATCAACCAACCCGTCAAAAACTATTCAAGCGGCATGCGCTCACGTCTGGGATTCGCTGTATCGGTTCATATTGACCCGGATATTTTAATTATCGATGAAGCTCTTTCTGTCGGGGATGACACATTTTATCATAAATGTGTGAATAAAATCGAGTCGTTTAAAGCAGAAGGGAAGACGATTGTTTTTGTGAGTCACTCCTTAGAGCAAGTGAAAAAGCTATGTGACCGTATTATTTGGATGCATTACGGTAGCTTAAAGGAAATTGGCGCAGCAAATGAAGTGGCGGAGTCCTATGAGTCGTTTGTAAAATGGTTTAATGAACAATCGAGATCGTTTAAGAAAGCCTACCAACTAGAAATGAAAGCAGCACAAAAAAGCCGTCCTGAAGAAATTCATGAGAACCCAGCCTTTAGTGAACAAAAAGTAAAAGTAAGCGATAAATGGCTACTCGTTTCGGGCGTAGCTTGTCTGGCTCTTTTTGGAACTTTAGTTGCGACAGGACATTCATTTTTAGGTTTATTTTAAAAGAACAGCTGAACCATTTTGGTTCAGCTGTTCTTTTTATAGAAGCCGATCGGTTTGATCAATATAAATCATTTCTTTCAAGAAATCTTTGTAGTAATCCGATTCGAAATGTGAAAAGGAATGCCCAAATGGATAGTAATAATCACCGATATAGCCTTTGTTCGTGAAATCAATGACACGAACGTTTGGTGCTTTCAACAAGAAGTAGTTATTTAAACGGTCCCATAAATACTGTGCTTTTTGAATAGCCATTTTATTTGGATAAACTGTTTTTTTCCCAACTTCATCATAATACTCACAGGTGAAGCCGCCTTTATTCAAGATAATCCGGTTTTCAGGAATAATTGTCGTAAGTTCTTCAATAAAACGATCGGCATAATGCGTCCATTCGTTAAAAAATTCTTCATCATTCAAATGCGTCATCATTCGGTGACAAGGTAAATCATCAGCAATGTGGCTACCTTCAACAATGTAGGAAAAAGTAATGGCCGTTTTATCATTCAACCACATAACAGGGCGAATAGCATCGGCATATAAATCAATAATAAAATAATCCGGTTTTGCTTTTTTTAACCGCTTAAAGAAATCCTTCTTAAAATCGTCTTTCATATAAGACATATCAAAATGAGTGATTTCATCCTTATACTTATTAAAATCCACTTTTTCATCAAAATCTTCCGTCATAATGCTTATGAGCGAGGAATGCATTTGCGTAAGAGCAACATGAAAGAAAGACTTATACTCTGGATTAAAATAAGGGGAGGAGTTAAACGCATTGCGACTAAAGCAAGTTCCCAGTACAGCGATATTTTTAGCTTGTCCTTTGCTCGTTGGACTTGGAGCAATTCGAATATATAAATTATTTCTAGACATCTTAGCTAATTTAAAATCAAATGCTTTTTTGGGAGCTGTTTGTAATTTATTCTCAAATTGAATACTTTCAGGCACATAAACAGGAAAATCAGGGAAACCATCAAGACGAATAAATGCATCCCAAATTTGATATGGCTTGAAAGTATCGAACGGAAATAAATTCGCTTTATTTACTTTTACATGATAGGACGATAACCAGTTTGTTTTAAAAGGAAAAATCAGCTCTTCTAAATACTCAAATTTCAAGAATTTCTTATCGCGCCGTTTTAAAACAAATTTGCCATTCTTTAGTGAGTGTTGGCTTTCAAATTTAAACGATAGCTCTTTTGAACTCTCAGAAAAACTCTGTATTTGCACTTCTTGCTCCACTTTTTTGATAAAATAAAAAGCCAACCGATTTGAGCCAGTTTTATAAAAAGAAATACTCGTGTAAGGAATTGCATCCGGAAAAACAGTTTGATCCACATTGTTTTTCAAAGATTCGGCTAAATCTAAGTACATAGGATGAGATTCTTGGCCAGCAGTTTTTACAACTAAAAAGCAGTCTAAATTATTTAAATCATCTACTAAGAAAGCATCATCTAATCTATCAAAAGAAATGTCAAAGCTAAAATTCTGATTTTTAATATCAAAAAGTTCGAATTTTTGTACATGTTCAAAATAGTTATAGAGGGTAGGGTTAGGACGTCTTTTAATCACCAACTGCAATTTCAAGTTTTGTCTAGCCCAGTTAAAAGCATCTGCTTGAATAGAACCGGAACCACTAAAACCATTTTTGGTTAAAGTAAATGTTTCTAATATGGCCTGAAATGGCTTAGGCGTTGCGACTAGAATGAGCTTACTCGTTGAAAGATTAAACTCAAATTCAAAAAAGCTATCAGCATCTTTTAATGTATCTACTTGGCTGATGTCATTCGTTTGAACGATAGCTTCGCCTCGACTTGTATGGCATAAAAATGTCCAATTTGTTTTTCGGTCGTGAAGTGATTGTTTAGAGAGTAAAGCAAAAGGGACTTCTATTTGATAGAAACCATCTGCAAAAGCGGTTTTTAACTCAAATGACTTCGCCGGATGGATAAACTGGTTTTGTTGCTTATAAACTGCAGAAACAGTTTGAATGTCTACAGAACTTTTTAAATCAATTAACCAAGATTGTGTTTCTGTAGAGGTAGTAATTTTAGCAGCGATAACTTCCATGCGTATTCTCCTTTTCATTGTAATGCTCACATAAAATATTGTACCATAAAAAGAAAAATTTAAATCTTTCATTGCTTAAAAAGTGTATATTTTTTGTCGAAAGATGTTTCGATTTCTTTACAATTCTATTTTTTGACCGCAAGCGCTGTAATATATGTTATAACTAAAAAGTACCAAAGTAAACAAGGAGGAGATTTTAATCAAACATAGAAGTAATCATTGGCGATTTTTGATTTGTTTAGCTCTTATGTTGCTATTCATTCTGCCTGTGACAGAAAATGCTCAAGCTGCTACGTCATATAGTACGTATTATGCGCCAAATACAATTAATTTGAGAGCAAGCAGAACGTTTGATAGCAAAACGATTGTTCAAATTCCGAAAAATGCATCCTTTAAGGTGCTTGATGGATCAAAGGACAAAAATGATTGGGCAGAGGTCACATATAAGTCATATAAAGGATATATGCAAACGCGTTATTTCGCGAATACAAATCCAACTAAAACATACACGACTTACTATGCGCCATCAAATATCAATTTGCGTGAAAATCGAACATTTGATTCAAAAACGATTGTCGTTATTCCAAAAAATGCATCGTTTATTGTTGAAGACAACTCCGCAGATGGAAATAATTGGGTACGAATTATGTATAATCAAAAAGAGGGTTATATGGAAAAACGCTATTTAACGTTGTATAATCCCTCGAAAGGTTACGGCACATATTATGCGCCGAGCCCGATTAATTTACGTAAATCAGCAACTTTTGATTCAGCAACGGTAACTCAAATTCCAACAAATGCATCTTTTTCTGTGGAAGACAACTCAGCAAATAGTGCGGGATGGGTGCGAATTATTTATCAAGATAATATCGTTGGTTATATGCAGCAACGTTATTTAAGTGGCTATGATCCTCGTAAGACATACAACGATTATTACGCTTCTGATGTAGTAAATCTGCGATCAGGTCGTGATTTTTCAACAAGCGTTTCTTACGTGGTACCAAAAGGACAAGTCATGTATGCTTTGCAAGGATCAACAGATAGCAATGGCTGGACAGAATTTCAAGCAAATGGTCGAAAAGGTTATATGCAATTGCGATATGTTACAGCTAAAATTCCTAATGCCACATATGTTAATTATTATGCAATTAACAATGTTAATTTAAGAAATAAACAAGACTATAATTCACCAACCACCGTAACGATTCCTGCGAATCAACCTGCACTCGTTAATAAGGCTGATATCGGTAAAGAATGGGTGCGTGTAGTGTATAACAATATTCCTGGTTATACGAAGTTAGGATACTTGTCTAATGGGGCTCCTATCCAAAAACGTTATTACACGACAACTTATCCTACAACGTTTTCAAGCATGCTTGATACAAACATGAGGCTGACTCCGCAGACGGATAAAAAACCAAGTCAAATGTATATTTCAAGTGATGGAACATCTGTTACAGGTACAAGCGGCAAAGTTACGGCTACTAACATTTCAGTTAGAAGTGCCGCTAATACTAATGGTTTTGTTGTAGCAACGTTGAAAAAAGATCAGACATTTACCGTTTTAAATACGATAACTGATAGCAACAAGAAGAAATGGTATCAAGTGAACTTTTCGAGACAATGGTTTAATGCCAATCGAACTGATACTGCCTATTATTTAAATCCTAATAATTTTAGTAAAAACTCAGCAAGTTACTTGCAATTTCTTATTTTGTCGAAGCCAGCAAACATTGATCCAGCAGAGGTTAATCGAACGGTCTTAGCTGGAAAAGGAATACTAGCGAATAAAGCAACTAGTTTCCAAACTGCGGCTCAGCAAAATAGTGTTAGCGAAATTTATTTGCTGGCACATGCGCTTCTAGAAACAGGTAATGGTACATCTCAATTAGCAAATGGTGTAGTTGTGAGCAGCGTAGATGGCAAACCTGTTACACCTAAAAAGGTGTATAACATGTATGGCATTGGAGCTGTTGATAGCGCGCCACTTCAAAAAGGCTCAGAACGCGCCTATAAAGAAGGTTGGGACACACCTGAAAAAGCGATTATAGGTGGAGCTAAATTTATTGGTGATAAGTATATTAATGCAGGTCAAAATACGTTATACAAAATGAGATGGAATCCAGCTACTCCAGGTACTCATTTGTATGCAACTGACATTGCTTGGGCATACAAGCAAGTGAATACAATGAATCAAATTTATAGCAAGCTTACGCGTTACACCCAAGAATTTGATACACCAATTTATAGGTAAACAAGAGGCCAAGGGTATTATTACCTTTGGCTTTTCATGTTGTATTTTTATAGTAGAAGTTGATTAAAAAAGTTTATTTTGCTATATTAATAGATAGTTTGAAAAGGAGGATGGTTTTTTGAAGAGCAAAAAAAAGATGTGGTATCTTTTCTCTATTTTTATCGGATTTATTTGTTTATTAGGCTTTTATAAATTTGATATCATTAGTTTTTTAGTTATCTTTTCCTTTGGAGCAATGCTTTTTTTATGCATACGACAATTGGAACATCTCACATTTAATTGGCTAAAATGCGTGGGTAGCATTTTGATAGCTGCATTTTGGTTAGCATCTACATATTTAGGAAATTTATCGTCTCACACAATAATAAGCTTTATCTACATATTAGGGGCATTTTACTTTTTAACAAATTTATTTTACTTACTTTTACTTGAACTTGCTCATCCGTTCTCACCTTTAGTTAAGAGTCGAATTAAAAAATATGAATTAGCCATATATGCCGGCATACCTTTTGTTTCATGGATGTTTTCATTTTTAGCTTATTTTCCAGCAAAAATGACTTTTGATTCTTATTATCAATGGGCAATGGCACATGATGTTAGGCAGTATAGCGCATGGCATCCGCTACTACACACCTTATGGGTGGAGTTCACATCTAATATTTATAATTCTCCAGCTAGTTATATTTTCACTCAAATCGTCGTAGTGGCACTTATTGTTGGCTATGCCATCTATTCGTTAACGAAATTAGGTTTACCGAAATTTTTAGGATATTTACTTGTTTTTGGCTACGCGCTTTGGCCTGTTATGATGTTATACAGTGTGACAGCGTGGAAAGATATTCCGTTCGCGGCATTCATTCTATTATTCACAACATTATTAGCAAAAATTGTTGCTTCAAACGGTACTTGGTTGAAAAAACCACTTAATCTTACTGCACTTATTTTAGTAGCTTTTGTAACAATTAATTTAAGAAATAATGGTGTATTTATTGTCGTCGTTACTTTGCTTCTTTTAGTCATTTTTATGAAGGGATTCAGAATCCGAACGGGCCTTGTGTTTGTTATCGTTATGGCAATGAATTTGCTTTTCAATGGTCCGGTTGCAAACGCACTAAATGTACAGCAAAATCCGTTAAACCAAGCTTTAGCGATTCCGTCACAACAAATTGGTGCAACTTTTTATTACAACGGTCAGTTTACAAAAGAATTAAAGGACTATTTTACTGAAATTTTACCTGAAGAAAATTGGAAAAAAGACTATAATCCTTATACGGTTGACCCAATTAAACATGATGCAGCTTATAACTCTGCGCCTATTGATGCGGATTTTGGGCTATACATTAAAAACTGGGCGAAGTTAATGACGGATAATTTTGGGATTTATGTAAAATCATATTTGGATCAAACTAGTGCGATTTGGCGTTATCAGTCGCCAGACAACTATTCAGTCTTTTTCGGTTCAACAGCAAAATTACAAGATATTAATTATGATATTCGAACATTTGCGATAATGACAAATACGCCGAATGATGTTGAAAAGGTTAACCGGGCAGGGTACGAACGCTATATGAATGAGCTTAAGTCTGTAGGTGTAGACAGCAATCTTTCTTATGAAGATTACATTAAAAATAGTGTTGAGCCATCTGCTAAACCGCTATATTCCGACTCTAAATTTACGAGCTATGACAATTTTTTAAACCAACTTATGGAAAAAGTTAGAACGGATTGGCAAAATATTTTACTTAAAGGGGCAATTCCGTTATTGCTACTTCTAATTGCATTTGTTTCAAATCTTGGTAGGGGCAGAAGATTAAGTTGGCTACTTTTTGTACCAGCGTTTCTAGCTGTTGCAACAATTGCTGTTGCGATGCCAGCGACAGACTTTAGATACAGTTTTAGCTTCATTTTCACAGTGCCTTTCCTATTTTTTGTTGCAAAGCTAAACTTGGAAAAAAATTAGAATTATTTGGAGGCAAAGAAAAACATGGAAAAAGTGGCTGTTTTAATCCCTTGTTACAATGAAGAAATTACTGTAGGAAAAGTAATACGGGATTTTAAGCAAGAATTACCAAATGCTGACATATACGTATACGATAATAATTCAAGCGATCGAACAGTTGAAATTGCGAAAGAAGAAGGTGCAATTGTACGTTCGGAAGTTAGACAAGGAAAAGGGAATGTTGTTCGAAGCATGTTCTCAGACATAGATGCAGATTACTATGTGATGATTGATGGCGATGATACATATCCTGCAGGAGCTGTGCACGAAATTTTAGACGTTCTAAGAAATAACGAGGCTGATATGGTCATTGGTGACCGTTTAAGTAATGGAACGTATTCGAGCGAAAATAAGCGGAATTTCCATGATTTTGGGAACAATTTAGTGCGCAACACGATTAATAGTATTTTTAAGAGTAATATTCGTGATATCATGACAGGCTACCGTGGCTTTAATCGGTATTTTGTAAAGACAATGCCAGTACTAAGCCCAGGGTTTGAAATTGAAACAGAAATGAGTATTCATGCGTTAGAAAATCGTTTTTTACTTAAAGAGATTCCAATTGATTACCGTGACCGCCCTGAAGGAAGCGAATCGAAACTGGATACATTTTCTGATGGGATGAAGGTAATTAGTACTATTATACGCTTATTTAAAAATAGCAGACCGTTTTTGTTCTTTGGCATTTTGGCAGCATTGTTCCTAATTATTGGCATAGCCGTAGGTATTCCAGTGCTTGTTGGTTTTGCTAAAACTGGGTTAGTTTTGAAGTTCCCTAGTGCTATTTTAGCTGTAGGCTTAATCATTCTAGCTATGTTATTTTTCATTTGTGGACTTATTTTAGATACAATTCAACATCGAAATAAACAAATTTATTTTTTAGAGTTAGTAAAATATAAAGAAAAAGCAACACGAAAAACGACTTAATTACATATTAAGTCGTTTTTCATATTAATAATCAGAAAAAACGGATTTTTAAAACATAAAGACCTATTGAAGTTTTGTTGTTGAGGCGCTAGAATGGAATGTATAGTAATCATTTTTGATTACAAATTTAATAATAGAAAGGATGCGCTATGAAAAAAAGAAATTGGGTTGTTATTCTGCTTGGAATATTTTCTCTGATGTTATTTTTTGTGAATCCGGAGAAAGTTTTAGCAGAATCTGGGGACAGTGGTATTGGAGCAAATGAAATTTTAGATAAAGAAGTTAACGAAAAGGTGTATACCCCAAAACAACAAACTGAGGAAGAAAAAGATGAGAATAAGCAAAAGCCTGTCGAGGAAGAACAGGGCCAAATGCTTTTTCGTTCTGCACTTCCAGGAGTATCCGCGACGTCTCTTTCTACGCTAAATCAGCATATCATTAACCAAAACTATCCGAAAGCAACTATTCAACAACAAATCAAGAATTTTGATCGCTTTGCTTATCAGGATGGTGTTGGGAAGCCTCGAGGTATTGTTATTCATGAAACGGCTAATGATAATTCAACGATTACGCAAGAAATCAACTATATGACGAACAATTGGCAAAATGCATTTGTCCATACGTTCGTAGATCATAATCAAATTATCGAAATCCATCCAACTGATTATGCAGTTTGGGGAGCTGGACCGAAAGCAAATCCATATTTTGTGCAAGTTGAGCTAGTACGTGAACGAACAGCAGATGGCTTTTACCGCTCTGTTTATAACGATGCTTACTATGCAGCTTATATTTTAAAGAAGTATAATTTAGCACCAGTAAATGCCCATAATACAGGTAGTGGAACGGTTTGGTCTCATGACGCTGTATCACGTTACCTAGGTGGTACGACACACAGTGATCCGGTTGGATACTTTTCAAGATGGAACTATTCATTTAATGAGTTTTTCCAATTGGTTCAGTATTTATATGATCGTATGGATGTAACTTACTATGCTTCTTCGCCAATTAATTTAAGAGCGGATGCAAATTGGTCTTCCAAGACGGTAGCAACAATTAAAATTGGTGGTTCGATGAAAGTTGATCCAGCTAAAAGTAAGAATGGCTGGGCGTATGTCAATTATAATGGAACGATTGGATATATTCCTTATGCATACATTCAAACACAGAACACCTTTAAAACGGTTTATGCAAAAGATAACTTGAATTTACGTTCTGATTCTAGTTGGAGTTCAAGCGTATCTGGCGTTGTTCCGGCAGGGAAAGCTATTGTGGCTAACTCATCAAAGAATAAAAATGGTTGGTCATATGTCACGTATGTCACGAGTACTGGAAACATTTCTGGCTATATTCCAGCTGCTTATTTTCAAGATACAAACCCATTGAAAACCTATTATGGGAAAAATGATCTTAATTTAAGAGCTGACAGCAATTGGGGTTCAAAAGTTGCGATAACAGTACCGGTAGGAAAAGCGGTTGTTGTGAACAGTGCGCTCGCTAAAGATGGCTGGTGGCATGTTACGTACAACGGCGTTTCAGGATACATGCCAGGAAGTTATTTGCAAACTACAAACCCGATTGCCACTTACTATGGCAAGGATAATTTGAATCTTAGGGCAGATAGTAGCTGGGATTCAAACGTCACCACAACTGTTCCGGTTGGTGAAGCCGTAACTGTAAACTCTGCTTTAGCCAAAGATGGTTGGTGGTATATCACTTATAAAGGTGTTGCAGGGTATTTGCCGGGGACGTATTTGCAAACAACGAATCCGATTCGTTATGCTTATGCTAATGATTTGCTAAATGTTCGCGCTGACAGCAATTGGAGTTCTGCGATTAGTGTCGTGGTGCCAGCTGGTGAAAAAGTGCAAATTAATGATTCTAAAGAGAAAAATGGTTGGGCCTACATGACATATGCTGGGAAATCAGGATATTTGTCTGAGGCATATGTTTCAAAAGAGAATAAATATACAGCTTACTATGCGATAAATGCGATTAATTTAAGAGCCGATAGTAACTGGAATTCTGCCGTTGTTGGTGTGATTCCTGCTAGAGCAAAAGTGGCTGTAGATTTAAGTAAAACTAAAAATGGTTGGTTATATGTGACCTACAATAATTTAAAAGGTTACATTCCCGAAGTTTATTTAAGTAAATAAATAGTGAATCCTCAAGGGGGAGACGATAAGTCGATACCTTGAGGATTTTTTTGAACAAAAATAGAGAAGGTCGGGATTCCGATCCTTCTCTATACGATAGTTGTGAATTAAGAATTCTTTTTCTTGCTTGTAGCCTTATCGTCTTTATGCATTTCAAGATAAAGCTTATCGACTAATTGACGTACGTTATCTTTAATTTCAGGGTGTTCTAAAGCAAATTTCATTGTTGTTTCGATAAAACCGAATTTATCACCAACATCAAAACGTTGCCCTTCAAAATCATACGCGAAAACACGTTGGATTTCATTTAAGCGATTAATCGCATCGGTTAACTGGATTTCTCCACCAGCGCCGGGTTCTTGTGTTGCTAAATAATCAAAAATCTGAGGTGTCAATAAATAACGACCTAAGATTGCTAAATCAGATGGTGCTTCATTTGGATCAGGCTTTTCAACAAAACCTTTTACATTAAATAAACGATCGCTCATCTTATCAGCAGGATCAATAATTCCATAACGATATGTTTCTTCGTGTGGAACTGTTTGAACACCAATGACCGAACTATGAGTATGCTCATACTGGTCGATAAGTTGTTTCACACAAGGAACTTTAGACTTAACAATATCATCGCCAAGCATGACAACAAAAGGTTCATTACCAACAAAACCCTTTGCTTGTAAAATGGCGTCACCTAACCCTTTAGGTTTAGATTGTCTGATGAAATGCAAGTTAATATTTGTTGTTTCTTCCACAAGGTGGAGTAATTCAAGTTTGTTCTTTTCTCGTAATGTTATTTCAAGTTCAGGAACAGAGTCAAAGTGGTCTTCAATCGCACGTTTTCCCTTACCTGTAACAATTAAAATATCTTCAATTCCTGAGGCCATCGCTTCTTCAACAATAAATTGAATCGTAGGCTTATCTACAATAGGTAGAATCTCTTTTGGCATAGCTTTTGTAGCAGGTAAAAATCTAGTCCCTAATCCTGCAGCTGGAATAACAGCCTTTCTTACTTTCATCTCGAAACCTCCAATAAATATGTACTTCATTGCCTCCTAACATTATAAACGATATTGATGCAGAATAGCAAGACTGATTTCTGTACTGATAAGCGTAGAAATAGATTGGCGGAAGCTAACATGCGCGGGAGAAAATCGAATTGGAATTGACATCCATAAATTTAATAGCTAAAATTAAACAAGATATGCCATTTAGTTAGGAGAATAATATTTTATGAACATGCGAGTAACTGAAAACAAAAGAGTCGCAATAAGTATTATCGTGCCGCTTTACAATGTGGAAGAAGTCATCTTAGAAACTTTAAAAAGTATTGAAGCTCAAACATTTGATAATTATGAAGTTTTACTTATTGATGATGGTTCAACAGATAGAACAATTGAAATTGTAAAAGATTTTATCAAAAACCATAAACTATTTAAACTTATTCAACAAGAAAATGCGGGGCCAGCAGTTGCTCGGAATCATGGTCTTCGAAAGGCTCAAGGAGAGTATATTTGTTTTGTAGATAGCGATGACATTATTCCTGATAATGCGCTTGATTTAATGTATCAAGCAGCAGTTAAGAATAATGCTGATTTAGTTACAGGGGCAACTAAACGGTTTAATTCAGAGAAAGAATGGTTTATTCCTTCTCATGTGGAACACAATATTGCCAAACCGGGGAGTAAAACGATTTTCAAAAATCCGGAATTGTTTTATTCGATAGGGCCGTGTGCTAAATTATATCACCACCAATTAATCGAAAACCTTTTTTTTCCTGAAACAATTAGATACGGAGAGGACCAGCCATTCGTACTTCATGCATTGCTGAATGCAGAAAATATTTATACGGTAGAAAAAGTGGTTTATTACTACCGTTTGAGGGACGGTGAAGGTGAGTCCTTAACACAATCAGTCTATAAAGATCCTGTGCGTATTTTGCAATCTGTGTTTGATGTTTTTGATTACGGGGAGAAAGAAATTAAAAACAGTAAGACGCCTGAAAATATTGCGTTGGAGTATTATAAACGTGTTTCTAGTGTTGAATTGTGGGCTGCTCTCAAGGCATCAACAGAAAGTAAAGATGTTGACATTCAAAACACCTGTTATACGATGATTTTAAATTGGTTTGAAACAAAATCGGATAAGTTTTTAAACTTAATTCCATCTTTCCGTTATTTTCTTATGTATAGTACGATGGACCGAGCAAACTATATTCGAAAGGGAGCTAGGGATTCTTTCCGCAAACTAATTACTTACTTGTGGGCAAAACAAAGAGAAGAGGCGAAGGATGCTTTCATCAAAACCTATCCTGTATACTACCAAGCGACCATTAGTATTATAGATGAAGACAACTGGAAAAAAGCGAAGAGAATTTCTAACCGATTTATTATTCGTTCGAAATTAAAAACGCCACGCCTCGTAAATGGTTTTGCGCGAAGAATCTTATTTAAATTGGTGAGTTTTTTGCCGAAAAAAGATTATCTTGTACTTGCAACAGAAAGAAGCGTGAAGCTTGAAGGCAATTTATTAGCGATTTATGACTTTATGTTTTTAAATAATCGACCTGAACGAATTTTTGTCTTTTTGAATAAACAGCGAAGTTGGCTAGAAATACTACAGCTTTATTATGTGTTGGGGCGTGCTGAGAATATTGTTTTAGATGATTATTACAATAAAATCTATGGATTGAAGTTCAGTAAAAGAACTAATGTTATTCAATCTTGGCATGCGGCAGGGGCTTTTAAGAAGTTTGGCTTTAGCGCATTAGAAGCCGATGATTCAAACACTGAAGAATTTGAAGCGCGAGCGCATTCGCCTTACTCTGCCGTTTTAACGAGTTCAGAAGCGATTGTCCCGCAATATGCAGAGGCGTTTCGCAAAAAGGAATCTCAAATATTTCCAATTGGTGTGCCTAGGACAGATATCTTTTTTGATCATGACTATAAAGAATATATCGAGGAAGTTTATCGGAAGCAATATCCGATTTTACGCGAAAAGAAAGCCATTCTATATGCGCCAACCTTTAGGGGAGGACCAGACGAGCGGAAGAATTTCTCTGTTGTCATGGATGTCAAAAAAATGCGCGACTGCTTGAGCGATGAATACGTCTTAATTTTAAAATTTCACCCGATGATTAAAAATATCACCATGAATATTGATTTAGACGATCCATTTATTATTATGATTGATTCAACAGATGATATAAATGACGTAATGCTATTTAGTGATGTTCTAATAACAGATTATTCTTCAGTGATTTTCGAGTATAGCATTATGAATAAACCTATGTTTTTCTTTGCTTATGATATTGATAATTATTTTGATGAACGCGGTTTTTATTTCAACTATGAGGAAATGATTCCCGGGAATATTTACAAGACAACAGATCGATTGGTTGAAGCTATCAAATTGGATCAATATGATTATGAGAAATTAGTTTCATTTAGAAAGCAATTTATGTCTAGTATTGATGGTCAATCCACCCGTCGCTTTATTGAAACTTTTATAGATAATAAAGGGGGGAGAGCATGATTTCAATTATCCAAGTGAGTTCGGAGGAACGTGTTCAAGAAGCACTTCCGAAATTAAATACAGCTGAAGGCGAATTTATCCTTTTAAATGGAAATGAATCGGACATCGTAACTTCTCAAATTATGACTTTCGCTAAAAATTATGAGGAAGTTATTGCAAGTGCAGACATTCATTATTTTCAAAAAAACCCTGTCTTTTTAAAAGAAGTCAAGAACTTTTCTTATGAAAAAACAGAGTTAGAAGAAGGGTTAAACTATATCAATGAAGTAGAGCTTTCTGTGCCTAGCTATCTCGAACAAGAGCCCTTTCTAATCTTTGAAGAAAATTATCATTTTATGTTGGTTCGTAAAAAAGAACTTTTGAGTGCAGCGAGTGAACTTGATGGCCACGACAATTTTGAGGAGTTAATGTTTAGATTGCTTTCGAAAAATCAAAGTATCGTTAAACAAAAAATCTTAGAATTTCAAGATGATGTTTTCCAAAAAGAATTAGCTGAAGTGGATGTGGAACAAGTTTTTGAGAAGTATGCGTTTTTAAAGATGCGGCAGGAGAAACATAGCCATATTCGTTTGCTTAATCAAAAGTATAATATTAATACTTTGAATTATTTAGTTCGGGAGCAAATTGGCCCGTACTTCCAGCAACTCATTCTCAAAAATGAAGTAGCAAAAGCGGAAACATTTTTAACCAGTTTACTGAAAAAACTAGAGCAATTAGATAAAATAATTGTTTCTGATTTAGTTTCACTTGGTTATTTCTTCGTGCAAGTTCCAATCGAAAATTATCAAAATTTAAAGAGCGACCCATTATTTGTCGAAACATATCTGAAATTTAGTACATTTTTATTTGATCAAATGCATTTTAATTCAAGACAATACTACTTGCGTTTTTACCGTCAAACAACGAATGCATTGTATAAAGCTGTGCGGGCAAATTCTGATAAAGAACTACAAAAATGTAATGAACTATTTTTTAGCAAGTAAATCAATATCAAACAGAAGTTAGCTAAAAAACTAGCTAGCTTCTCTTTATGGCTGAGGGGATAAATATGGAGACGAAAGAACTTAATAAAAAGTGGATATATGGCATTAGTTTTGTTTTGCCTATTTTGTTAGTAATCATTGCACAATCATTAAACAGCATGTCTTTTTGGGGAACAAAAACGTTTCTGGCTGCCGATCTGAAAAGCCAGTATATCTCATTTCACTATCTACTGCATGATTTGATTTACGGAAAAGCGAATTGGGGATTTACATTTCAAGGTGGCATGGGTGTAGGAACACTCGGGATAATAGGCTACTATTTGATGAGCCCATTTGCTTTCATCATCGCGTTATTCCCAAAGGACTTATTAGTATACCTGATTCAAATTGTTTACTGGATTAAAGTAGGTCTTGCAGGATTATTCATGGCAATCTATTTAAAAAACACATTTAAAAAGATGACGTGGTGGACAATTCCGCTTGCTATTAGCTACGCGCTATCAGGTTTTATAGTTGTTTATCAATCGAATATTATGTGGCTGGATGTAGTTTATATTTTCCCCATTATTATGCTTGGGGTAGATAAACTTATTCAAGATGGAAAATCTGGAATATTCATTTTTGGTATTACATATGCTCTTGTTACAAACTTTTATATTGGCTATATGGCTTGTATCGGGGCATTCTTATATTTTCTTGTTCGGATTTTTGAGCTCGGGGAAAAGCCGATTTCTTTTTGGAAGAAGTTTTTCCATTTCGTTTCATCGGGAATTATTTCTGCCTTATTAGCGGCACCAATTGTTGTGCCAGTAGTGTTAGAAACGCTATCTGCACCAAAAAAGGATCAGGCTATTCAATGGTTTAAGTTTGATTTAACAGAACCAATCAATACGTTAAGCAAATTTTTAACGGGCGTTCAGTATCCACTTGTGGATGTGAATCAAAATGCGCCCAATGTTTACGTAGGCCTCTTTATTTTATTATTAGCTGTGTTATTCTTTTTAAATCGCACTATTTTATTGAAAACGAAGTTGTTGTGGTTAGCCGCTTTAATCGTATTATTTATAGCGACGCAAAGTGTTGGAATGAACTATGTTTTCCACGGGTTTGCGGAACCAAACGGATGGCCATATCGTTATATTTTCATCTTTTCGGCCTTTGCAGTTGTCATGGCGGCTAAAAGTATCGATGTATTTTCAGGTTTGAAAATGTATCAAATCTTAATCGTTTTATCTGCTCTGCTGCTGTTATTTGTACTGCTTTACTTGAACAATGGCGAAATCATCTCTAGAAAAATTTTAGTTATCAATGCGGCTATGCTTATTTGCTTGACGATTGGCCTGATTGGTCTCGAGAAATATCAAAAAATCGCTATTTCGTGTTTAGTGTTACTCGTTGCAGCGGACTTACTGATGAACACCTATCAAACAAATCGCGTCTACCCGGCTGAAACGTATGAACAATACAACCAATTTGATAAAGAAAAAACAGCGATTGTCTCGGAAGTTGGCGGTAGCGATTTTTCAAGAATGGATTTTACAAGTCAACAGCCGTTTCGAAATAATGATTCATTCCGCTATGGTTTGAATGGCATAACCAATTACAATACACTTACGCATAAGCAACTGAACCAAAATCTAGGGAAACTAGGCTTTTTAACAACACCTTCGATGGTGTGGTTACGCTACGAAGGGAACACTTTAATTACCGACTCCTTGTTTGGCGTGGCATACAACATACAACCTAAAAATAGCCAGATTACAAAAGAGGGTTTTAAGCGGGTCATGCAAACTGCTTCTTACGACGTTTATCAAAATCAAAACGCGCTTTCCTTAGCCTACATTCCGCAAGTGGACTATCAAGCGGTTAGCAGTAAACTTGATGATCCGTCGCTAAATTACTTTGAGAAGCAAAACCTACTTTTTTCCAAAAAAGGAAGTGAGTTACCGTATTTCCAAATGACGACCCCAGTAAAATGGGAGGCAAAAGATTTAACAGTGACGCGAAACAATAATGTTTTGACGCTCCAAAAAAATCAACACGTCACGGAAGGGAAATTGGAAGCACAAATTGAAATCCAAAAACCTTCGCAACTTTACCTGTCATTAAATGGAATCGTGAATAGCGCTACGCCTTTACAAATCTATGTAAACGGTAAACAAGTGTCACATTCTACCTTTGAGGTAGCGCCGCATATTATTAATCTTGGCGAACAAAAAAGCGGGGTGACCACCGTTACTTTTGTAGTTCGAAACGCGGTGGAAAACATCGGTGGTTTACAGTTTGCTAAACTGGATTTAGAAATGTTCCGAAATCGAGTGAATGCCCTAGAAAAAAGTAACGTACATGTAGAAAAAATACGTGAAGATCAGCTAGAAACAAATTTTGTAGCAGAAGAAAAAGAAACTGTCCAATTTACAATTCCGTATAGCAAAGGCTGGAGTGCCAAAGTAAATGGCGAAAAAACTGAAATAACGCCACTTTATAACAAGAGTTTTATTGGGGTTGAAGTGCCTAAAGGGAAAAATAAAATTGAGCTGAGCTACAGACAACCTGGTCTTTTTGCAGGATTCCTTGCGCTACTAGCAGGTAGTGCGCTATTGATCTGGTTAAGATTTAGAGCGAAACGTTCGTAAGACTCGCGTGAATATGGATAGCTTCTTTTTACAATCTTTTGTGTTACAATATAGCTGTATGAGCTTTCAAACTTTAGAAATAAAGGAGAATAAAGAAATGATTTATGCTGAAATTCTTGCTGGGGGTAAAGGTACCCGGATGGGCAATGTGAGTATGCCAAAACAATATTTACCGCTTAACGGTAAACCCGTTATTGTGCATACCGTTGAAAAATTTATTTTAAATGCACGTTTTGATAAGATTTTTGTGGCTTCACCAAAAGAGTGGATGAACCACACAGAAGATGTCCTAAAAAAACATATTCAAGATGACCGAGTTGTTGTCATTGAAGGTGGTACCGACCGCAATGAAACGATTATGAACGGAATTCGTTATGTAGAGAAGAATTTCGGTTTAAATGAAGAAGATGTTTTAATCACACATGACGCTGTTCGTCCATTTTTAACGCACCGAATTATTGAAGAAAATATTGATGCGGCTTTGAAATACGGCACAGTAGATACAGTAATTACGGCGACGGATACAATTGTTGAATCGACCAACCATGAATTTATTACAGATATTCCGGTTCGTGATGTGATGTATCAAGGTCAAACGCCGCAAAGTTTTAACATGAAAATGATTTATGGGCACTACAACGCGCTTTCTGCCGAGCAAAAAGAAATTTTAACGGATGCTTGTAAAATTTGTCTGTTAGCTGGTGAAAAAGTGAGTTTAGTAAAAGGTGAAATTTTTAATATTAAAATTACGACACCGTACGATTTGCAAGTAGCGAATGCCATTATACAGGAGCGGATAAATAATGATTAATCAAGTATACAGGCTCGTGTCTGAACGACAATTCGAAGTCGCGAACATTGATGAAACATTGACGGAAGATGTCGTTGTTGTTCGCCCAACTTATCTTTCGATTTGTGCGGCCGATCAGCGCTATTATACTGGTTCACGCGGAAAAGAAATTTTAGCGAAAAAACTTCCAATGGCACTGATTCATGAAGGTGTCGGAGAAGTCGTTTATGATGCTAAAAAAGAATTTCCTATTGGGACAAAAGTCGTCATGATTCCTAATACACCCGTTGAAACTGACCCCGTCATTGCAGAAAACTACTTGCGTTCAACGAAATTCCGTTCAAGCGGTTTTGATGGACTCATGCAGGACAATGTTTTCATGCGTCGGGACCGTCTTGTGGTGTTACCAGAAGATATGGACATGTCAGTTGCCGCTTTTTCAGAGCTCATTTCAGTAGCTGTTCATGCGCTACTTCGCTTTGATTCACGCGCCGACCAAAATCGCTCGTCTTTCGGCGTTTGGGGCGATGGCAACTTAGGCTTCATCATGACGCTTCTTTTAAAAGATAAGTACCCAGATGCGAAGGTCTATATTTTTGGAAAAACACCGTACAAACTGGATTTCTTCTCGTTTGTAGACGGTGCCTATAATATTGACGAGATTCCGGAAGGGCTTGTTATTGACCAAGCGTTTGAATGTGCGGGAGGCAGAGGCAGCCAGTACGCGGTCAGCCAAATTATTGACCTCATCAAACCAGAAGGTACGATATCGCTACTCGGTGTTTCAGAATATCCGATTGAGTTTAATACACGCATGGTGCTTGAAAAAGGGCTTACCGTTTACGGTAGTAGCCGCAGTGGTCGTGTTGACTTTGAAGAAACCGTTCGTTTTTTAAATGAAAATAAACGCGCTGTGGAATACTTAGCCAATTTAGTCGGTGAAATCCATGATGTTCGCAGTATTCAAGATGTCATTGAAGCGTTCGAATCCGATTTACGAAGCCCGTGGGGGAAAACGGTCATGTCGTGGAACATATAAGAAAAAGGCGTCGCTGTGCGGCGCTTTTATAAAAGGGACAAAGAATAAGGAGTGTGATGAAAATGAAGCGTATTTTAGCTTCTGTATACATGTGTTTCGTCAAGGTAATCGCCTTCCTTTGTCGCATGTTTAAACGGCAAAACAAAGTGGTTATGCTGATTACGTTTAGCGATAGCCCAGAACAAATCTCCAAAAAAATGGTGGAACTAAAAGTGACACCTGAAACAATTGTTTTTTATGACCCACGTTTAGACACAACAAAAATCGCTCAAAATTTTATGCGAATGATTCCTATGAAAACAAAAACATTGGTGTCGCGCATTTATCATATGAGCACGGCAAAAGTTGTCCTTGTTGATAATTATTTCCCCGAGCTTGCTGTGATGAAATGGGCAGAAGGAACAATCTGCGTACAAATTTGGCATGCGAGTGGCGCACTCAAAAAGTTTGCATGGGAAGATAAAAGTGTTGCGGGACGGACAGCTGCCGAACAGACGCGATTTAAACGCGTCTACGCGGCGTTCACTCATGTGGTCGTGGGATCTGATGTGATGGCTGACATTTTCAAACGCTCTTTCTTGTTAGACGACAGTAAGCTGCTCAAAATCGGAGTGCCAAGTACAGACTACTTTTTTCAAAAAGAAGAGGTCATGAGGGTGCATAAGCGCTACCGCGCGAAGTATCATAAAAAGACAATTTTATATGCTCCGACATACCGGGACAATGAGCTTGGTGCGGCCAAATTGCTCATCGATGTGGAAATGATGCGCGAAAAATTGGCGAGCGAATACGTCTTGCTGTTAAAACTGCATCCCGCAATTGCGAGTCAACTTGACGTACCAGAAGATGATTTTGTACGCATTGTACCGAAAGCAGAATCAATGAAGGAAGTCTTGGCTGGAAGCGACATTCTCGTGACAGATTATTCATCCACCCCCGTTGATTTTGCGCTACTTGACCGCCCAGTGTACTTCTACACGCCAGATTTAGAGACGTATGATAGCGAACGCGGTCTTGTCACAGGCTACTTGGATCTAATTCCGGGGACGCCGTATCAGACGACAGAGGCGCTTTCAGACGCTATTTTAGCGGAGGCTGCGCATGCCGAACAAATTGAGGCGTTTAAAAAAAGCTGGAACAAGTACTCGACAGGAAATGCAAGCGAAAAACTTGTTTCTTTTATTAAAAAAAATCTTTAAAAAAAGAGGGACGTACGATGAAAAAAGTGATAACTTACGGCACGTTTGATTTGCTCCACTGGGGTCACATTGAACTTTTAAAGCGGGCAAAAGCCCTTGGCGATTACTTAATTGTCGCCGTCTCAACGGACGAATTTAACGCGCTAAAACATAAAGAAGCCTATCACAGTTACCCGCACAGAAAATTGATTTTAGAAGCCATCCGTTACGTAGACGAAGTTATCCCAGAAAAAACATGGGAACAAAAAATTGACGACGTCAAAACGCATGACGTTGATATTTTCGTGATGGGGGACGATTGGCGCGGCGAATTTGACTTCCTAAAAGATTACTGTGAAGTCATTTATTTACCAAGAACGACCGGCATTTCAACGACACAAATTAAAGATGATTTAAGTTAAAATCCTACGCCCATTTTTGCGTAGGATTTTTTGCGTTCAAAAATTCACGGAAGTAGTAACACACCCCGTTTTGTGCTATGATGGGGTTATTAAATTCGTTTCCAAATGAGGATAGGAGAGAACGATGACGAACTTATATCAAGACGACAGTTTAACACTACATACTGATTTGTATCAACTTAATATGATGAAAGCGTATTTTGATGACGGCTTGCATGAGCGTAAAAGCGTATTCGAAGTTTTCTTTCGCGATATGCCATTCGATTCAGGCTTTGTCGTTTTTGCTGGCTTAGAGCGCATTATTGCTTATATGAAAAATTTGCGTTTTACAGAATCCGACATCACCTATTTACACGATGAACTAGGATTTGATGGCCCGTTTTTAGAGTATTTACGAAACTTTAAATTTAAAGGCAACATTCGTTCCGTTCGCGAAGGTGAATTTGTTTTTAAAACAGAACCCATCGTGCAAGTGGAAGCGAGCTTAGCGGAAGCACAGCTCATTGAAACGGCACTTTTAAATATTGTGAACTTCCAAACCTTAATTGCGACCAAAGCGGCGCGAATTCGTGAGGTTGTGGAAGCGGAAAGCTTAGCTGAATTTGGCACGCGGCGAGCGCAAGAAATGGACGCAGCAATTTGGGGAACGCGCGCGGCTTATATTGGCGGCTGTGATTCCACAAGTAACGTGCGCGCTGGAAAAATTTTCGGCATTCCAGTTTCAGGAACAATGGCGCATGCGATGGTTCAGGCGTACCGAGATGAGTATGAAGCATTTAAAAGTTATGCGAAGAGTCATAAAAATGCTATTTTCCTCGTAGACACGTATGATACGCTGAAATCAGGCGTACCGAATGCGATTCGGGTGGCGAAGGAACTAGGTGATAAGGTGAATTTTATGGGGATTCGTTTGGACAGCGGGGACATGGCGTTCTTGTCGAAAAAGGCACGCCAAATGTTAGATGAAGCAGGGTTTCCGGATGTGAAAATTTTTGCGTCGAGCGATTTAGATGAACATACGATTTTATCTTTGAAGGCACAAAAAGCGAAAATTGATTCATGGGGTGTTGGCACAAAACTAATTACAGCATATGATCAACCAGCGCTTGGTGCGGTTTACAAAATGGCGGCCATCGCGGACGAAAACGGTGTGCTGCAGGATTCAATTAAGCTGTCGAGCAACACGGAAAAAGTTTCCACCCCGGGTAAAAAGACCGTGTATCGTATCATCACGACGGACGAAGGCTTGAAGGCAGAAGGTGACTATGTGGCGCTTTCCGATGAATCTTTGGACGGGGTGGAGGAGCTTACGATGTTCCATCCGGTGCATACTTACATTACGAAAACGGTGGAGCATTTTACGGCGCGCGAGCTACTTGTGCCGATTTTTGAGGACGGCGAGCTTGTCTATGAGATGCCGACTTTAGAGGAAATCAAGCAATATAAAGAGGATAACCTGGCGCTGCTTTGGGATGAATACAAGCGTACGATTCGTCCAGAACAATACCCAGTTGATTTAAGCGTGAAGTGCTGGAAAAATAAGATGCGCAACATCGAGAAAGTGCGCAAAAGCGTGCAGCTTCATTCACCAGTTGATTTAGATATACCATTTTAACAAACACGAGCGGCTTTCTTTTTGTCTAAAAGTAGGTCGCTGTTTTGATAGGAGGATTTTGATGTTGAGAGAACAAATTATACGCGAGATGCACGTTTTACCGGAAATAAACCCACAAGAAGAAATTCGGAAGAGTATTGACTTTTTAAAGGCCTATTTAAAGCGAAATCCGTTTTTAAAATCGCTTGTCCTTGGAATTTCCGCTGGGCAAGACTCCACCTTAGCTGGCAAACTAGCCCAACTTGCGATTACCGAATTGCGCGCCGAAACAAACGATTCGAGCTACCAATTTATCGCCGTAAGCTTACCGTACGGCAAGCAAATCGATGAAGCTGACCGCACGGATGCGCTCGAATTTATTGCGCCTGACAAAACGATTACGATTAACATTAAAGCTGCCGTCGATGTGAGCGTCATCACTCTAGAGCAAGCTGGCGTAACACTTTCCGATTTCGCGAAAGGAAATGAAAAGGCGCGCGAGCGCATGAAGGCTCAGTATTCCATTGCAGCGATGTATCAAGGGGTGGTCGTTGGGACGGATCATTCTGCGGAAGCTGTTACTGGTTTTTATACGAAATACGGGGACGGCGGGACGGATATCAATCCGCTTTTTCGCCTCAATAAACGACAAGGTAAGGCTCTCCTTAAGGAACTAGGATGTCCTGAACATCTTTATTTAAAAGCACCGACAGCGGACCTTGAAGACGATAAACCCGCTTTGCCGGACGAAGTGGCGCTTGGTGTGACGTACGATGAGATTGATGATTACTTGGAAGGGCGCGCAGTCCCAGAAGATGCTGCACAAAAAATCGAAGCTTGGTACACAAAATCTATGCATAAACGTCATATGGCGATTACAATATTTGATGATTTTTGGAAATAGGAGGGATGCAAAATGAAGATGGGATTTGGACTATTCACGACGTTTGTTGCTCACCCGGGCCAGCAAAAAGCGCTTGCAGAAATTTTACTGGAAAGTGCCGCTGGTCTCGAAAAAGAGGCGTCTTGCCTTTCTTACATCGTTGGCATATCTGAACAAGATGAAAATATTGTTTACGTGAGCGAAATTTGGACGGACGAAGGGCACCACCGCGCTTCGCTTGAAAACCCGGCAACGAAGGCTGCAATCGAACGGGCAATGCCGCTAATTGCAAATGTGGAACGCAATAAGGAACTCGATATTATTGGTGGAAAAGGGCTATAAAATGAAAACGATTATGATTGTTTGCGCGGGCGGCGCGACTTCTGGCTTAATGGCGCAATATGTTGTAAAAAGCGCGAAAGAACAAAACTTAGACGCCGCTTTGCTTTTCCCGGAGGACGTAAAATTGAAAGCTGATTTTTTCCAAAAAAATAAAGATCGTGATGTTGTGTTTTTCATGGGTCCGGTGACGGCGATTACGAGTGCGCATTTTCGCGACTTTAAGGAGCAAGTGGACGCCGTTTTGGTTGCCCCGCAAGTGAGTTACATGTATAAAGAAGTGGAGAAAGTTTTGGGAGAAATCGGGATTCCAAGTGCAAAAATTGATTCGCTTGCGTTTGGTCGCATGGAAGGTGCGAAAATTTTAGAGCAGGCGCTTAGGCTCACTGGTGAAATCTAGGGTTGCAACTTTCCTCGCAAGACGTTAAAATGTAAGAAGAATGAAAGGGCAAGCGATTGTCCTTTTCTTATTTTGTGGTTTGAGCCGACTATCTCGGCTTAATTTTATAGATAAGGTGGTTTTGGAAAAAAAGATGAAAGAATTTCTAGAGCAAGAAAAAATTATCGTTTTGGATTTTGGTAGCCAATACAACCAATTAATTACGCGACGTATCCGCGAATTTGGTGTATATAGTGAGCTTCACCCGCATACGATTACGGTAGAGGAAATGAAGGCACTTAACCCAACTGGTATTATTTTCTCAGGCGGGCCGAACAGTGTGTATGATGAAGGTGCATTCCGCTGTGATGAAGGCTTATTTGAAATGGGCATTCCAATTTTAGGTATTTGTTACGGCATGCAGCTAATGACTTTACATTTTGGCGGTAAAGTAGAGCCTGCAAAAGACCGTGAATACGGAAAAGCAAATGTACATCTAGAAATTCCAAACCATTTATTTGCTGGCATTCCGACTGACCAAACTGTTTGGATGAGCCACGGTGACCTCGTTGTTGAAGCGCCAGCAACTTTTGACGTTATCGGTACAAGCAAGTCTTGTCCGGTTGCAGCGATTGCTGATGAAAACAAAAAGATGTACGGTGTCCAGTTCCACCCGGAAGTGCGCCACTCAGAATACGGCAACGACCTGCTTAAAAACTTTGCTTTAAACATATGCGGTTGTAAGGGTGATTGGTCGATGGAGAACTTCATTGACGTCGAAATTAAAAAGATTCAAGAGCTTGTTGGGGATAAAAAAGTGCTCCTAGCTCTCTCTGGCGGGGTCGATTCTTCCGTTGTCGGCGTTTTGATCCACAAGGCAATTGGTGATAAGCTTACGTGTATTTTTGTTGATCATGGCTTACTTCGCAAAGGTGAAGCCGATCAAGTTATGGCAACCCTTCAAGGCGAGTTCAAAATGAATATTATTAAGGTTGACGCCAAAAAACGTTTCATGGACAAATTAAAAGGCGTTTCAGACCCTGAACAAAAACGCAAAATCATCGGCAACGAATTCATTTACGTATTCGATGATGAAGCGAGCAAACTAGACGGCGTAGAATTCCTAGCGCAAGGTACGCTTTATACGGACATCATTGAAAGCGGCACAGCGACGGCGCAAACAATTAAATCGCACCACAACGTTGGCGGTCTTCCAGAAGACATGCAATTTAAATTGATTGAGCCATTAAATACGCTATTCAAAGACGAAGTGCGCGCACTCGGAACGGAACTCGGTATGCCAGACGCAATTGTGTGGCGCCAACCCTTCCCAGGTCCTGGCCTCGGTATTCGCGTACTCGGTGAGGTGACGGAAGAAAAACTAGAAATCGTCCGCGAATCCGATTTTATCCTAAGAGAAGAAATTAAAAATGCCGGTCTTGAACGCGAAATCTGGCAATACTTCACAGCCCTACCAAACATCCGAAGCGTGGGTGTCATGGGTGACGGCCGCACATACGACCACACTGTCGTCCTCCGCGCCGTAACAAGCATCGACGGCATGACAGCCGACTGGGCGCGCATCCCGTGGGACGTGCTGGAGAAAATCTCCGTGCGAATCGTGAATGAAGTGAAGCACGTGAATCGTGTTGTGTATGATGTGACGAGTAAACCACCAGCGACGGTGGAGTGGGAGTAATGTACAGGTGAATTCAAGCTTAGAATGTTGATTTAATAGCCTTCTGCTTGATGTTAAACTTGGAATTTGATTGAATTTCCATCTTAAATCAGATTAGTAGTAACTGCAAATGTAACCACGAAGTCAGTCAGAAATGGCTGGCTTTTTTATTAGACACTATCGAGAGAATAAAGATTTCTACTTAAAAACTTTGATATAATTAAATATATAGTATTTTGGGAGGAATGAAGATGGGGTTATTTGATTTATTTAAGAAGAAAAAAAGTTCTAAAACGGAAACCAATACAAGAACTAATTTAGATATTTACACTAAATCTATTCCACTTAATATAAGGAAACTGCTTTTCATTTCTGAAACAAGAACTACTGTAAATAAAAATACGAATACTTATAACGGGATAAAAATTACACTTAGTTCTGAAAGTGATTTCGAACCATCAGAAATAATAACCACTCTGCCTGTCATTAAAGGAAGGGCCGAACCATTAGGGTATTATCCATCCTATTATGAAATGTCACCTGAACAAAGGTATAACTATTTAACATTTTTAACAAATATCCACGCAAATATAGATATTGGATATGTTTTTGTATATTACTATGGTTTAGAAAGAAAAATTTTCTTAGATGAAGATTTATATGACGCAGTTAAAATGATAGCAACACTTCAAAAATATCATGACAATCGTTCTTTTATCTCGTACTCTAATGACGCTATAATATACGCAGCTATGAAAAAGAAAGACCCTAGTATATTACTTAACATAAATCTGGATACCCTAAGACCTGAGTTACTATTCCTAGTTAAAGGATTTTTCATCGGAGAATTTAGTGCGCAAGATTTAATGTTATTGTCAAAGGGAGTAGGTTTTACCAATAATAGATATATAAAGTCATCACCTGAAATATTCCAAACAAATCTAGCTGAATTATTGCTAAAAAAATTTGGTTCCGAAACTTATAAACTTGATAAATCAATAACATTAGATACACACGAAAAAATAAGGTTTGCACTATCAAATATTTCTATAAAAAATAGAGAATTTGAATACCCAAATACGCTCCTAAACTCTGATATTCAATCTGATATCTATCTATTACTAAAAGAGAGCCATGAAAAAACGAAAGTAGATGTTGCCAATTTACGAAAATCTAGTAAAAAAACATCGTCAGAACACATCACTACATTAAAGCAACCAAAAAAAGAAAAACAATCCATTTTCGTTCCAACTGATAACTTAACTTTGAAAGAAAGAATACTCTTGTCAAAAGAACCTTCAGCAGATGGATTTGATGAAGAAATTAAAGGTATTAATTATTATAAACAAGGAAACTATAAAGACGCCGAGGAATGGTTGTTACGCTCTGTAAAAGGTAATTTCGATGTCCCAGCGCTCTATGAAAGACTAGGTATTCTATACCGTAAACAAAAACGCTACAATGATGAAGTAGAAATTTTAAAAATTGGTATAAAGAACGTTGGCTTTAATTCAAAATTAAACGAGCGCCTTGCTAGAGCAATAGAACTCAACGAAAAAAATAAATTAAAATAAGATGTTAGAGCAGTTTATAATATCTCTAAAAATAGTAAAAGCTGGTTTAAATTTAATTGGCTTTTTTATTTTATTCACCTACTGGCAATTTTGTATATTGCCCTTTTGGTAAAACCGAAAATACCAGTTCGAACATAAATTCGTTGTGGCCTTAGCCGCCGTCTAAATATAAGAAAAGCGACTTACTCTTTTTTGAGCAGGTCGCTTATTTTTATACACTGAACTAACAAATCTTCCTTTTCTTTAGGAGAAAGTCCATCCACCTTTTCTAATGCATCATTGTCCTCTCTGTTAAAATCAAAAAACTCTTGATATGAAATACCTAATCCCTTTATCAACCTATCTAGCGAGGGCACTGAGAGACTAAAACGACCATTTTCTAACTTATTTACATAATGTCTATCCAATTCTGCTTTCAAAGATAATTTCTCTTGACTTATTTTCAACCTAGTTCGAACTTTTTTCAAACAATCCACCAAAATTTGATTTAAATCATCCATTAAGGAACCCACCTTTCATTATAATGCTACGAGGTTACTCAAAAGATAGACACCTTGATTTAGTGAATATTTACATAGCATTATAATGAACTATTTGATGAAATATGTTGGTAACAACTATGAAAAGGAGGATTTAGAAATGAAAAAAGCACTAAAGGGACTAGGAATAATCTGTTTAAGCACAATAATTTTAACTGGTTGTGGAGGTGGAAAGAGTGAAAAAGAAGACACTCTTAAGGACGGAACCTATTATCGATATGATGACTATCTCAAGGTCAAGCTAGTTATTCAAGGTGATGAAGTTTTACGGACTGGAAATATTGAAGGTGACACGGCTGAAATTGGCGAAATCAAAGGAAAAGCGAATATTCCTTATTGGACAAAAGAAGAATTTGAAAAAGTGGTTTCGCAAATTTGTATTTCTGACTACTATCAACATCTCAACTTCGTTATGCTTTGGGTTTATTTCACTACTGGCAGTCGTGTAAACGAAGCCTGTGTATTTTACTGGAATGATATTGATTTTGAAAAGAAGACTATACGAATTCATCATATGCTTGAAATAAAAAATAAAGAGAATTGGGTTCGCAAAAACTACACAAAAACCGAAAATGGAAAAAGAATCATTTCACTGGATGATTATACTCTCCAAATTTTGATGAATTGGAAAAAAAGACAAGCACAACATTGTACATCTAATTTCATATTCAGCTACAATGGAAACACAATGCAAAAGTCAACGATTGCCAGAATTATTGAACGTTACGCCAAACTTGCAGGGATCCATAAAATCCAATCTAAAGGTTTAAGACACTCTCATGCATCGTATTTAATTAATGAGTTTAATGTGGATATTCTTATGTTATCTAGAAGACTAGGCCACTCAGGGCCTGAAATTACCCTCAAACATTATTCTCATATGTATCCGAATAGAGATGAGGTCATTGCAAATAATATCACTGGAAACATCAAAATAGAGACCTCCCAAATAAATCAAATTAAGTTCACCGGGAATCAAAATATAAAATATGATTATTAATAGTGTGGAAGGAGAAATGTTGTTACTCTCCTTCTATTTTGCTATAATTACAGTACGAGTACCCAATCAGAATTTCCCTGAATTTATTTGTTGGATAAGTATTTATTCAACGTATGTATTCTGAAACCCAAACCTATTTTTGCTATTTGTCATGTGAATGCTAAACGTCATTTCAAGCATATATTGGCATACAAATATGTAATAACATGTACCTTGCTTGTGAGTAGCAATAAACTGATTACCCTATAGGGCGTGTTATAACAAAAACAGGGTTTTTTAGCGGAGATTAGAATAAGCTCTCTATTTCTGATAATTCCTTATAACAAACAGGGGGGATGTTTTACCATCCTAATATATAAGGAAGGAGGAAATTTTATGGATAAGCGATCCAAAAAAGCCTTTAAAACTCGTATAGAGCGCAGAAAATCAGAAAAATATAATCGAACCTTTAAATCATTATTAAAAGTGATTAAAGGTTATGCACTTCTGAAAGGAGGAATAGCTCTTTCACTCACTATTTTGAAGCATTCTGATTTTATAGTGTCCGTCATAACTGACTTACTTGAAACACTTTATTCTAATCTCTATTATTCGAAAGAGCACACTACTCATGAACTATACGACTACAAAATTATATGGAATAACTACAAAAAAACATTTATCTTACATATTAAAAATAGACCAAAAGGTTCTAATGAACATAGAACCTCTTTTTTGTGCTGATTCTTTTACAAAAACTAAAAATGAAAAAACCAGAACCTTTTTTGACCCGAATGTATCCCAAAGAAAAGTACTCAACCGGATTAACCATTACTTGCAGCAAATAGAAGCTCCTTCCTTTGCATACGGTGGGATTAAAGGAAGAAGCTATATTGACAATGCTAAAGTCCATAGTTCTCAAAGTTCTCTCTTATTAATTGATATAAAAAATTTTTTCCCTTCTACAAACGATTTTTATGTCTATAATTTTTTCAAAAATAAGTTAGCTATGTCTACAGATGTTGCAAAAATTTTAACCCTCATTGTAACTGAGAAATCTGGTTTATCAAAAAATAGATTTATTCCTCAAGGTTATCCTACTAGTCCATTAATCAGCCTTTTTTCTTACATTGATATGTTTAGCAAAATAGCTGAAATAGCTAGTTTGAATCGTCTTAATTACTCGTGTTATTATGACGATCTAACTTTGTCGTCAAATAAGTACATTGATAAATCCGTACTACGACAAATCAAAAAAACAATTTCTTTATATGATTTGAAGGTAAATGAAAATAAAACACGAGCATTATTCAATCGAGGTAGTAAACTTACTGGAGTTATTGTATTACCAGATGGTCTTGAAATACCCGGTAAAATACAATTACAAATGATTCAAAACTTTGATCTACTAATGAAAAGTATTTTTTCAGAAACTCAAATTGATAAAAAAACTATCATTACCCTTTGCAATAAAGTTCAAGGTTGTATAGCATCCATGAGATCTATTGATAAATACAAGAATGATTTTGATAGAGACTTATCTTTTTACTCAAACAAGGTGAAAGAAATAAGAAAACTCTTATAGAGAATATAGATAAATGTAAAGGATATCGTTTAATTGCAATCTTTTTTGTGAGTTCTCAAAATACTAACACCTTTTCTAATTATTATTGTTTCAAATATTTCTTATTCTTAATATTCTAATTACTACATTTACTAAAAAATCTTCAATGTAAAACGAAAGTACATATCATTAGTATGAAACGAGGATAATTATGAACCCCTACACGACTACACCTTATGTATTTAGTCCCTATGAACCTTGTCCTTGTGAAAGCGGGAAAAAATACAAATTTTGTTGTTTCGCTAAAAGCAAAAATATGTCTTATAGTAATCAGAATTATAATGCCAAAAGACTCTATTCAGAAGCTCATAAACATTTTAGAGATACCGATTTTAAAACATGTTTTGGATTTGATACTAATTGTAACTACGGTCATATAGGTGCCCATTCTTTGCAAAAAAATGGCGTTTTAAACCTAATTGCTGATGAAAACCATGTTTATATGTTGGAGATGAACTATCAAGAAAATTCCTTAACTCCAAAATTAGAATTTAAAAAAATTGGAAAAAATCAAGCAAGCGTATTTGATGGTTTTTGTAAGCATCATGATGAAGACTACTTCAAAACAATAGAAGATATTCCTTTCGAGGGAAATGCTGAACAAAATTATTGGTTTGCTTTTAGAGCTCATTGTTTTGAAGCTCACAGAAAATATAGACTAAAAAAAAGTTATTCTTCTTTCTTTAAGAAATCACCCGAAACCACAAGAAACAAGCAATTATCGAATAATTATAGGGGGAACGAATTAACTATAAGGGATATGGAAGTTGATTATAAGCGATTTAAAAGTATTTTTGAATCTCGCGATTTTGATAAATTAGAAAGCTTTGTTAAAGTTCTACCTTTTAAAACTGCATTCACAGCAACAACAGCTATTGGTGTATGTGTTGATATAGAAGGAAAGACTGCTGCGGATATTTATAATTATAATGAATCTGTATTTGTTCCAAGTATTTATTTATCTGTAATCCCGAAAGAAACTGAAACTATTATTATAGTTTCCAGATTTAAAGAGGATGAATGCTATGAAAATTTCATCAAATCTTTAAACTCTTGTGAAGAGGATAATAAGATTTTCTCTTTCTTGACTTATTGTTTAGCAGAATACAGTGAAAATGTCTATTTCTCTCCCCTACTGATTGATAAAATCTTAACTTCAAGTGAAAAAGAGCTAATTACAACAGCTTTTTTGGGATGTATTAGCCCAAATCAGGAACTGAGATTTAAAAGTATGTTCAGCACATTTAAACTAGATTTATTTAAATACAAACTACAATAAATATTTTTATTAATAGCTACTACGTTTATAGTGTAAAAAAGAGTTATATATTAATTCTTGTAACCCTTACTGTGCACCACCTTGTATAGAACTTTCTCAGCTACCCATTTTAAGCAAACACAAGAAACACAATTTTGAGCTGAGTTGCAAGTTCGATATAGTTGCTACTGTAATCCTGATTGTGACCTGAAAAAATACGATACGAAACTATGCCAATACTCGCTGACTTTTTAGCCCTAGCGAATAGGTTAGAGTGGGAATAGTAGTAGGAGAGCTAGAAAGCCTTTTGTAATAAGGGTTTTTAGCTCTTTTTTTAAATTCATTGCACTTTTATTGTACTATTTATTTGATTTTTCTCACATACTTCACCGAATCGTATTACAATGAAAAAGCTAATCTTGAATCGTATTTTGGAACTTTATCTAATGAAAAATTTGAGGAATTATGGAATACTTGTAAAAGGTATATAGGTAAAGCTGACTATTCACATCAAATGATAACGATGGCTAGCAATCTAAATGATAATTATTTTAGATTAGCGAATGGTGTAGGGCTAATTCATGGAAAAGGATTTAATCATGAGTTTGTTAATGAATTATCAGGATGGAGAGGGGATGCGACATCGCAAGCGGCAGGAATGAAAGCAATCTTAGGGAATGATGATTATAAAGCCGATTTGGATGCAGTGAATATACTTCATTTGATGGATAACAAAAAGATAAGTTATGAAACAGCTTCTAATCAATATTATAGTGATATTAAGAATGGGAAATATACAAGGGCGGAGACTTTTAAAGACAACGTAGATTTTGAATATGTCAAATCTGAAATACTAAAATCGGAAACGCCTGTTTTTGAATATACAATTAATGGTGAAACATACCAGACAAAATTTGAAGAACGATATGATGTTCCTTACAAGAACACGGAACGGGTGCTGACAGAATCTGAGAGGCTCAATAGCTTAAAGGAAAAATCTCCAGCATCATATAATTTTATAAAAAGTTTAGAAAATGATCTAAATGAACTAAAAATTTATGCAGAAGAAGGAAAATGAACTTATGGAAAAGAGAACAAAAATCATAGCAATTGTCGTGCTATTATTAATGATAGTTGTGGCGTTTGTTTCGACCAAAAACATTACACAAAGTACCAAGGCAGAGAATATATTTGATGAGATTTTTTATGATGAAAGAGAGGCATTAGATATGCCTGGCAATGGTGGTGCTGCTTTAGCAAGAGTGGAAGGTATGGAGCAATGGAATCGTGCTGGTGCTGATAATATAGGAGAGCAAATATTTTATGAAAAGTATGAGAAAAGTTCGCTTCCAATGAGAGTAAAAGATATGTACTACATTTTTTCATTTATAAATGAGGATATGGTAGAGAGCAAGCAACATATTACGAAAAAGGATAAGGTGACAATCGTAATTATGTATCAATTTGGAGATAACTTATTTACAGAGATTAGCTATATTTATGATGTCAAAGCAAAAATATTAACAAAAGGAATAGCTATACTAGATGACGAACAAGTCATTACAAAAGATAAAGAAGATATAGAGAAATATTTCGTAGAGAAGGGCACAAGTTTAGAAGAAATAGAAAATTTAGGAGAAGACCTCCTAAGAAGCAGGTTATTAACGGATTGGTGCTCTGTTTATGACAGTCAATTTTCGCAAGATGATTTTGGTGAAGTTGAGATAAAGAAAAAATATTAAAATAGTTAAGAAAAAGTTATGAGGTTCAAAATATTTAATCATTCAATTCAAAAGACCGAAGAACTTATTTTTGATAAAAATATAACGTTTTTTGTTGGCGGAAACGGCATGGGAAAATCGACTTTATTTAGAAGCGATGGCGGTTAACTACGGATTGAATCCAGAAAGCTGTACAAAAAATTTTACTTTCTATACGAAAGAAACGCATAGCCAATTAAGTGATGCAATTCGGGTTGTGAAGGGAATAAAACGAGCAGATCAATCTTTCTTTTTAAGAGCAGAAAACTTGTATAATTTAGCTACAACGATAGATTAATTGGATAAAGAAGGTGGTGGGAATCCGATTATTGATTCTTACGGGGCGGGGTATCTCTTCATGAACAATCGCATGGTGAGGCTTTTATGGCAGTCATTTTGAATCGTTTTTCCGAAAATGGCGTGTATTTATTGGATGAACCGGAAGCGGCTTTGTCACCAACTAACTTTGCTTCAGGCGATAAATAATTTAGCGAAGAAAGGGGCGCAATTTATTATCGCCACACATTCGCCTATTATAATGTCTGAGGTGGTCCATAAATGTTAGACTATAATAATGAGCGAATATCTTTGCGACTTGATGGAAAATCGCCTAGACAATACTTGAAGTTCAAAAATAAATAGTATGATTATTTGGAGGAAATAAAATGCTGAAAAATCACTTTGACAAAAGGAAATTTAGAATTTGGAAATATAGTGTATCATTAAATACATTATTGCTCAGAAGTGTCGAAGATTTAAATACTACTATAGATATATTATTTTATGGAGTTAAATCCATGAATATTGAAAGTACTATGACAATAACTGGAATTAACGAAAAAATACATAGTGAATTTTCCGAATTCATAATCAATACACCGAAAGGTATCATGACAATTAAGGCAATTTCATGTAAAGTGGTTGAGTCTGAACTAAGTTATGATGATTTAAATGGATATTTCAATCATATGCTCTGAATTAACATTGAATTCAGTCAAGAAGTCCAACTTTCGCGGTGCACTTCAGTCGTGTCCGGATGCTGCCATTTTTTTATTCAATCATGAGGACACAATTCAAAAAGTAGACTACGAGGAAACAGAACATTTTATTGTATCGAAATACTTTTTTAGCAACTATCCATCTTATCGCGACGAGTTTTTGGAAGATAATTAAAAAAGCAACAATCAAATGGTTTTCCACTTGATTGTTGCTTTTTTTAAACAAAAAAAACCAAAAAAGCGACAAGGCCAGTTCGCTCTTTTGGTAACTAGGTGGGGCAGCAAACAGCAAAAAGCTGTTTACTACATTTATACAATACCATGATAACGTGGAGGAAATATGGAGGCGCATTCTAAATTCTCCATATTTTCTCCATAGAGTTTTGCTAACCTATATGTATAAAGGAGGGGTGAGATTGAAAAAAAGTTTAATTTGGAGCATTGTTATTGGTGTTTTACTGCTGATAAGTATTTTATTAATTGGTTTTTGGCTGATGAATAAAAATATGTCCCCAAATGAACATCGCAATATGGACATGGGAGCGGAGGATAAAGTTGTTACCTTAAAAGAAGAACCAGATGAAGCGCCTCGGCCACTGAAAATACCGGATATACTTGAGCCATCGACGGTTAATGATGAAAGGGTCGTTTATGATATTGAAGCAAAAACTGGCGAATCAGTCATAAAAACAGGTGAAAAAACGAAGACACTTGGTTATAATGGAAATTATTTAGGTCCAGTTATTCGGCTGGAGAAAGGTCAAAAAGTAACCTTTCGAACGAAAAATAGTTTGAACGAGGAAACAAGTTTCCACTGGCACGGGCTTGTTGTACCTGCTGTTTCAGACGGTGGGCCGCACCAAACCATTCCTGAATATAGTAAAAAAGAGGTCAACTTCACTGTGAAGCAAGATGCAGCGACACTCTGGTTTCATCCTCATCCGAAAGGCAACACGGCAAAACAAGTCTATCAGGGCCTTGCCGGCTTAATTTATATTGATGATGAAAATCAAAAGAGTAAAAACCTTCCTTCAGCTTATGGGAAAAATGACTTTCCAGTGATTATACAAGACCGCAATTTTATGGAAGACAACCAATTTGATTATGCGAACGATCGAAACAGCGACGGGACACAAGGCGAAAGCTTAGTCATCAATGGGACTATCCGTCCGTATCTTGATGTGAAGTATGATAAAATTAGACTTAGAATGGTGAACGGTTCAAACGCGCGTGAGTATAACTTGGCCCTTTCAAATGGTGCCAAAATCACGCAAATCGCGACTGATGGTGGACTTCTTTTGAAACCAGTGTCGCTAACAAATTTAAAACTATCGCCTGGTGAGCGAGCAGAAATTATTTTAGATTTTACAAAAGTACGGAATAAGAAAGTGGCGTTACAAGACGGTCGGGCAACCGTTTTACGTTTCAATGTGGCGGATTCGCTTATTCGAACCGAGAACCCACAACAAGTGCTTAACCAAATTGATTCCCCTATGGAAACTGAAGATGCGAAGGTGGACAAAATTACGCTTTCTGGAATGGGGCATATGGTGGCAATTGATGGGCAGAAATTTGATATGAATCGCATTGACAAGGAAGTGAAGCAAGGTACGGAAGTCATTTGGGAGGTGACAAATGAAGGTGGCATGATGGGGGATATGAATCACCCATTTCACATTCACGGTACGCAATTTCAAATTGTAAGCCGAAATGGAAGGGCTACCATGGGCAATGAACGGGGATTGAAAGATACGGTTGTGATTGCGCCAAATGAATCGGTCAAGCTAAAAATCCGCTTTAATCAAAAAGGTGTGTTTATGTATCATTGTCATAACCTTGAGCATGAGGAAAACGGTATGATGGCTCAAGTCAAGGTGCTGTAGAAAAAGGAGTTGTGTGAAAATGATTGGAGATTTGTGTGACTATATTTTTGGTGGGGGGACGGTTGGAATGCTTCTGATGCTGCTTTTCTGGGTGGTCATGATGGCAGCGATTAGTTTTCTCATGTATGTCATGATGAGTCGCGAGAAGGAAAAAATTGAATTTGCCTCCTCTAGTGAACAGCCTGAACAAGTTTTACTTAACGAATTCATGCGCGGTCACATCAATGAAGAGGAGTATTTGCATAAAAAGAAATATTTATAAATCATCAGCGCGGGGAGTGTTCACATTGAAAATCTTAATTGTAGATGACGAGCCTAAAATTTTAGATGTTGTAGAGGCATACTTAGTTGCCAAAGATTATCTGGTATTTCGGGCAAATTCAGGTGAAACTGCATTCAAGAAATATACGTTAAGTAGCCCAGATTTAATCATTTTAGATTTAATGTTACCTGATAAATCTGGTTTAGAGATTTGCAAAGAAATTCGAGCAAGCGGGGACGATACACCGATTATTATGCTTACAGCCAAATCAAAAGAGCAAGATATTTTAACAGGTTTACAATTGGGCGCAGATGATTACATCGTCAAACCATTTAGCCCAAAAGAGCTTGTTATGCGAGTTGAAACGGTTCTTAGGCGAAGCGGAAGTTTAATGAGCAAAAAGAATAATAAGTTAGCCTTTGATCAAGGAACATTAATTATTTATCCGGGCTCTCGGCAAGTATTTTTACACGAAGAAGAGATTTTTTTGACTAAAAAGGAGTTTGACTTACTCGTTACATTGGCGATGAATCCGACGCAATATTTTCCGCGAGAGGCGCTTGTTGAGGCATTATATGGTTGTGATTCAATAAATTCCGATAGAGCGATTGATTCCCATATTAAGAATTTGCGACAAAAAATAGAAGTTGATTCGAAAAAACCAAGGTTTATTTTAACAATACACGGGAAAGGCTACCGATTTGGGTGTGCAGAATGAAAAAACGAACGATTAAGACGCAACTTATTTTCGGATTTGCAGCGCTTTCGGTCCTCATTATTGGCTCAATTAGTTTTATTACAGCTTATTTAATGAATACGCATTTTGAACGATACATTATGGAAAAACAAAATGAAATGATTAAGCAAACGGAACACAGCGTTTTGCTCGCTTACAATGAGGATGCGAATACATGGGATACGAAGCGGCTTAGGCAAATTAATGAATCTATTGCTACTAAGGGACAATGGTACATTCTATTTGATGTTTCGGGAAATTCAATTTTCTCACCAACAGAAAGTGAGCAAATTGACAGCCAGAAAGAGATGAAAGCGCTGCAAGAAAAGAACCCAACTAAAACGGAAGAAATGACGAAAATTTTTAATCTTGAAGATTCGAATGGTCGAGAAATTGCAACGTTAGACATTCATTATGTTGGTCCATTAAATTATACCAAACATGACCTTGCTTTTATGCGCGATATGAAAATGAATCTACTCATTGTTTCCATTTCTGCCTTTTTCTTTTTGACTTTTATCGTAACATGGATGTCTAGACGACTGAGTTATCCACTTGTTCGCTTGAATGAGAAGACAAAAGAAATTGCAGAAGGAAATCGGCTTGAAACGATGCTGCCAGAAAGTTCAACAATTGAAATCAATGAGCTTGTATTATCGATTAATGAACTGTCACGTCGCTTAGGCAAACAAAACGAATTAAGGAATCGTTTGACAACAGATATAGCGCACGAGCTTCGAACCCCTTTAACGACTGTAAAAGCGCACATTGAAGCGATGATTGACGGGATTTGGCCGGTGACTCCAGAGCGTCTGAGAAGCTGTTATGACGAAGTGGACCGATTAACTCGTCTTATTGGGAGCATTGAGCAAATATCAGCGATTGAAAGCCATATCGAAAATCTAGATATTCGACCTTTTGATTTAAAAAGAATGTTGTTTACTTTGCGTGATAATTTTGAAGCTCAGTATGAGGCGAAAGAGGTTGAGTTAGAAATTATTAGTCCTGAAATCGAATTAGTTGCAGATGAAGACAAAATTCGCCAAGTCATCACGAATCTTTTAGCCAATGCTTTAAAATTCACGCCTGCTCTTGGAAAAGTCATTGTCCAAGCGGCAGATACGGGAGATGAGGTTATTATTAAAGTGATGGATACAGGCGAGGGCATCCCAATTGAGGAACAGGAATACATTTTTAATCGATTTTATATGACGAATTTATCACGAAATAACGGCTCTCGTGGCAAAGGTATTGGACTTGCCATTGCCAGATCAATTATTCGAGCACATAAAGGGAATATTCGTGTCGAAAGTGAGCTTGGTAAAGGTAGTATTTTTATTATTCAACTACCTAAATAAGGTTTTTATTGGGCCTATAGATGGTTTAAAGCGTCTATAGGTTTTTTGTGCATTTTAGGTAGACGCCATGTAGTTCTTTATGATACATTAAAAAATAATACCGAAAATAATTTATTTGAATTGAGACGGGGGCAAACATGAATCGCTATAAAAAAATAATCATCGTATTTTGTGTGCTAGCATTGTTTCTAGTAGTAGCATCCTTAATGAAAATCGAATTTTCATCCGAAGAAAGATCTTTTTTAACCCAGTTATTACGAAATCTTTTTTAAATAAGTGAAGAGTAGGAGTATGATTTTTTAAAAATCATGCTTTTTTTGTCCCAAAAACAAAATTATTTTGTAGTAGTAATGAAAGGAAATTTGTTTTTCTTTCAGAATCCATGGTTTTGAAAGGAGGAGCGTTGTCTTATTCACCATGGAAAAACACAACTACCGAGAAGGGATGGGGAAAAATGCAAAAAAGAAAAAAGGGGACAAAAATAATTAGCATCATCTTATTAGCGGTTCTTTTAGTAAGTGTTTTGTTTCCGAAAACTGGATCTGCAGCATATTTACAACTGGATGAAACTGGATATTATTATACTGGAACGAGTGTTTCAAATGGACATTACGCTAATAATGATGATATTTGGAATATGAAAATGGACGGGAAGGACGTCTTTTGTATTGACTCGGGCGCTCGTGCAGATTCATCTGATGGGTATTACGCAGAGGAATATTTCCATGCCGAGAAAGATCGTCTATCTAAAATAGCTTATTATGGTTTCACAAATACAAACCAAACGTATACGGATTTTGCGGTCACCCAATTGATGATTTGGGAATCATTTGGGGATAGTTTAGAGTGGACTTCAGTTCCAAATTACTGGGATAGAAAACATCAAATTAATTTGAAAATCCAAAAACATAACACACAACCTTCATGGCACAATCAGGAAATCACTTTAATTGAAGGCCAGGAATTGGTCCTTGATGATACGAATAATGTGACAGACTGGCTGAATCTTGTCAGTAATACAGCGAATATTTCTGTTCAAAAAGAGGGAACTAAGTTACGTCTTAAAGCAGAACGTAGTGCAGCTTCTACTGGGGCGCTAACATTTACGAAAGTTCCAGATAATGTGGTGGGTGCTTCAATTGTGTACCACAGAGCTAACTTTCAAAGCTTAACAGATTTCAAATTGCAAGACCGCGGGGAAGCGAAATTAAATGTGAGAGTTAAAAAACTTGGCGGTGTTCGGATTATGAAAATTGACCAAGAAACGAAAGCGCCACTTCCAGGCGCGACGATTCAGTTTAATTACGGGGATCAAGAGCGGAAAGTTGTGACGAATGCAAATGGAGTTGCAGAACTTCAAGGAATTCCTGAAGGGACGATTGTTACGGCTTCAGAATCTTTAGCGCCGAATGGTTATCATAATTTGAGAGCGCGTCATGAAATCACGGTTAAGCCGCTTGAGACGGTTGAAATCATTTTGGATAATGCCAAGCAAAAAGGTACTGTTTCCTTAGCTAAAACAGGTGAAGAATTTGGTACCGCGATGCCAAATCAATACTACAGCTTGCAAGGTGCAGTTTACGGGGTCTATACGAGTGAAAACGTTCGGGTTGCTGAACTTCAAACCAGTGAAACGGGTGTCGCTACATCACAAGCACTTCCACTTGGGAATTATTATCTTCAGGAGGAAGTTGCACCAGCTGGTTATTTATTAAATACTGCAAAAATTCCTTTTAAACTTGAATATGCAGGACAAGACGTAGCAATCACAAATGTGAATGCTGCTGCTTTTGATAAAGAACAAAGAGGCGAAGCTATTTTAATTAAGGAAGACTCGGAAACGGGAGCTAAGCCCCAAGGAATGGCGCAACTAGACGGTGCGGTTTATGAACTTTACCGGACAAGTGATGATGAATTAATCGATACGATTACAATTGAAGATGGTCGGGCAAGTGTAAGCAATTTGCTGCTTGATGATTATTATTGGCTTGAAAAAGAGGCGCCGCTTGGGTATCAGTTGGACGTGGAAAAGCATCATTTTAAGCTGGAGTATGATGTTCTTTCTGAATTTGCTACAACAACGGTTACAGTAAAAGAAAACGTTATTAAAGAGCAAATTAAAGTGATTAAAATAGATGCGGATACGAAGCAACCGATTAAGAGAAATCCTGCAAAATTCAAATTGAAGGATTTAACGACCAAATTATATGTTCCGGTAGATGGCAAAGAAGAGTTTTCAACTGACAAAAATGGTGAGGTTACAACAGCGCCAGTTCCGTTCGGGGAATATGAGCTTATTGAAACGGATGCACCTGATGGTTACTCGCTATGCCGGGCAACAGAGAAAATTACGGTGGACGGCAGCCATAACGGCGAAATTGTTGTGAAAATAACGAACAGTGAAAAAGAGAAAATTACAACACTGACTTCAACAGATGACGCATCAAAAGATTTTCTATCAAACCGTTATAAAATGAAAGAGATGCCACAGCTCGGTGATGAAATGGATAAAATGGCTTTATTTATCGGATTAGTTATATTAATGGCTGGGCTTACATTGTTTTGGAGCAGCAAAAGAAGAAAAAATTCAAAAGAGTAAAGCCGAATTCTTTTGAAAAAAAGCTGTTGCGAAATCATCCTTTTTGATCGCGCAGCAGCTTTTAATACTATAAGAAATAAAATTGTATGCATAAAATGAACAATTTATAATGAGATTAAGGGGGAATCATAGAAAAAGGTGGGATAATGAATGCGAATCGCAATTGTAGATGATTCAAAGATGGATGCTACTAAATTAGAAGAAGAATTGCTATGCTACTTCAGAAAAAATGAGATGAAAAAGGTGGAAATTGATATTTTTGAAGATGATGAAACTTTTTTAACGTATGTGCTAACGAATGAATTTCACTACAAAATCATTTTCTTAAATATTGGAAAAAAACCTTTAGATGGAATAAAAACAGCAAAGAAACTCCGTTTTATCGAGAAAGATGCTCTAATTATTTATGTGACCAACGCCGATTTATATGAAATCGACACATTTTCAGTTCAGCCATTTCGCTACATCATCAAACCAGTTACTGAAAAAGTGGTTACACTTCATTTAGATGCTGCTATAGCAGAAATTATGAGTCAAGTTGACTATGTTTTTTTGAAAAAAGGACATGAACGTCATCAGTTTAAAAATAAAGATATTTTGGTAATTCAATCTTTTGGGAGAAAATTGAATATTTTAACAACGGAATTGGAAGAGTATAATTTTTATGGTCGGCTAAAGAACGTTGAAAGAAATTTAAACCCATATTTGTTTGTGAGAATTAATAATTCCGTTATTATCAATCTTTCCTATGTGAGAAAAATAACGGCAGATGATATATTTTTATATACCAACGATCAATTTCATATAAGTCGGGCAAAGAAAAAATATGTCATTGAAAAATACCAGCAGTTTATTGGTAAAAAAATGGGGATTGTTTATGAATAAGCACATTTAAATTTTTAAGATTTAGCATAAAAAATATTCTGTGCCTTTCGTAATCTGTGGGATTCCAATTTGAAAATGTCAAAATTGGTTGCCGGTTATGACATAATAGTAGCCTATTTATAGCAAGCGCATGTTTCAAGTAATTTCTTTTCTTATGCTGATAGTAAAAAGCAAAGAAAAGGGGATGAACGACTTATGTTAAATCAGAAACATCGTGTGCATAAGCAACACACTTTTGATGCTTATTGTAAAAAAGTTTTAAAAAATGAGGTACGGAATATTTATAAGGAGCTGGAACGGAAGCGTCAAAGGGAAACTTCACTTTCGCTAGTTTCACCAAGTGAGCTGTTTAAACTTGGCTTTATAAAAAAAGATGAACTGTTTATGAGCGATAAACTCATAGTTGTGCAAGAATGTGAAGTTATCATTAAAAGTGAAGTCATTAGAAATGGTATTTTAGAACTGCCTGAAACATTCCGACAAGTGGTTATTTACTATTACTTTTTAGGAATGTCTGACTATGAAATAGCGGAGAAACTTGGCATGGTTAGGCGAACAGTTTCTAGATGGCGCAATCAGGCGCTAAGTTTGTTACAGCTTTATTTTGAAGGAAAATGCTTATGAAAAAGCTGCTGCACTACGAAATTATTTGTGAGGCGACTTTAGGTGATGCTTTAGCCATTCAAAAAGTTTTACAGCGCTATATGCCATATATTAATACGCTTGCTACGCGGAATGTTGTCGATGAGTACGGTAATTCCTTTTTTCAAATTGATGAGGAAATACGGAAACGTCTGGAAAATAAATTGACAGAAACAATCCTCTTATTTGAAGTATAGTAAAAAACCGGTTATCCGCGAGGATAACCGGTTTACTTCGTTATTTAAAATCTGTTAAACCTTTTCCGCTTAAAATTTTTGGAATGTATTTTTCAATGCGGGCTATTTTAGTTTTGGATTGTTTTGGCTCTGCAAAATGGCGGATATAACCACGTTGTCTGCCAGGCGTGAGTGCGAAAAATGCTTCATGTAGTTCTGGATTTTCATTGAGTTTTTCTTGGAATTCTGGCGGGATAGGAATATCTTGTTTTTCTTGTTTAGGAACTTGTAACCCTGCTTTTTCCACCTCAATGGCTTGATTAACGTAAGCTTTGATGGAGTCTTCAAGTTTTTCGACTTCTTCTAGGGAAGTGAAGCGAATTTGACGCCCAACAACCGTATTTTCTCCAGTTTTTTTAAGAATATCATCGGGATCTTGTAATAAAGCACCTTTAAAAAAGAGGAGAGCCATATAGGCTTTAAAACCTTGAATGATAACGATATTTTTATCATCAAATGTGTAGCAAGGTTTGCCCCATTTTAATTCTTCTGTTAAGTCGCACGTTAAAAGAATGGAGCGTAGTTTTTCAGATTCAGCATACCACTGCTTTACATTACTTAAATACTCATCAATTCTCGGGTTCATTTTGCTTTCGGTCACGAAAAGCACCTCGTTTCTTCAATATCATGTTGTTTCTTTAGCCAAAAGTTGGAAAAATAAAACATTACCCGAAAATTATAACATAAAACGAGGAATTTGTATGTCAGTAATGATTTGGCAAAAACCTTGTCGTAGTAGAAAAGAGAGATTTAAATTCACTAAAATCACCTGCGACAGGAATGCTTGCTATCCATAAAATGGAGAAAATAAGTACGACAACCAGTAGAAATTTGCAAGAAAATAAAAGAATTTTCATGAGCTGCCTCCTCAAATAAAATGATTAATTAACGTTCTTTAAAATTCCGATAATATGGTGTATCTTCGCTAAAAGCTTTAAAATGATAACCTTGTTGTTTCAATTCTTTAATAATAGACGGAAGTGCGTTCAGCGTGCTTTTTCTTTCATGGAACAAAATGATAAGGGGGTTACCAGAATCTTCTAAGTTTTTCACCTGTGCTAAAACTGATTTTATGACTTGATTTGTATCATCTTTATAGCGCCAATCATTGCTATCGATATTCCAGTCAAGTAGATGAAACCCTTCACCTTTTGCTTTCGCATATTCAGCATCTGTTAAGTAAGTACTCCCGTAAGGGGCTCGAATGAGCTTGGTCGAAATCCCTGAAAGTTCTTGCAGTTGTAGTTGCATTTTCTTCATTTCTTCGAGGAAAGTTGGATTATTCTTGCGGTAAAGTAATTTGGCATCGTGGGTGTAACTATGTAGGCCAACTTTGAAAGGAGAGCTTTTTAAACGCTGGAATGTTTTTTTATCGGCTTGATGTAAATTATTGCCGACAAAAAAGAAAGTCGCTGGCGTTTTTTCGGCTGTCAGAAAATCCATGAATTGATTTAAAAAAGGGGTAGGCCCGTCGTCGAATGTAAGGAAGACTGTTTTACTGTCTATTTTTTCCACAGGAGGAGCTTTTGGTTTTTCTTTTTTGATTTTATCTGGCTTTTCTTGTGTACGCTTGGTTGAAACAGTGGAATGTTCATTTGCTTGACTTGTGAAATAGCTTGGTACTTTCCAAAGTAAAAGCAATAGGATAATACAAAGTGGGACGAAGAGAGTCAGAGACAGTGTTCTGACTCGCTTTTTCTGCGTCCTTTTCTTACGCATTTAAAAAACTCCTTTAGTAAATATAATTTGTATTTGTTAGCTCAGCTTGAATGGCCTCAGTTGGGATGACAAATGATATCGGACCCATGTAGCCAGGGGCAACATCATATTCATCAAAAGTGATAACGAGTTTGCGATTTTGATCAATATAAAAATGATTTTCAAAGTATTCTTTTGTTAGAATAGGTTCCAGTTCATTTTCATCCCAATAAATTTTATCCGAATCATCTGCTGACATTTCCGCCTTCATTTGTGCTTTAATATACTCTTGTAAAATCACGGTATAATCATCATCTTTAAATAAATCGTCTAAGCGCACCAGTTTCTGCTTCTCTTTATCAAGTGTGATATATTCATTTTGAACATAACTACTCGCCATGGTCTTTTCCACTGTGAAGCGAACTACAAGAAGCTGCTTGGTGTTAACAAGTGTGTCATAATAACTTGTAACACTATAGTGCTCACCTTTTTTTGAAACATATTCTTTGTATTCTTGGTATAGCTCTTCGCTCGTTTGGATATAAGCGTTATTGATTTGTTTCGCAAAGGCATCATTTGAAAGTCCCTTTATTTCAGGCGTTTCAATTGAGGCTTCGTTTTTTTCAGTCTTATCCTTAAACTGACTACCTGTTACGACGGCAATAACTTGATTTAAGATGGGCACGTTCCGCATTGCATTTGCAACTGTTGAATTCGTCATCACTACAACGAAAAACATCAAGCAAACTACTACGGCACTACATGCGCTCCAAGCTAGAAAGTGCTTTTTTTTCTTTGGCTGAGTTTGTAGAGCATGATTGACACGTTCATTTAATTCACTTGGGATGGGAATGTTTTTATAGGCTCTTCTTAGTTTCTGAAAGTTCTTATTTGTCATCGAATAAATCCTCCTTGCGAATATCCATGCGAAGTAATTGTAGGGCTTTATAAAGCCTTGTTTTAGTTGTACTGCTGGTTTTGCCGATAATTTCGGCTATTTCGTCAATCCGCAAATCTTCAAAGTAACGCAAGACAATGATAGTTTTATATTTGATAGGCAGTCGTTCAAGCGCTTCTTTTAAATCGATATCTTCATAGCAATCCACGTGTTGCTGGCTAATTAATTCTAAAGTTTCTCCGTCGACCAGCTTTAATTTTTTATTTTTACGTAAAAAATCTATCGCCGTTCGAATGACAATTTTATAAAACCAGCTTTTTAGCGCTTCTGGTTTTTGAATAGAGTTTAAATTTAGCAGCGCTTTTTGAATGGCATCTTGGATGATATCCAGTGCATCCGCTTCATTTTTAACATAACTATATGCCAAACGATAAAAGTCAGCTTGGTAGACGGTTATGCATTCAACAAAATGATGGCGTATTTCTTCTTTCATCGAACAGGGGCCCCCTCAATATGCATATACCTAATAGACGATACAGCATAGCAAAAAGTTTGTTTTTTTACAAAAAATTTTTTTCAGTGCTAGCTTAACAGATTTTCACTGTTTTTCATACATGATTATGTTATAATCGCCTTGAAGAGGCAATAGTTTGTCTAATCACATAGTTAGACAAGGATGGCGAGTCGTCATCTGAACACAAGAATTCGAGCATTAGCCATAAAATGCTACAATGTACAACTGCACATTAAAATGTGCTGGCCTGTCGGCAAGTACATCTCCGCATTTTACGGATCGATTTTTAGTATTGCCTCTTTTATTTTGGACAAAAAGGTGTGAGCGTTATGCAAAATCAAGATGTGTTTGGCTATGCCACGAACGCACAAATCAATGATTTCCTGTATTCGCTACAATTATTTGGCGCGTCTGATTGGTCAAAAGAAAAACAAATTGGGGCGTTGTACGCGATTTCCAACCATATTGAAGATCATTACACGCTTTTTCAGGTGCCGAAGCGGAACGGAAGTGAGCGGACGATTTGTGCGCCTAGCCCGCTACTTAAGACGGTGCAAAAGCGCATTTTATTTGCTGTTTTATCCGAGCGACCGGTTTCCGAATTTGCCACTGCTTATAAAACGGGTGTTAGTATTTTAGATAATGCGGCGGGGCATGTAGGTCAAAAATACGTGTTAAAATTAGATATTGAAAACTTTTTTGGAAGTATTTTATTTCAAGATGTGATGAATTTTGCTTTTCCAAGAGCGTTGTTTCCTAAGCGTGTAAGCGCACTATTTGCGAGTTTATGTTGCTATCATGACTGTTTACCACAAGGTGCCCCGACTTCTGCGTGTATTTCGAATATTGTATTAAAGCCATTTGATGACTATATTGGGCGAGTTGCAAAAGAAATGGGTGCAGTATATACGCGTTATTCAGATGATATGACTTTTTCTGGTGATTTTGATACGAAAAAAATGTATTACAAGGCAAAATTGTTTTTGGAAGCTATGAATTTCACGGTAAATGAAGCGAAAACACAAATTTTGACTAAAAAATCCCAGCAAAAAGTGACAGGTTTAGTCGTCAATGAAAAAGTGCAAGTTCCTAAAAACTACCGGAAAACAGTGCGCCAGGAGGCTTATTTTGCGACTAAGTATGGGCTGACAAGTCACCTTGCGTATCGCCAAAATATACAAGCGGCTGAGGTAACACAAAACGCAGCTTTCTGCTATAAACTTTCACTTCTTGGGAAAATCAACTATATTTTATTGGCGAATCCTGAGGATCAGGAATTCAAGAAATGGCAAAATGAAATTAAAAGCTTGTGACCTTTCGCGTCATGAGCTTTTTTTGACGAAATGAAAGGTAGGAAATATAATGGAGAAGGAGTGAAAAAGGTGGGGTGGAGATGGAAAATGGTGAAAACCAATTTATTATTCAAACGGCTCTTTTGACAGGGAAAATTTTGCTTGAAAACGGAGCAGAAACTTCTCGCGTGGAAGATACGATGGAGCGGATTATTAGGAAAAGTATGGGAGAAGTGGCTGCTAAAAGCTATTATACATATGTTACGCTTTCGGGCGTTTTTGTGAAAACCAATTTACTTGAAAGTAGTTTCTTGCGAATTGATACGCGCGGTTACAATTTAGAAAAGGTCGTTTCGGTCAATCAAATTTCCCGCGACTATGCGAACAATCAAATTTCGCTTTCGGAAATGTACGAGCAATTAAGACAGCTCGATTTAGATTACTCCAATGATGCCATGTGGAAACAGCTCCTTTTTACGGGGCTTTTAAGTGGTTCAATTGTTCTTATTTTTGGCGGCAATTGGACAGACTTACCAAGCAGCATCATTTCGGGCATGCTTGCCTATTTTATTTTTCAAAAGCTAACGAATTTGGCGGACTATCCATTTATTTTTGAGTTTGTTTCGACTTTTATCGGCGGATTAGTCGGCTATATGATTCATCATGTTATTGGCACGAATATTAATTTGACGATGATTGGGACGGTTGTGCCGCTTGTACCGGGAATTGGAATTACGAATGCCATTCGCGATTTGATGGCGCGCCATTATATTTCGGGCATCATTCGGTTATTTGAAAGTTTGTTTGTTGCGGCTGCACTTGGCTGTGGTGTGGCACTTGTAATTTTAATCGTATCGTGAAAGGGGCATTAAAATGGCGTTTACAATCATCTATCAGTTTGTTTTTAGTTTTATCGCATCGTGTTCATTCGGCTTTTTATGCCGTATTCCGAAACAGACGATTATCGCTGGGGGCATCGTTGGTGGAGCGGGGTGGCTCGGCTATTTTTTACTTAGCGCAAATGGATTTGGCGTTTTTATCACAAGCTTCTTTTGTTCGCTTATTTTGAGCACATTAAGCTTTGCATATAGCTACATTCGGAAGTATCCGTCGACAGTTTACTTCATTCCGGGCCTTGTGCCGGTCGTGCCGGGAATCACGTTTTACGAAGTTTTTAAAGAGCTGTTTACGGGGGAAACGGCATCCGCCGCCGCTACATTTTTCGACGTTATCAGTTCAGCGGTGGCGCTTGCATGTGGGATTACGATTGGAAATATTTTGTTCTTTCTTATTTTGAAACCAGTCATCAATAAAACTACCAAAAAATCAGACTGATGATAAACAGTCTGATTTTTTGTCCGTTTGGACTATTTTGTTAGGGCAACGAAGCGAATTTCTTTCCCAGTTACATCAAGGAAAGGAAGTTTGACGCGTGTATCTAAGCAGAAGGCATTGTAGAAGAACGGTTGTAGTGTAGTTTCTGTGCTGTCGATAGTATCTACAAAGGCTTTAATTTCTGCGTATAAAATTTCAATATTTTTTAGTTTACCAATTTTTGAATCAATGCGGTTTTCGCTCACATTAACGTTTGAGTTTTGAATTTTTTCGTCAAACTCACCATTAATTGCGGCGCGAGTTTTTTCAACACGTGTGTATCTTTGATCGTCCCAATCGATTTCAATGATATGGCAGTCTTCAAGGTGAATAAAATCGCCAACCCAAAGTTTACCCTCTATTTCGACAACCATTTTGGTTTCTGAAAAGATTTCCTTGTTGCAATATTTTTTGAGTAAATAATCGTACATTTGCATGTGTGCTAGACTTTGGCACATGTGAATCATCTCCTTATAGTGCTAGAATACCACAATGTGAAATTTTGAACAATCATTTTTTTAGAAATCCGCCTAAAGCACTGTTTATTTTTTTACTTTCTATGCGAAAGACCTAGAAAAAGTCAAAAAGATACATGTTATAATGAAAGCGGAGGTGGCGGTATGTATAAAGAAATGAAACTGAAAACGCATGACAATTCGGCTTTGCATCTATACGTGTGGGATGAGGTGGAAAATCCGATTGGTATCGTACAAATTGTGCACGGGATGTCTGAACACGGAGCTAGGTACAATTTATTTGCGGAAACTTTGAACAAAGCGGGGTATATCGCTTTGGCCGATGATCATAGGGGATTCGGCAAAACAGCTTTAAACAAAAGTGAACTTGGGCATATCGAACCGAGCGATAGCGTGCGGAAAATGGTGTTAGATGAGCGGGCTGTGCAACTTTATGCGCAGGATAACTATCCGAATTTGCCTTATTTCGTTTTTGCGCACAGCATGGGGAGCTTTATTATTCGGCTGTTTATGGCGGAATTCAAGGCTGATGGCGTCATTCTTTGCGGTAGTGGTATGCAGCCGCCGCTACTTTTAACCGCAGCCAAATGGATTTCGAGCAAGCGAATTAAAAAGAATGCTGCTAGGCGCAGCGAGATTTTAAATAAATTGGCATTTTGGGGATACAACCGTACATACCACGAGCCGTCGAATTTCAGTTGGCTAACGCGCGACCGCCACATACAAGCTGCCTATGAAAAGGATCCGTTCGGCGGGCCAATCGTTGGAACATCTGGTTTCTTCCACACACTTTTCACCGTGATTGCCGAGTCGCAGGCAGAAACGACTTTTGAGCGCGTTCCAGAAGACTTGCCGCTGCTGTTTTTATCGGGAACAGCCGACCCAGTTGGTCACTACGGCAAAGACATTCCAAAACTCGCCGTCACTTTGGCTGAAAACGGCGTGTCTGATGTGACATACAAGCTATATGAAGGCGCCCGCCACGAATTGATTAACGAAACATGCAAGGAAACTGTGTTTGCTGATATTATTCGCTGGATAAAAAGGAAGACCTCAAGTTGAGGTCTTCCTTTTTATCTAATTTGGCCTTCGCCGAAAATGATGTATTTGGTAGATGTAAGTTCGTGTAAGCCCATTGGTCCTCTGGCGTGTAATTTTTGTGTGCTAATGCCAATTTCAGCGCCGAAGCCAAATTCAAAGCCATCAGTGAAGCGCGTTGACGCATTAATATAGACGGCAGCTGCGTCCACTTCATTTTGGAATTTTAATCCAGTGAAGTAGTTGTTTGTCACAATTGCTTCTGAATGCCCTGTACCGTAGCGGTTGATATGTGCGATGGCTTCGTCTTCACTCGCAACCACTTTGATCGCTAAAATGAAATCCAAAAATTCAGTTGCGAAATCTTCTTCAGTTGCAGGGACACTGTTTGTTAAAAAGGAGCGCGCTTTGTCGTCTGCTCGAAGTTCAACGTGGAACGGCGCAAGCGCTTTTTCGATAACTGGAAGTAACTCGCTTGCGACCGTCTCATGAATGAGCAGCGTTTCACAGGCGTTACAAACGGGAGGGCGCGACGTTTTAGCGTTCACTAAAATCCGTGTAGCCATTTCAAAATCGGCATCTTGATCGATGTAGACGTGACAATTTCCCGTTCCCGTTTCAATAACCGGAACAGTGGCCGTGTCAAGCACGGTTTGAATAAGCCGCGCACCACCACGCGGAATGAGCACATCTAAATACGCATTCAGGCGCATTAAATCGCGAGCTGTTTCCCGTGACGTATCTTCCACAAGTTGAATCGACGTTTTCGGAAAGCCCGCAAGCTCTATCGCTTGCTGCAAGACGGCGACGAGCGCAGTATTCGAATGAATGGCCTCGCTTCCGCCGCGCAAAATGACAGCATTACCTGTTTTAAAGCAAAGGGCAGCAGCATCCGCCGTTACATTTGGTCTTGATTCATAAATAATCCCAATGACGCCAAGGGGAACTCGCTTTTTCCCAATAGTAAGACCTGCCTCATTTTGAAACATATTGTCAACTTGACCGATTGGGTCCGGTAACTCGGCGACCTGCATGATGCCGTTTGCCATATCGTGAATCCGCTCTTCTGTGAGGCGTAAACGATCAAGCATCGTGTCCGCTATCCCATTTTGTTTGGCGTTTGCAAGGTCTTTTTCGTTGGCAGAAAGAATGGTTTCGTAATGCGCGATTAGTCCGTTTTTCATTTCAGCAAGCGCCGCATTTTTTTGTTTCGTGCTAGCCAAAGCTAAAAAGCGACTTGCTTCTTTTGCAAGTTTTCCTTTCACTTCTAATTCACCCATTTAAGATATCCTCCTTTTTATGTGCGAAAAGTGTTCCAACTTGTTCACCAGAAATAATCGAATAAATGACTTCCGGGTTATTCCCGTTTGTAAGCACCATTTTTTGATTATTTTGCAAGCAGAGGGCAGCCGCAGTGAGTTTTGTGAGCATGCCACCAGTGCCAAATTCAGAGCCTTTTCCGCCAGCTAACTTAACTATATCAGCCGTGATTTCATGAACTTCGTGAAACATCATTGCATTAGGATTTGTAAGTGGATTTGTATTATAAAAGCCATCAATATCAGAAAGCATAATCAGCAGTTCTGCTTGAATAAGTTCAGCAACAACAGCTGATAAGCGGTCATTATCACCGAATTTCGTAATATGTTCGATTTCTTCAACCGCGACCGTATCATTTTCATTTACAATGGGAATCGTTCCTTGAGAAATGAGCATCTCAAAAGTGTTGATGACATTTTCTCGACTAATCGGGTAATCTGTCACATCGCGCGTTAGTAAAACTTGTCCAACAGTATAGCCATACTCGCCGAAAAGCTTGCTATAAATGTGCATCAATTCGCTTTGCCCAACAGCCGCGATTGCTTGTTGCTCAGGAATCGTTTTCGGACGCTCTAAAAGTTGCAACTTCCGGCAGCCGACACCAATCGCACCAGAAGACACAAGGACAACCTCTTTGCCTTCATTACGAAGCTCAGACAAAACGCGAGCCAGTTTTTCAATTGTTCGCAAATTAATATTGCCGTTTTCGTACATAAGTGTACTCGTTCCAACTTTCACTACAATTCGTTTACACTGTTTTAAAGATTCGCGCATTTTTCTTACCCCTTCTGAAATAGAATACTTCTATTTTACTATAAAATGAAGTTTTTACCAGCTATTTTTCGCAAAAAAAAGCTAGCCTCCAATTTAAAGGCTAGCTTTTACTTATTAAGCAGAACGTGTCGTCTTTGCTGCTTTTCCGAGCCGAGAAACTTGTCTTAGTCCCGTACTCATTAGTGTTAAGATAACAATCCAAGCTACGATAATCAGCACAATTTGTTTAAATGCGATTTGCGGTAGCGGGTTGAGCGGGCAATCCCACAAGAAGTGGAGGACAATTGGAATAATGAACAGTTTCCAAAACTGACCAGTAAACAAGTGCTGCATTTCCAAGTTTTCGCTTCCTTTTTTAGCGAGAACAACAGCCGCACCAGTAATCGCAGCCCAAGCCACGTGCCCACCAATCGACTGCCAACCACGCGAGAAAATAATTTCAAGCATCGTGTCACTTGCGAAAGTAACGTTTTTGGTTAAAGCAAATGCTTCAAGGCTATAATTGAACGCATACCCTAGCGATTCAAATGCTGCAAATCCAGCCCCAACAGCCGCACCAATTAAAAGACCATTTAATACATATTTAGAACGAAGTGATTTAATGAAGAGGGCAACGATAACCATTTTCCCAGTTTCTTCAATAATCCCAACAAGTAAAGCATTAAAATAATTTAGTTTTCCAACCGGAATAATACTATATAAAATTAAAGTCGCAACAAGTGCCGCAACACCCCCGATGAAAAACATCTTCACAACATCAAAAATACTAATATTTCGCGGCGCATTTGTTTCAAAGAAGAAAACAAGTGCCGAAAACGGTACCGTGAACGAACCAATTACCATTAACCCAGGAATCGTGTTAGCATTACCAAAAATATATGTACATGCAAGAAGCAATCCATAAGTGATAGCAAGAATAATAAATACACGAGAATACACCCAAGGTCTCGGCCAAGAAGCCGAAATCATATTTTCAGAAGGCGTTGTACTTTCGGTTCCTACAATAAAAATTTTGTTGGCTTCACCTTTCTTATGCTTTTTAAAAACATCTCGAAACAAATCGCCAACCTTCAGATTCGCATGCTCCTCTTCACCTGTCAAATGGTCGATACTACTTAAAACCCCGTGTTTATGCTGCGTTAAATGAGATTTAAGAGAAGACTCCTGTAAAGGCTGCCAGTCGCTTCCTCCCTCTTTCTGAACTTCAGTCAACTCATTTATTTGCTTTTTTCGGAACAGTGTTTCCAGTTCGGCTTCAGTATAGGGCCCTTTTTTCTGCCCATCTTTATTTACATACCAGCGTTCCATAAATTCTCCCCCTCGTTTGTTAGTCATAAAGTACATTCCACCAATCTTTAAAGATTAAACCAAAAATAAAAAACACCTTCAGCTGAAAGTGTTTTTTATTTGGCGAACTTTTAAATTTTATTTAATTTTTCTGCTTGTTTAAGAGCAAATTGTAAACTTTCAACCAAATAATCTTTAGCCGATTCGGAAAGTTCTTTTTTTCCTAAAAATAAATCATCTTCAAATTCCATCTTTTCGCAAACTGCTTCAACATAAATAGTAATATCTGGTGAAGTTTTTGTATGTAGCTTTTCATAAGAAGGGAGATCATTTTCGCCAAGCAAGTAATCCACACTAACCCCGTATAGTTTTGCAATTTTGGCAATCATTTCTAAATCAGGCTGGCGCAGACCATATTCCCAGTTTCCGTAAGTGGAAGGGGCCTTTAAACCAATTCGCTTTGCCGTTTCAACTTTTGACCAACCTTTTTTTTCGCGTAAAAATTTAAGCCTTTCGCTTAAATTCGCCATGTTCATCACTCCTCATCGGTGATTCGATTTATTAATTCAGCGTTATCCAAAATAAATTGAATATTTTTCCTAAGAAATTCAGCGATATGAGGTTTTAGCGGTTCATCTCCAAAAGCCAACTCATTCGCATCTAGCAATTGCTCTGAAATGTGCTCAAGCTCCAGTTTAATATTTTTATTTGGGCTTTGCTTTTTGCTTTCAGATACATCATCTTCACCAATCAAATAATCTACCGTGACATCATAAAGTGTTGCAATCTCAGCCACCGTTGATAAATCAGGTTCCCGTATCCCGTATTCCCAATTCCCGTATGTAGAAGGGGCATTTAAGCCAAGACGTTTTGCAGTCTCTCTTTTTGTCCAACCACGTTTTTCCCGTAAGTTTGTTAACTGTCGGCTTAATTTTGTCATATTTTCATCTCCTTTACACATATTATACAATATTATACACAAATAAAGTATAAAACAACCCGAATCGAATTGCAAATAAATTGACATACACTTTAGGAGTTGTTAGAATGTTTTTATAAACTCATATTGTGTGAAAGGAGACTTGCTAAGATGGAACAGTTGAACACCAAAAATATCAATGTGAATAAAATTAGAGAGATTCGCCTTGGTAGAGGTATTACACAAGCGTTTATATCGCGGGAGATGGGCTATAAATATACAAGTGGCTATTCCAATGTTGAAAAAGGTTTGGTAAGATTATCTTATCAAAATGCGCTAATTCTAAGCGAAATTTTAAACTGTGACTTAACCGATTTCTGTGATTAAAAATTACGAAATCAGTTCGTTAGAAAAAGAATAAATTTACGCTAAACTAAATAATTTATACGCAATAAGGCTGCTGATTTTAAAACCAAAATGGCTGTTTGTCATCAGTCTGGAAAAGTAAACGTCTCTACTATTTAAAAGAGGCGTTTTTTATATGGTTGACAATGCGCTTAAAATCACATAGAATGAACCAATCTATTGACGGAACAGGAGTTGTAAGGATGAAGAAAAACAATGATTCGCTTCCAACGAGTATCCTTAAAATGATGCAGGAGCGAAATTATGAGTTATCACTCGAAGAACGAAGCGAAGCATTTCATTATCTTGAAACACAACATGCATTGAATCCGGCTGATTTTAAAATCACGCATGCTTTCATTCGCCTTTTAAACCAAGGTGCGGAATATAAAGCAGCAAAAGCAATTGGGCAAGAATTTTTAATGATGGTGGGGTACAACAAAGAGATTTTAAGCGAGCTGGCAAGTACATATCAAAATTTGGATGAAATGGATCAATATTTTATGCTCGTTCGGCAATATACAGAGGAAGAAAATCAAATTCAGCAAGAAGAGCAAATCGTGGATAACATCATACCGTTCCCTAAAAAGCTAGTTACTAGGAAGCCGCAAGCTAATTTTCTTTCTTTAGATAGCCAAGAACAACTTGTTTTTTTAAGTGAGCTTAATAAGTTTGATATTGACTTGTATAAGGGGGACTTCATTGCTATTTTAGCAGATAAAAAAGCGTCTCCTTTCGTACAATCAGTCATTTTTGAACTTTTACATGAATGCCAAATTGATGACACCGTTTTGGTTTGTAAACTAGGCGAGGAGGCTGTTTTCAATCCTCAGTCACTTGAAACAGATTCTTTTTTGGATGATATGGAGGCGGAGCTTTCATTTGTTTTGGAAAACGATAATCCAGTTTTATTTATGCAAATTTTTCAGATGGTGCAACATCATTATTTCATGCTCTATCCATTTTCTTTTAAACCTAAAAATGTATCTTTATGGGTGGAATGTTATATTCTTTGGGCAAATGAGCTTTACGGCGAGGAAAAAGTGACGTTGTCGAGTGATTTATCTGCGGAAGTGGAAAAAGGGTTGAATTTTATCCGAAAATTAGAAGAGAGCGGACAAAATTATTTGTTTTAATTTGTTTTCAAATCGCATGTTTTTATGTTATTATGAGTGAGTATGGCTGAATCTTGTCATGAAATGAATTTTTAATCGAACTAAATAGATGATGGAGGGAATATGACCATGTCAGTAAAATGGGAAAAAAAAGAAGGTAACATAGGTACGCTTTCTTTTGAAATTGATCAAGAACAAATTAAATCAGGTTTAGATAGAGCTTTCCAAAAAGTTCGCAAGACGCTAAACGTACCTGGATTCCGTAAAGGTAAAGTTTCACGTCAAATCTTTAACCAACGTTTTGGAGAAGAAGCGCTTTATCAAGATGCACTTGATATTCTCCTTCCAGAAGTTTATACAAAAGCTGTTGAAGAAGCTGGAATCGATCCTGTTGACACACCACAAGTGAACATCGAATCGATGGAAAAAGGCGAAAACTGGAAATTATCAGCTGAAGTTACTGTAAAACCAGAAGTTAAACTTGGGGATTACAAAGGCTTAGAAGTTGAAAAACGCGATTCCGAATTGACGGACGAAGAAGTTGCGGAAGAATTGAAGACTTTAACAGAACGTCAAGCTGATTTAGTTGTAAAAGAAGAAGAGCCAGCAGCAAATGGTGATACGGTTGTCATCGATTTTGAAGGCTTCCACAATGAAGAACCTTTTGAAGGTGGTCAAGCGGACAACTATTCACTAGAATTAGGTTCTGGTCAATTCATTCCAGGGTTTGAAGAGCAATTGGTTGGCGCAAAAGCTGGCGATGAAAAAGAATTAAGCGTGACTTTCCCAGAAGAATATCATGCTGAAAACTTAGCTGGACAACCTGTTGTGTTTAAAGTGAAAGTACACGAAGTGAAAACAAAAGAAGTGCCTGAACTTGACGATGAGTTAGCAAAAGATATTGATTCAGAAGTAGAAACAGTAGCTGAATTAACAGAAAAAGTTACAAAACGTCTAAAAGAAGCAAAAGAAGATGCAGCTGTTCAAGGAAAACAAGATGAAGTGATTGCAAAAGCAGTTGAAAATGCGGAAGTAGACATTCCGCATGCTATGGTTCATCATGAAGCAGATCACTTAATGAACCATTTTGCGCAAGACTTGCAAGCGCAAGGGCTTACTCCTGAATTGTACTACCAATTCACTGGTCAAACAGAAGAAGCGATGCATGCACAAATGGAAACAGATGCTGAAAAACGTGTGAAAATGAATCTCGTTTTAGAAGCAATTGCGGAAGCAGAAAACATTGAGCCTACTGAAGATGCTGTTGATGCAGAAGTAGCAACTCTTGCAGAGAAATACGGAATGGAAAAAGACGCTGTTCGTGCAGCACTTGGAGATTTGAGCGAACTTAAATCTGATCTTAAAATCCGTAAAGCCATTGATGTTTTAGTGGAAAGTGCTGTTGAAAAATAAGCAAACAGTAATTTGAAGCAAAACGTACAAAAGGGCATGAGAATCTTCTCGTGTCCTTTATTTATAGAGAATGGATAACTAGAATTTCTTTTTTTATAGTGCTATGATAAAATCATAAGGTCGAAAAGATTTCGACTGAATAGGAACGAAGGGGTGAAGAAGATTTGTTCAAATTTAATGATGAAAAAGGCCAATTGAAATGCTCCTTTTGTGGAAAATCACAGGATCAAGTTCGAAAACTTGTTGCTGGACCTGGCGTTTATATTTGCGATGAATGTATTGAGCTTTGCAATGAAATCATTGAAGAAGAATTAAATGTTTCGGAATTTGTTGATTTTGGAGATGTTCCAAAACCACAAGAAATCCGACACATTTTAAGTGATTATGTAATTGGACAAGAACGTGCGAAAAAAGCACTATCTGTTGCTGTCTACAATCATTATAAACGAGTAAACTCTAATGAGTCTTCCGAAGACGAAGTAGAGCTTTCGAAAAGTAATATTTGCTTAATCGGTCCAACTGGTAGTGGTAAAACGCTACTTGCTCAAACGCTTGCGCGTATTTTAAATGTACCTTTTGCGATTGCTGATGCAACTTCATTAACAGAAGCTGGCTATGTAGGGGAAGATGTTGAAAATATCTTGCTAAAACTTATTCAAGCTGCTGATTATGATGTTGAGAAGGCAGAAAAAGGCATTATCTATATTGATGAAATTGATAAAGTGGCACGGAAATCAGAAAACCCATCGATTACTCGAGATGTTTCTGGTGAAGGTGTTCAACAAGCACTACTGAAAATCTTGGAAGGTACAGTTGCTAGCGTTCCACCTCAAGGGGGACGTAAACATCCGCATCAGGAATTCATTCAAATTGATACAAGCAACGTATTATTCATTGTTGGCGGTGCGTTTGACGGTATTGAACAAATTGTAAAAAATCGGATGGGTGAAAAAGTTATCGGCTTCGGAACGGAAAATGAAGTTCTAAAAGAAGAGGAAACCTATTTGTCAAAAGTTGTACCTGAAGATTTGCTGAAGTTTGGTTTAATTCCGGAATTCATTGGGCGTCTTCCTGTTATTGCTACTCTTGAGCAACTAGACGAGGAAGCACTCATCTCCATTTTAACCAAACCGAAAAATGCTCTTGTGAAGCAATATCAAAAAATGTTGGAACTTGATGACGTCGAGTTAGAATTTGAAGAAGAGGCGCTACATGAAATTGCTAAAGAAGCGATTCATAGAAAGACAGGTGCCAGAGGGCTTCGCTCGATTATTGAGAGTATTATGCTTGATGTTATGTTTGAAATTCCTTCGCGAGATGATATTGCGAAATGTATCATTACAAAAGATGCTGTGACTGGCGATGAAGAGCCTAAACTGCAATTGGAAGACGGTTCTGTGATTCCAATTAAAACATCTGCCTAAATAAAAGCCGGTATTCTTATGGGATACTGGCTTTTTAGTATGTTAAGGGGGCATTTTGTTATATCTTTCAAACTTTTTCATGCTATAATCAAGAAAATGAAATGGATGAAATGAGGGATTTTATGGAAACGAAGAAGAAAGAGCCAAAATCAGCCATTTTTGGATGGCTAAAAGTCATTTTATTGGCACTTATTATTGCGTTTGGAATACGCTATTTCCTCATCTCACCAGTTACTGTTTATGGGGACTCAATGGATCCTACTTTGCATGACGGGGAACATTTATTCATTAACAAAATGGCCAATCCTGATCGATTTGATATTATCGTTTTCCCTGCACCTGATGAAGAAGGAGCTGAATATATTAAACGTGTCATAGGGTTACCAGGCGACACGGTGGAATATCGTTCAGACCAGCTTTATATTAATGGAAAAAAATATGATGAACCGTACTTAGATAGCGAAAAAGAAAGTATTACAAGCGGCTATCTAACTGAGGATTTTAAACTAAATGAACTGCCTGCTTGTGGTGGTGTGAATAAAGTTCCAAAGGGAGAACTATTCGTGTTAGGTGATAATCGCCGAATAAGTAAGGATAGTCGCTATATTGGCTTTATTAAAGAAGCTGATGTTCTAGGTAAAGTAATCTCATTTGGAAACACTTTACAAAGATAGGTTTTCTATAACTTTACATCAAAAAAAATAAATGGGATAATAGGTCGTGTTATCCATTCTAGAGGGCACGATATTTATTATGTACGTGCATGAGAGGAAGTCGAAAATGGAAGAAAATGAAGTGAAAAAGAAATCAAAAAAACAACAGATTCTTAGTTGGGTTCTTGTTATTGCTACTGCATTACTGATTGCACTCCTTGTTAGAACTTTTGTTTTTGCTCCAGTAAAAGTAGATGGATTATCCATGTATCCAACATATGAAAATGGAGATCGTGTTTTTATTGAAAAAATAACTGGACCTAATCGCTATGATATTGTTGTGTTTGATGCACCAGTTTCGACTGGTGATGAAGGAAAATACTTCATTAAACGTGTCATTGGTATTCCTGGTGACAAAATTGAGTTTAAAAATGGTGAGCTTTATTTAAATGGAAAAAAACATCCGGAATCTTATCTCGCAGATGGTATGAAAACATATCGTGAACCGGGCGATGGGGACGGAAACTTCACTTTAGAAGATGTAACTGGTAAAAGTGTTGTACCAAAAGGTAAGTTATTTGTTTTAGGTGATAACCGTGAAGGAAGTATGGACGGCCGTATGTTTGGCTTTATTGATGACTCATCGATTGATGGCGTTGTCCTTCAATTTTCGAAAAAATAAAGTAGATCCGCGAGATTATCTCGCGGGTTTTCCTATTCAGGTGTATTTTTTTCGTATATAATGGAAGTATGGAAGTTAAATAGTAGGCGGTGCAATAAAGTTGAAGGAAAAGAATCTTAAAAGATTGTGGGCGTGGATTTGGGCGGCAGTGGTAGCGATTATACTCGCTTTATTTATTCGCTTTTATTTATTTGTTCCAATTATTGTAGATGGCGTTTCGATGATGCCGACATTAACAGATGGTAATCGCGTTATCATCAATCGTTATGGCTCTATAGACCGATTTGATGTGGTTGTTTTCCGCGAAGATGGAACTGATTACATTAAACGTGTTATTGGGCTTCCAGGCGATGTTATCGAGTATAAAGAAGATACGCTCTACATTAATGGGAAAAAATATGATGAACCCTATTTAGATGAGTATAAAAAGAAAATGAAAGACGGTTATTTGACGGAAGACTATAGCACAAAAGAGATGCTTCCAGATGGCAAGGTGCCAAAAAACACTTATTTTGTGTTGGGCGATAATAGAAGAGCGAGCCGAGATAGCAGAATCATCGGACCCGTTTCAGAAACGAAGATAGTTGGTACAGCGCCAATTTGTTACTGGCCGCTTGCGGATGCAAAATTTATTGAGTAGGAGAAGAACGTTCATGACAATTCAGTGGTTCCCCGGTCATATGGCGAAAGCACGTAGAGAAGTGACCGAGAAATTAAAATTAGTAGATGTGATTTTCGAGCTTGTGGATGCCAGAATTCCTCTATCCTCATCGAATCCAATGCTTGAAGAAATAATCCACCAGAAAAAACGCGTCATTATCTTAAATAAAGCGGACGCAGCAGATGAAAAAGTAACGAAGGAATGGGTGGCCTACTTTAAAGAAAAAGGTTTAAAAGCAGTTCCGGTCAATGCACAGCAAGGAAAAAATCTTCATGCAATCGAACGCGCAGCCGAAGAGCTTATGGCGGAAAAATTCGCACGTCAAAAGGAGCGAGGAATGCGACCGAGAGCTATTCGTGCCATGATTTTAGGAATCCCCAATGTAGGTAAATCCACGCTTATAAATCGCCTAGCAAAAAAAAATATTGCTAAGACGGGTAATAAACCGGGCGTTACGAAAGCACAACAATGGATAAAAGTGGGCAAAACGCTTGAACTGCTTGATACGCCAGGCATTCTTTGGCCAAAATTTGAAGACCAAGAAGTAGGATTTAAATTAGCGCTGACAGGTGCGATTAAAGATGACATTTTAAACATGGAAGAAATCGCTTTATATGGCATTCACTTTTTAGAAGCTCATTACCCTGTGAGATTAAAGGAATGGCTGGATTTTGTAAATGCTTCGGATGATACAGAAATATTAGCCCAAATTGCTAGCAAGCACGGCTACTTCGATAAATATCGCGATCCAGATTATGGACGCGCGGCAGAGTGGCTAGTACGGGAAATTAGGCAACAAAAAGCCGGTAAAATCTCTTTTGATTTACCAGAATTAGGTGACACAAATTGAGCTATTCGATAAGCGAGATAAAACAGATTATAAGCGGAATTAATACAGAAAAGGAACTCTCCCCTTTTATTCAAGATGAGCGAAAAGGGGTTCAAAAGCTTGTTGAGAATGCACGTAAACGGATGGAAAAAGCATATCTTCTTCAGGAAAAAATGCGTGAGATGCAAATTTTTGAAAATGAAGCATATCAAAAAGGTTTTCGCTATGTTGCGGGCGTTGATGAAGTTGGTCGTGGTCCACTTGCGGGGCCTGTTGTTGCGGCGGCTGTCATTTTGCCAGACGATTTTAATGTGCTTGGAATTAATGATTCTAAGCAACTTAATGAAGCAAAACGAGAAGCTTTTTTTGATGAAATTAAAGAAAATGCTATTGCCTATCATGTTGGAATCGTGCCGCATTCGATTATCGATGAAGTCAATATTTATGAGGCGACTAAAATAGCGATGAATGAGGCATTAGATGGTTTAGCTCCAGCGCCTGATCTTACATTAATTGATGCGATGCCGCTAAAACGTTCGCCTGATGAATTATCAATTATTAAAGGTGACAGCAAGAGTATTTCGATTGCGGCTGCTTCAATTTTAGCTAAAGTTACGCGTGACCGTTTAATGAGGGAGTATGACGAGAGATATCCGGGCTATGATTTTGCTCATAATATGGGATACGGAACGAAAAAGCATTTAGAAGGTTTAGCAAGTATTGGACCTTGTCCGATTCATCGAAAGACATTTGCACCAGTAAAATTGTATCTTTAAGTTAAAAGCAGTTTGAAACTAGTTAAATAGATTTTGAAAAGAGTATTTCTATGTAGAACTACTCTTTTTTTGCGTTTTAAAAATGCTATTTTCGCGATTTGCTAAATCATGGCTTCTGCGTAAAATAGAGAAAAAGGAGGTTACGATATGGATTTACTTGAAAAAAATACTTGGCAGGAGTTGCTATATTTACCTGCTACTCTTCGAGCAAGAATTTGGCAATACTGTTTAGATAAAGATTGTTTCCAATATGAAGAGCGGGAATTTCATACATTATTTTTAGATGGAGAAGAGGAGCTAGAGGTAGCAGATGTGACAACAGAACTTTCTGCGTTTGAAGAGTCAGGAGGTCAATTTCTATTTTATTTTGATGATGACTATCCAACTCAACTACGGGAAATTCAAAATGCACCGCCAATTCTCTTAATTTACGGAGAGGTGTCATTACTCTCTGAACCATCTATTTCGGTTATCGGGACGCATAAAATGAGACACTACGGGAGAGCTGTTACTAAATTTTTAACGAAAGGACTTTGCAAACAAAATATGGTAGTTGTAACGGGGATCCTCCATGGTGTTGAAGAAACTGCTGCGAGGAGCGTTTTAAAGGTGGATGGCAATTTAATTTGCGTATTACCTTCTGGCTTCAACGTACCGTATCCACTAAACAATCAGGAACTATTTGAAAGAATCAAAGCTCTGGGGAATGTTTTAGTCAGCGAATATTTGCCAAATCAACAAGCAAGAAAAAATTTTTTTGAAGAACGCAGTAGAATTATGAGTGGGTTAACGAAGGGAGTTCTTATAACAGAAGCGGAAGAAAAAAGTGGTTCGCTTGTGACGGCAAGCTATGCGCTCGAGCAGAATAGAGAAATTTTTGTGGTTCCAGGAAATATTTTTGCAACAGGTTCTGGAGGAACGAATGGCTTAATTTCAGAAGGTGCGAAACTTGTATCACAGTCCATGCATATAATAGAAGAAATTAACTAAATATGGAAAAATTATAACTAAATGAAGTGATTTGGCTTGCAATTCCTGTTTTTTTGATATAAGTTTGCTTAAGAATGGTTGAAAAATAGCATGATTTCAAAAGATGGATTGACAAAAGTTTTTGAAAGAGCTATTATTGACTACTGAATTGTATATCAATTTAGAAGAAAGCAAACGATTAGCGAGGCAGAAAATAAGAAAGTATTATTTAGCCCGCTCATTTGACCCAAATCAGGGAGGAAAAGCCAATGGCGGATTATTTAGTTATCGTAGAATCACCAGCAAAAGCAAAGACAATAGAAAAGTATTTAGGTAAAAAATTCCAAGTAAAAGCATCTATGGGACACGTACGCGACTTACCAAAAAGTCAGATGGGTGTTGATGTAGACCATGATTTTGAACCACGTTATATTACAATTCGCGGGAAAGGTCCCGTTTTAAAAGAATTAAAACAAGCAGCTAAGAAGGCAAAAAAAGTTTATCTCGCGGCCGATCCAGATCGCGAAGGGGAAGCAATTGCATGGCACTTAGCGAATAGCCTTGAACTTGATCAGACTGACGATTTACGAGTGGTTTTTAATGAAATTACAAAAGATGCAGTTAAGGAGTCTTTTAAAAATCCACGAAAAATTGATATGGACTTAGTAGATGCACAACAAGCAAGACGTATTTTAGATCGTTTAGTTGGCTATAATATTAGTCCAATTTTATGGAAGAAAGTGAAGAAAGGTTTGAGTGCTGGACGTGTTCAATCAGTGGCACTCCGTCTTATCATTGATAGAGAAAAGGAAATTAATAACTTTAAACCAGAAGAGTATTGGACGATTGATGGCAATTTTAAAAAAGGAAAAAAAGCTTTCCAAGCTAACTTTTATGGTGTAAATGGTAAGAAGAAGAAACTTAGTAATGCTGCTGATGTAAAAGAAATTATGGGACAAATCAAAGGCAAAACTTTTGAAGTTATTGACGTTACTAAGAAAGAACGTCTTCGTAATCCAGCAGCGCCTTTCACTACTTCCTCACTACAACAAGAAGCCGCTCGGAAACTTAATTTTAGAACTCGTAAAACCATGATGCTTGCGCAACAACTTTATGAAGGTATTGCACTTGGTAGACAAGGAACAGTGGGACTAATAACATATATGCGTACGGACTCAACTAGGATTTCTGATACGGCAACGGGTGAAGCTAATTCATTTATTAAGAATACTTATGGAAATGAGTTTGCTAGAAGCCAAAAGCGGAATGATAAAAACCAAAAAGGTTCTCAAGATGCTCATGAAGCGATTCGACCAACAAGTGTTTTACGAACACCACAAGAAATGAAAGAATATTTGAGTCGCGATCAACTCAGACTTTATAAATTAATTTGGGAACGATTTGTTGCAAGCCAAATGACACCGGCTGTATTAGATACAATGCGAGTTGATTTAGACAATAACGGTGTTACGTTTAGAGCAAACGGTTCAAAAATCAAATTTGCTGGTTTTATGAAAGTTTATGTTGAAAGTAACGATGACAATAAAGAAGAAAAAGAAAATATTCTTCCAGATTTGGAAAAAGGCGATAAAGTGAATTACGAAACGCTTGAACAGCGTCAACATTTTACTCAGCCACCTCCGCGCTATACAGAGGCAAGACTTGTTAAGACGCTTGAAGAAATAGGAATTGGGCGTCCATCAACTTATTCGCCTACCTTAGATACTATTCAGCGTAGAAACTATGTATCGCTTACGAATAAACGTTTCATGCCAACCGAACTCGGTGAGATTGTAAATGAGTTAATTGAAGAGTATTTTCCTGAGATTTTGAATGTTAGTTTTACGGCGAACATGGAGTCGGAACTGGATGAAGTGGAACATGGGAAACAGCAGTGGGTTCGCGTCATTGATGAATTTTATAAGAGTTTTGAACCTAATGTTGAACGCGCCGATAAAGAAATGGAAAAAATTGAGATTAAAGATGAACCTGCTGGAATTGACTGTGATGTTTGCGGAGCTCCTATGGTTTACAAAATGGGCAAATATGGTAAGTTTCTCGCTTGTAGTCGTTTTCCTGATTGCCGTAATACCAAACCAATTGTAAAAGAAATTGGTGTTACTTGTCCGAAATGTAAAAAAGGGCACGTGATTGAACGTAAGAGTAAGAAAAAACGTATTTTTTACGGCTGTGATCGTTACCCTGAATGTGACTATGTATCGTGGGATAAACCTGTTGAACGTCCGTGTCCAAAATGCGGAGAGCAAGCTTTAATTGAGAAGAAACTGAAAAAAGGTATTCAAATTCAATGTACAAATTGTGATTATAAAGAAGAAACGCAAAAATAGTAGGGTAGAGCCAACTTCAATAGTGAGGTTGGCTCGTCCATCTGTTTATAGGCTTATGGAAGGGGAATTTTCGTTTTGGAAAAAAGAGTAAATGTTATTGGAGCAGGGCTTGCTGGAAGTGAAGCAGCGTGGCAACTTGTGAAAAGAGGAATTGCAGTTGATTTGTATGAGATGCGACCAGTAAAACAAACTCCAGCTCATCATACTGATAAATTCGCAGAACTTGTGTGTACCAATTCACTTCGCGCTAATGGTCTAACAAATGCTGTAGGAGTCATTAAAGAAGAAATGCGCATGTTGGATTCTATTATTATTGAATCGGCTGACCGAGCTTCAGTTCCAGCGGGGGGAGCACTTGCGGTTGATCGTCATGAATTTTCTGGTTATATTACGGACAAAGTGAAAAACCACCCTCTTGTAACTGTCCATCTTGAAGAAGTGACAGATATTCCTGAAGGGACAACAATTATAGCAACAGGCCCTTTAACGAGTGAAGCTTTAGCGGAAAAGATACAAAATCTTACTGGAGAAGACTATTTGTATTTTTATGATGCAGCAGCTCCGATAATTGAAAAAGACAGTATTGACATGGATAAAGTTTACTTGAAATCGCGCTATGATAAAGGTGAGGCTGCTTACTTAAATTGTCCGATGACAGAAGAAGAGTTCCATGCATTTTATGAGGCACTTGTGACTGCAGAAACGGCTGAACTGAAAAAGTTTGAAAAAGAAGTGTTTTTTGAGGGGTGTATGCCAATTGAAGTCATGGCAAAACGTGGGATTAAAACAATGCTTTTTGGGCCTCTAAAACCGGTTGGGTTAGAAAATCCGAAAACAGGTAAACGACCATATGCTGTTCTACAATTGCGCCAAGATGATGCAGCAGGAACGCTTTATAATATGGTGGGCTTCCAAACGCATCTTAAGTGGGGCGAACAGAAACGCGTTTTTGGACTTATTCCGGGGCTAGAGAATGCAGAAATCGTTCGTTATGGCGTCATGCATCGAAATACATTTATCAATTCTCCAAAAGCGATGAAAAATACTTATCAACTTAAAACACGTGAAAATCTATTTTTCGCTGGACAGATGACAGGGGTTGAGGGTTACGTGGAATCTGCTGCTAGTGGGTTAGCGGCAGGAATTAATGCGGCGCAATATGTACTAGGCAATGAGTTAGTAGAATTCCCAGCTGAAAGTGCGATAGGCAGTCTTGCGCATTACATTACGAATGCGAATACTAAAACTTTCCAACCTATGAATGTTAACTTCGGTTTGTTTCCTGAACTGCCAGAAAAAGTTAGAGAAAAACAAGAACGAAATGAACAACTGGCTAATCGAGCATTAAATGCTATAAAAAAGGTTGCAGAAGTACTGGAAAACAACTATAATAAATTAGGCTGAACGTAAAGTTCAGCCTTTGTTTTAGTCTTTCTTTTCAGAAAACGCAACTTTAATTTTTTGAATTGTTCCGCATCTAATGGAAAATGTTTGCGATTTAAAGTTGAGTTTGTTAAATTGAAGGGGATTCTAGTTTAATTGGAAATGTTGCGAAAAATGCGTGAAATTATTGCAACTTGTTATTCCTTATGATACTATGGTAGTGTTTGAAAGGTGTGAATATCGTGAAAGAACAGCAAATTCTGGAGATGTTTATGACATATATCCAAAATGAGCGAAATTATTCAGACAATACTGTAGTAGCTTACCATGATGATATCTTGGATTTTCAAACTTTTTTGAATCAGCAGCATATTTTGAATTATCAGGATGTTGACTACTTGCTGATTCGATTGTATTTAACTGAACTTAAGAGGGAAGAGTATTCAAGAAGTTCAGTTTCAAGGAAGATCTCTAGTTTGCGTAGCTTCTACAATTTTATGTTGCGCGAAGAGTTTGTGAGTACGAACCCATTTACGTATGTTTCACATGCAAAGAGCGAGTTAAGGCTTCCAAAGTTTTTCTACAATGAAGAAATGGAAGCTCTATTTCAAGTTGTATACGAGAATGATGAAGCGCTTACACTGCGAAATCGTGTTATCCTTGAACTTCTATATGGAACAGGGATACGTGTGTCAGAAAGTGCTGATATTCAGATGAACGATATTGATCGAGCCTATCAAGCCATTTTAATTAGGGGAAAAGGAAATAAAGAAAGGTATGTGCCATTTGGTTCTTTTTTTGAAGATGCGATGCAAGAATATTTGAATAAAGGGCGAAAAGTTCTCATGAAGCAGCACCGAAAAGAACATAATTTTTTGCTGATCAATCATTATGGCGATCCGTTGACAGCAAGAGGTATTCGTTATGCGCTAACGAAAGTGATAGAAAAGGCATCACTAACAAGAAAAATTCATCCACATATGTTGCGTCATACGTTTGCAACGGATTTACTTAATAATGGGGCGGATATGCGTACCGTTCAGGAGTTATTAGGTCATGCTAGTCTTTCTTCCACGCAAATATATACACACGTTACGAAGGAACATTTGAAAGCAACCTATATGAAACATCATCCAAGAGCATAAAAAATAGGAGGCGAAAACGATGGAGATGCATGCAACAACGATATTTGCAGTTCAACATAATGGAAAAGCTGCAATGGCAGGAGATGGTCAAGTGACACTTGGCGAATCGGTTATTATGAAGCATAATGCTAGAAAAGTAAGACGATTATTTCATGATAAAGTAATTGCTGGATTTGCAGGTTCTGTCGCCGATGCTTTTACATTATTTGAGAAATTTGAAGGTAAGTTAAATGAATATGGTGGCAATTTAGAACGCGCTTCCGTGGAACTTGCCAAACAATGGCGCAGCGATAATGTTCTGCGCAAATTGGAAGCGATGCTTATTGTAATGGATCAAGATACTTTGTTGTTAGTTTCTGGCACTGGAGAAGTTATTGAACCAGACGATGGCATTCTGGCGATTGGATCAGGTGGAAATTATGCACTTAGTGCGGGTCGAGCTTTAAAACGATATAGCGGGGAGCATATGGAAGCAAAGGAAATTGCGAAGCACGCGTTAGAAATTGCTTCTGAAATCTGTGTTTTCACAAATGACCACATTATTGTTGAAGAGCTATGAAGGAGTGATAGATGGTGAATAGTCAAGATACGGTAAGTTTAACCCCGCGACAAATTGTTGAACGACTTAATCAATACATTATCGGTCAAAATGGCGCCAAGAAATCAGTTGCGGTTGCGCTTAGAAATCGCTATCGTCGTATGATGATGGACGAAGAAATGCGGGATGAAATCATTCCTAAAAACATTCTGATGATTGGCCCAACAGGCGTTGGAAAGACGGAAATCGCGCGGCGGATTGCTAAAATTGTTCGAGCTCCTTTTACAAAAGTTGAAGCAACAAAATTTACTGAGGTAGGGTACGTTGGTCGTGATGTTGAATCGATGGTACGTGATTTAGTTGAGGTGTCGGTTCGCTTGGTAAAAGAAGAGAAGATGCAATTGGTGCGTTTTAAAGCAGAAGAAAATGCAGAGAAACGTATTGCGAAGTTGCTTGCGCCGTCTCAGAAGAAAAAACAGCAGACAGTTCAGAATCCCTTTGAAGCGCTTTTTCAAGGGGCTGCGCCTAATCAGGACGAACAAGAAATTGTCGATGATGAGCTAAAAGAAAAACGTAATAAACTAGAGTATCGCATTAAAACTGGCGAGCTTGATGATGAGGTCGTTACAGTTGAAGTGGCTGAACAACAAAATCAAATGTTTGATATGTTTAAAGGAAGCGGCATGGATCAAATGGCGGGCATGCAAGACGCTTTTTCAGGGCTTTTCCCTAAGAAGAAAAAGAAACGCAAAGTAACAGTGAAAGAAGCGAAGAAAATTCTTTTTGAGGATGAAGCAACGAAATTGATTGATCAAGAAGAAGTTTCTTCTGAGGGCATTCGCCGTGCTGAACAGATGGGGATTATTTTTATAGACGAAATTGATAAAGTGGCAAGCCAAAATGGTGGCGGCAATGCTCAAGTTTCTCGTGAAGGTGTACAACGAGATATTTTACCTATCGTTGAGGGGTCGCAAATTGCGACAAAGTATGGTACGGTAAACACAGAATTTATTTTGTTCATTGCAGCTGGGGCCTTTCATATTTCGAAGCCGTCTGATTTAATACCCGAACTTCAAGGTCGTTTCCCAATTCGCATTGAACTTGATAAGCTTTCGCAAGAGGACTTCATCAAGATTTTAACGGAGCCAGACAATGCGCTGATTAAACAATATCGGGCTTTACTTAAAGCAGAAAATATTGATTTAATTTTTACAAAAGAAGCAGTGGAAAGATTGGCTGAAATTGCCTTTCAAGTTAACCAGGAATCTGATAATATTGGAGCAAGAAGGTTACATACAATCTTAGAAAAATTGCTCGAGGATTTGCTTTTTGAAGCACCCGATATTACACTGGATTCTGTTACAGTCACGGAAAGTTATGTTAATGAAAAACTAGAAGCAATTATGCAAAGTAAGGATTTAACACAATTTATTTTATAAATTTTAGGAGGATCTAATAATGACTTTATTAGAAAAAACAAGAAAAATTAATGCAATGTTACAAAATGCGGCAGGAAAAACAGTGAACTTTAAAGAAATGGCAGATACATTGAGCGATGTGATTGAAGCAAACACATACATTGTAAGTCGTAAAGGTAAACTTTTAGGATATTCTGAAATTTTGCCAATTGAAAACGAACGTATGAAGCAAATGCTTACTGAGCGTCAATTCCCTGAAGAATATACGCAAAGCTTATTTAATGTGAATGAAACGTCTGCAAACCTTGAAGTTTCCAGTCAATATACAGCTTTCCCAATTGAAAATAGCGATTTATTCACGAAAGGATTAACTACGATTGTACCTGTTGTCGGCGGAGGAGAACGTCTTGGTACGCTAATTCTTTCTCGTTTAGAAAATAAATTTACAGACGATGACTTGCTTTTAGCAGAATATGGTAGCACAGTTGTAGGTATGGAAATTTTACATGAGAAAGCAGAAGAAATTGAAGAAGAAGCGCGTAGCCGTGCGGTTGTACAAATGGCTATCAGCTCCCTTTCTTACAGTGAGTTAGAAGCAATTGAACATATTTTTGATGAATTAAACGGTAAAGAAGGCTTGCTAGTAGCATCTAAAATCGCTGACCGAGTTGGCATTACGCGTTCTGTAATCGTTAATGCACTTCGTAAATTAGAAAGTGCGGGCGTTATTGATTCCCGTTCACTTGGTATGAAAGGTACATTCATTCGCGTATTAAATGACAAATTCTTAGTAGAGCTGGAAAAATTAAAAAATAACTAAGTGATTAGACTGATGAACGCCGAAGCAGGCTGTTTGTCATCAGTCTTGAAAGCTCTCACATCTTGTGGGAGCTTTTTCCATCTTAATAGTTTCTGTTTTGATTGGAAATTTGCTAAAATGGTATGGAAGACTGGTTTTTGGGGAGGTAAATTATGACTTTTACGGAAACGGAAATTGAAGTTCGCTATGCCGAAACTGATCAAATGGGTGTAGTCTATCATGCGAACTATTTAATTTGGATGGAATTAGGAAGAACGCGCTTTATTGAAAGTTTAGGCTTGCGTTATTTTGATATGGAACAGCTTGGTTACTTATCGCCGGTCATTGATGTCGCCATTCATTACGGGAAGCCACTTCGCTACGGGCAAAATGCGATTGTTAAAACTTGGCTATCGGAATATGACGGCGTGCGTGTTACTTACGGATATGAAATTCGTTATGCGGAATCAGGCGAGATTGCGATTACTGGTGAAACGAAACATGTTTGTGTGACGAAGGATGGCTTTAAACCAGTGGCTTTAAAACGCGTGTTAAAAGACTGGCATGAGAAGTATGCACGGGCTATCGAAGGGGCGGAATAATATGGCATTTGGTGTAAAACGTGCTGAATTGACTGCTTTTAAAGATAAAGCAATGCGCGGCGAAATTGCCATTTTAACGCACTACTGGCTAGATGAGCGTTTTCCAAATTCGAAGACGGTCACTAAAGTGGCTAGTTCGGATTTAAATGTGTTGAAGGCATGGGGGAAGAAGTACCAATTGCCGGAAGCGTATATTGATTTTGGGCACGATAATTTACCACATTTTGACTTGTTTGGGGAAATTCAACTTGCGGTTTTAAAAAATGAAGCGAAGTGGGATCAGATTGACAGGTTCCACTTGGAGGGAGAAAAACATGATTAAACTTGAGAATGATACAATGCTTATCGAACTTAAGGAAGCGGGAGCAGAGCTTACAAAAATTTATAACAAACAAACGCAGCTAGACTATTTGTGGAATGCGGATACCGCATTTTGGGGACGTCATGCCCCTATTTTATTCCCAACAGTGGGTCGGCTTGTAGAGGACACCTATTTTGTCGACGGGGAGGCGTTCCATCTGCCCCAGCACGGCTTTGCGCGTGACCGCGAGTTTAAAGTGGTCGAGCTTTTGCGAGATAAGTGCGTTTTAGAGCTTTCTGCGGATGAAAAATCGAGGTTGGTGTATCCGTATGCGTTTCATTTGACGGTCAGCTATACGCTGCTTGAAGACGGCGTGCATGTTGAGTATCAAGTTGAAAACACGGATGAAAAACGAATTTACTTTTCAATTGGTGCGCATCCAGCGTTTAATCTCCCACTTGTTCGTGGAACGACGTTTGATGATTATTATTTGGATTTCCATGCGAAAGAAGAGCTCGAGTCGTTGCAACTGGAAGGGCCATATCGGTCTGGCAAGTTAAAACGTGTGACGGCGGAAGAAACGATGGAGCTGCCAATTAATTATGAGCTGTTTGCCAATGATGCCTTGATTTTTGAGGGGCTTAAAGAGAATAAAATCGCGATTCGTTCTAAAAAACACGCGCATTTTGTTCAAGTTGATTTTCCGAATTTTCCTTTCGTCGGTATTTGGACGGCGGGAGACGGCACACCGTTCTTATGTATTGAACCGTGGTACGGAATTGCTGATGGCGTAGGAAGTCCAGTTGAACTCCGTGATAAAGCGGGAATTGAACAGCTTGAACCAGAAGCAATTTTCACAGCGAACTATACCATTCAAGTAGGGTAACTAAAAACCCGCCAAGAATATTCTTGGCGGGTTTTTTACATCCATGTAATTTTCGGTTCGGTTCCTTCTTTGATGCGTTTAATATTGGCCCGGTGGCGCCAGATGATGAAAATGGCGAGCGCTGTAATAAGGCCGATTAAGATAGGGTCTCCCAAAAATAACGAAATAACAAAGGCCGCAGCGGCCGCAATCATCGAACTAAGTGATACGTATTTACTGATTTTAAGGGTTAAAAGAAATACTAGGACGGCCAAGACGAATAAAATTGGCGCGTAGGCTAAAACGACCCCAGCCGATGTTGCAACGGCTTTTCCTCCCCGAAAACTTGCGAAAATTGGAAAGCTATGACCAAGAATCGCGCATACACCTGTGAGTAGCATGTAATGGTGGTCGATGTTAGGGAGAAAAAAGAATGGAAGTAACGTGGCGATGGTTCCTTTTAAGATGTCCATCACGGTTACGACGATGCCTGGTTTTAAGCCTAAGACGCGAAATGAGTTGGTGGCGCCCAAGTTGCCACTGCCGTGTTCGCGAATGTCTTTTTTGTAGAATAGTTTTCCAATCCATAAACCAGAAGGAATGGAGCCGATTAAATAGGCAAGGACAGACAATAAAATTAGTTTTGTAAGCATGCGAAAACTCCTCTTTTTAAACTCATATTAAGAATTATAGCATAAAAAAATTGGGATTTGGTGAAAAATCGTTCTGTTCTTTACATTCGCGCAAGATAGCGATAAAATAAGGAATGAGGCACTTTTTAAAAAGGAGCGATTTGGATGTATCATTCGACAAAAGAAGCGCGCGATAAAATTTTAAAAGAAGCTAAAACCATTGCGGTAGTTGGACTAAGCGATAAACCGGAACGTACGAGTTATCAAGTTTCAAAAATCATGCAAGAAGCTGGATATAAAATTATTCCAGTTAACCCTAAGGCGGATAAAATTCTTGGTGAGAAAGCTGTAGCACGTTTAGCAGACATTAAAGAACCTGTTGACATTGTTAATGTTTTCAGACGTTCTGAATTTTTGCCGGATATTGCGCGTGAATTTTTAGAAATCGATGCTAATGTATTTTGGGCACAGCTTGGTATTCAAAATGAAGAAGCATATGAACTCCTCAAACAAACGCATCCAGTGGTCATGGATTATTGTATAAAAATTGCTTACCGAGAGCTAGCTGAATGAAAAGACATAAAGCAGGTTCAAAAAAAGAGCCTGTTTTTTCGCGGTTTGAGAAAGATGCTTTCCATTTTCAAAAGATAATGCTATTCTGTTAGGGTAGCTGTTTAAGGACTGCTTGATAATTTAAGGGATATGCACGAAAGGAGTTAAGAATAGATGCCTAAAAATGTTTACAATGATGATTCTATTCAAGTTTTAGAAGGGTTAGATGCAGTTCGAAAACGTCCAGCCATGTATATTGGATCGACTGATGTTAGAGGCTTACATCACCTTGTTTATGAGATTGTCGATAATTCGGTCGATGAAGCTTTAGCTGGGTTCGGCCATGAAATCAAAGTTATCCTTCATGATGACGGGAGCGTCAGCGTAACGGATAAGGGGCGCGGCATGCCAGTGGGGATGCATAAAACGGGGAAACCGACCGTTGAAGTGATTTTAACCGTTCTTCACGCGGGAGGAAAATTTGGTCAAGAGGGCGGATATAAAACAAGCGGGGGCTTGCATGGTGTTGGATCTTCCGTAGTTAACGCGCTTTCGGAATGGTTAAAAGTGACAATTTGTCGCGACGGCGCTATGTATGAACAGAATTTCATTCGTGGCGGTAAGCCTGATGGTACGCTTCGAAAAATCGGAAAATCAAAAGAGACGGGTACAACCATCCGTTTTAAACCAGATGAAAGTATTTTTCCTGTGACTTCTTTTAACTATGAAACACTTTCAGAGCGCTTGCGCGAATCGGCGTTTTTGCTTAAAGGAATGCGCATTGAACTTATCGACGAGCGTGTTGGTATGGGCGAGGCGTTCCATTTTGAGGAAGGTGTGAAAAACTTCGTTGAATATATCAATGAAGGGAAAGATGTTTTGCATCCGGTTGTTTCTTTTGAAGGAGAAAGCGGCACGATTGAAATGGAAATGGCGTTTCAATTTAATGATGGCTACTCGGAAAATATTTTAAGTTTCGTTAATAATGTGCGTACAAAAGGCGCTGGGACACATGAATCGGGCATGAAAGCTGCGATGACGCGCGTCTTTAATGAATATGCGAAACGCGTTGGTATTTTAAAAGAAAAAGATAAGAATTTAGAGGGCAGTGACATTCGTGAAGGCTTGTCGGCGGTACTTTCGATTCGGGTTCCAGAAAATCTGCTGCAATTTGAAGGGCAAACGAAAGAAAAACTGGGGACGGCAGAAGCACGTCCTGCGGTTGATGCCGTCGTAGCAGAGCACTTAGCCTACTTTTTAGCGGAGAACCCTGATACAAGTAGCCTTCTTGTGAAAAAGGCTGTGAAAGCACGTGAGGCGCGCGAGGCGGCGCGTAAAGCGCGGGAGGAAACACGGAATGGGAAAAAACGGAAACGTTCGGAAACATTGCTTTCTGGTAAACTTACGCCTGCCCAGTCGCGTAACCCTAACAAAAATGAACTGTATTTAGTCGAAGGTGATTCGGCTGGAGGTTCTGCAAAACAAGGTCGTGACAGAAGATTCCAAGCGATTTTGCCACTTCGAGGAAAAGTAATTAATACGGAAAAAGCGAAATTACAAGATATTATGAAAAATGAAGAAATCAATACAATCATCCATACTGTGGGTGCTGGAGTAGGTTCGGAATTTGAAGTAGAAGATTGTAATTATGATAAGATTGTCATCATGACCGATGCCGACACGGACGGCGCGCACATTCAAGTGCTGCTCCTGACGTTTTTCTATCGTTACATGAAGCCGCTTGTTGAAGCGGGTAAAGTCTACATCGCGCTTCCGCCATTATATAAAGTAAGTAAAGGTTCTGGGAAAAAGGAAGTTGTCGAATACGCCTGGACAGATGACGAGCTGGACAGCTGTATTAAAAAAATTGGTAAAGGCTACATGATTCAGCGCTACAAAGGGCTTGGTGAAATGAATGCCGACCAATTGTGGGAAACGACGATGAATCCAGAGTCACGGACATTAATTCGCGTCCGCATTGAAGATGCCGCTCGAGCTGAGAGACGAGTAGCTACACTGATGGGGGATAAAGTAGAACCGAGACGGAAATGGATTGAAAATAACGTTGAGTTTAGTTTAGAAGACGATCAAAGTATTCTTGAAAATGAAAATATGATCAGTCAGGAGGTGCGGGAAGTTTGAGTACACCAGAACAACATATTCAAGACTTAGCGCTTGAAGAAGTAATGGGTGACCGCTTCGGTCGTTATAGTAAATACATCATTCAAGAACGTGCGCTTCCTGATGCGCGTGACGGCTTAAAACCTGTACAGCGCCGGATTTTATTTGCGATGAATGAAGAAGGGAATACAGCAGAAAAAGGTTTCCGAAAATCGGCTAAAACAGTCGGTAATGTTATCGGGAATTACCATCCACACGGAGATACGTCCGTTTATGATGCGATGGTTCGAATGAGTCAAGATTGGAAAGTGCGAAATGCGCTCATTGAAATGCATGGTAATAATGGTAGCGTGGATGGCGACCCGCCTGCTGCGATGCGTTATACGGAGGCGCGTTTATCGCCGATTTCTGCGGAACTTCTTCGGGATATTGAAAAGGAAACGGTTGATTTTGTTCCAAACTTTGATGATACATCAAGTGAGCCGACGGTTTTACCTGCGCGCTTTCCTAATTTGCTTGTTAATGGTTCAACGGGGATTTCAGCCGGGTATGCGACAGACATACCGCCGCACAATTTAACGGAAATTATTGATGCGGTCATTAAACGACTGGATCGCCCAGATTGCGACTTAGATGCGCTTCTTAAAATTGTCAAAGGACCTGATTTTCCAACTGGGGGAATCATTCAAGGGGCAGAAGGCATTAAGAAGGCGTATGAAACGGGGAAAGGCCGAGTTGTTGTGCGTTCTAAGACGGAGATTGAAGATATTCGTGGTGGACGCAAACAAATTACGATTCATGAAATTCCTTATGAAATTAATAAAGCGAATTTAGTGAAACGAATTGATGAACTTCGCATTGAAAAGAAAATTGAAGGTATTTCGGAAGTGCGCGATGAAACGGACCGTACGGGTCTAAGAATTGCAATTGAACTGAAGAAAGATGCTAATGCTGAGGGCGTACTTAATTACTTATTTAAAAATACGGACTTGCAAGTGAGTTATAATTTTAATATGGTGGCGATTCATAATAAACGGCCAGTCTTAATGGGGCTTACCCAATTATTAGATGCCTATATCGCGCACCAGAAAGAGATTATTACAAAACGATCGGAATTCGACATTCGGAAGGCGCGAGCAAGGCAACATATTTTAGACGGTTTAATCAAAGCCTTGTCGATTTTAGATGAAGTGATTAAGCTGATTCGTGGCTCGAAGGACAAACGTGATGCGAAACTGAATCTTGAGAAGCGCTACGAGTTTAGTGAGAAGCAAGCAGAGGCGATTGTGTCCTTGCAACTTTATCGTTTGACGAATACGGATATTACGGAACTTCGCACGGAAGCGGAAGAACTGACTAAAAAAATCGCGATTTTAGAGCGGATTTTAGGGAGTTCGGATGCGCTTGTTGGCGTTTTAAAAGAAGAGCTTACGGAAATTAAGAAGACGTATAAAACGCCGCGTTTAACGGAAGTGCAGGCGGAAATTTCCGAAATTAAAATTGATACGGAAGTGCTTGTGGCGAGTGAAGATGTTGTTGTGTCTGTTACGAAAGAAGGCTATGTGAAGCGTACAAGCATGCGCTCTTATGCGGCTTCAAACGGGCTTGAGCTTGCGATGAAAGAAGCCGATCATCCTATATTTATTGAAAAAGTAAATACGATGGATACGATTCTACTCTTTACGAATAAAGGGAATTACATTTATCGTCCGGTGCACGAGCTCCCAGAAATTCGCTGGAAAAATATTGGGGACCATATTAGTCATTTAGCGACGGATATTAGTCAAGGTGAGGAAATTATCGCGGCGAAAGTTGTACATGCGTTTGACGAAGCACACTACTTCTTGTTTATAACGAAGAACGGGATGATTAAGTCGTCCCTTATGACGAACTACAAACCACAACGCTACTCGAAATCAATGATGGCGATTAAGCTGAAAGATAGCGATGAACTGCTTGCTGTATCGCTTATTGCGAATACAGAAGATGTCTTTTTGGCAACAAAATTTGGTTATGGTTTGCGTTACAATGTAAGTGAAGTACCGGATTCTGGGGCGCGTACTGCCGGGGTTAAAGCGATTAATTTAAAAGCGGGCGATGAAGTCATTGGCGGTTTTGTGATTACGCCTGATGAAACGAGAAATATGATTCTTGTTACGCAACGTGGGTCACTGAAACAAATGAAACTTTCGGAATTTGAACCGATTACACGTGCGAAACGCGGTTTAATTATGCTGCGGGAATTGAAATCGAATCCGCACCGTTTTGTGGCGCTGCTTTTAGCTGGTGCAGAAGACAAACTTGTGATTGAAACAAATAAAGAACAGCTTGTTGAATTAGATGCTGCCAATCTGCGACTCACGGATCGCTATTCAAATGGTTCGTTTGTTCTTGATGAAGCGATGGAAGGACAGCCAGTTGATATGTGGACGTTAATTCCAGAAATTACGGATAGCGAAACACCAGAATCTTAAACAATAAGGAGCTGAAAAACGTGTCTGAAAAAATGAATGTGGAAAGTTTTAATTTGGACCATACAAAAGTAAAAGCGCCATATGTAAGGCTCGCAGGAACAAAAACGGGCTATCATGGCGATGAAATTTATAAGTATGATGTCCGGTTTAAGCAACCGAATAAGGCGCATATGGAAATGCCAGCACTTCATTCGCTGGAGCATTTAATGGCGGAACTAGCTCGAAATCATACGGATAAAATTGTCGATATTAGTCCAATGGGCTGTCAAACGGGCTTTTATGTATCACTTATTAATCATGATGATTTTGATGATGTGTTGCGCATTTTAGAGGCGACACTAAACGACGTTTTAGAAGCGACTGAGGTTCCTGCGTGTAATGAAGTCCAGTGTGGCTTTGCAGCTAGCCATAGCTTGTCTGGCGCGCAAGAATTGGCACGCGAATTTTTAAGTGAAAAAGATACTTGGGCAGATGTTTTCGCATAATAAAGAAAAGAGGTTCCGAATTCGGAACCTCTTTATTTTTTCATTGCGTTAAGCGCTAAATTAACGTAGGCTTGGGAGCCGGATTTTGTAAGATGTACGCCATCAGAACCAAAATAGTTATTGTGGTTTACGGCGACTGAATACCAGTCAATGACAGTGACATTCTCGCGACTAGATGCATTTTGAATGGACTGGTTGACTTCTGATTCCCAACCGCGCGGGACGCGTGTGTTGACAAGATAAACATCGGCCTGATTGAAGCGATCTAAAAGCTTGTTTAGTTGGGCTTCGGTGAATGGACCATTTGTACCAAGTTCAATTAAAACGGCGCTTCCTTTAGTGTTGAATTTTTTATAGCTGTAAGACACATCAATCGCATCAACGAGCTGTCGACCAATTTTCCCATCAATCGTCACATTGGGTATGGCTTCTTTTAAATAGGGCTCAATGTCAATCATAATCGAGTCGCCTAATGCTAACGTCTGGGTGTATGTGTATTTTTTCGGAGGAATAGGGGTTGTTGCTTTTTTCGGTTCCTCTTTTTGCTCGGGTTTTTGTTGTGTATTTGGTTGTTTTTCTTCGTGTTTACTTTCCGTCTTTTCATTGTTTGTGGACGTTTTTACTTCAGTGACGGTCCGTTCTGCCTGCGTTTTGATGGGAAGAATGCCAGACATACCTGTTGCAAAAATCCCGATGGAAAGAACGAGTGCTGATATAGCTGCCCAAAGTCCGATTGGTTTATTTTTAATCACGGCGTAATTTTTGTGCTTAAAGCCTTTCATGTAAGCGATAAAGCCTTTTTTACGAATAGGTGTTTCGACAAATCGGAAGGAAAGTTCTGCGATGATGAACGTAGCAGTCACTTGGAAAAACGCACGCAGTAAGCTCGGTTGACCGATTTCTGTGACAGGAGTTGTCAGCGTAATAATCGGGTAATGCCACAAGTAGATACCGTATGATCTAGTTCCAATCCAGCGCAGCGGTCTAAAACTAAACAATCTGCTTAAATAACAAGAAGGGTGGGCAATAGCTGCAATCATAAGAACACCGAGAATCGCAACAAGCAGTAGTCCTCCGCGGTATAAAAATGGTTGATATTCGTTCATTTTGTAGACGAGTATGCAGAATAAAACAATGCTTATCGTTCCCGAAATATTTAAAGCAAGTTTACTTTGCCGCGGTATTTTTGGACTTAAACGATTAAACGGCCAAACAAAGGCTAAAGCACAGCCAATAAGAAGGTCGAATAAACGCGTATCAGTGCCGTAATAAACTCGACTTGGGTCGCTTCCAGGAGTGTAAAGCACAGCCATTAAAATCGCGGATAAAAGTGCGATGATTAAAATGATGCGCAGCAACCACTTCGGATTTTTAATCCATTTTAAGAAACCGTATAAAAATAGTGGCCAAACTAAGTAAAACTGTTCTTCAATGGCAAGTGACCATAAGTTTTTAAGCGGGGAAGGTAAGCCAAATGAGTCAAAATACGACACATTATGAAAAATAAACCACCAATTGCTCATATAAAAAAAGGAAGCAATGGCATCACCGCGTAAAGTAGTAAGTAGTTCGCGATTGAATAAAACAGCAAAAATCACAACAACAATTATCATCAAGTATGCGGCAGGAATTAGACGCCTAAAACGCCGCAACCAAAATTCTTTTAAGTGAATCGTATTTTCATTTTCCCACTGTGTAAGAAGAATGTTTGTAATTAAATATCCAGAAAGTACAAAAAATATATCAACGCCGATAAAACCGCCTTGCGCCCATGAAAAGTTTAAGTGATAGGCAATAACAGCTAGGACAGCAAGTGCACGAAGTCCATCAATACTCGGAACATATTTTCTACTGTATCGAGCTGTTCTCTTCAAAATAACATCTCCTATTAATGTCATATCTTTGTTTGTTTCTTGAAGTCATGTACAATAATAACATACAAATATACCACTGTAACGCAGAAAAACGCGTCTTTAGAGAATTTTAATAAATTTGAGCCATTTGGAATAGTAAAAAAGAAAGGAGTGTTGGCATATGCTTGAAATCTATGCACATCGAGGTAGTTCCGGCACATTTCCAGAAAATACCATTCCCGCTTTTCAAAACGCCTTACTTTCGGGGTGCGACGGGGTTGAATTTGACGTGCAACTCACAAAAGATGCAGTCCCAGTCGTCATCCATGATGAAAAAGTTGACCGCACAACAAACGGTACCGGCTACGTAAAAGACATGACCTATAAAGAACTACAAGCACTTTGGATTAAAACGGGCGGGGCGGACGCGTCAACTTTGCGCGTGCCTAGACTAGACGAAGTACTAAACGTATTTGAAAACAGCCATATGCGTTTAAATATCGAACTTAAAACGGATAAATTTTCATATACGGGCATTGAAGAAATTGTGTGGCAAAAAACGAAAGATAATCCGCGGATAATTTTTTCTTCCTTCAATATGAAAACCCTCCAAAACATGCGCGCTTTAAGCGATTCAGTTGAACTTGCTTTTATTTGTTACAAGGAAAATGAAGCAGACGAAGCGCTCCTTGACGCGTATCAAATTCAGTCGTTGCATTTTTCTAAGCGAGCATTTCCAGTGAGAAAAACAAATCGTAAATTGCGTTACTGGACGGTAAATCAGACGGCGGAGATGGAAACCTTCCTTTTAGCCCAAGTAGCAGGTATTTTCACAGATTTCCCAAGTGACGCCGTACAGCTTCGTGAGTGGCTCAAACAAAAAAGTTTGCTTTCCAAAGAGGATTCGGTATAATGAAAGTAAGTTAATACGAAACAGTCTAATGATATGAGAGGGACTACAAACGGCGAGCGCAATCGCTATGTTTGTAGTCCCTTTTTCTATCAAAATGTTTAAAAAACGCTCGAAGTGGAAAAAGCCGAGTAGTTAACGGATAGTAGTCTAAAATCAAGGGGGCAAATACAAAATGGTACAATTATTTTCAGCATTTGACAGAGAAACAATTGAAAGAAAAGCGCAAGATGAAACATTTGATCTTGTTATTGTTGGCGGCGGGATAACGGGCGCTGGCATTGCGCTAGATGCAACAAGTCGCGGTATGTCGGTGGCGCTCATTGAAATGGGGGATTTTGCAAGCGGTACCTCGAGTCGTTCGACAAAACTTGTACATGGAGGTTTGCGCTATCTCCAACAATTTGAAGTGAAGGAAGTTGCAGAACTTGGAAAAGAACGGGCAATCGTTTATGAAAATGGACCGCACGTCACGACACCTGAATGGATGATGTTACCTTTCCATAAAGGCGGAAACATGGGGAAAAGAACGGCTTCCATGGGCATTCGCCTATACGATTACCTCGCTGGAGTCAAAAAAGATGAACGCCGTCAAATTCTTTCCGTGAAAGAAACACTCGCTAAAAATCCTTTTGTGAAAAAAGAAGGGTTAAGAGGCTCTGGATTTTATGTGGAATACAGAACGGACGATGCACGCTTGACTATTGAAGTGATGAAAAAAGCGGTTGAACTTGGGGCACTTGCCATCAATTATACACGTGCGGAAAAATTGATTTACGATGAGGCGAAACAAGTTCGCGGGGTGACAGTTACGGACCGTATTTCTGGTCGCGTATACGATATTCGAGGCCATAGAGTAATCAATGCTGCGGGACCTTGGGTTGACCGTGTGCGCAACCTCGACTATTCACACAACAATAAACATCTTCGTTTAACCAAAGGCGTTCACCTTGTTATCGATAAAAGTAAGTTCCCGATGGAGCAAGCTGTTTATTTTGATACGCCAGACGGTCGGATGGTGTTTGCGATTCCGCGTGATAAAAAAGTTTATGTTGGCACGACGGATACGTTTTATGATGAGTTTCCGATTCATCCGAGAGCGCTTGAATCCGACCACACGTATGTGATTAAAGCGATTAACTATATGTTCCCAGACGTTAAAATTACCGAAAAAGATATTGAATCTAGCTGGGCAGGCGTTCGGCCACTGATTTATGAGGAAGGAAAAGATCCGTCTGAAATTTCCCGTAAAGATGAAGTGTGGTTTTCTGAAAGTGGTCTCATTACGATGGCTGGCGGTAAATTAACGGGCTACCGGAAAATGGCGGAAAAACTTTTAGATGAAGTGACAAAACCGTTAAGTAGCGAAACGGGTAAAACATATCAAACTGTTCAAACGAAACATTTACCGATTTCAGGTGGAGATATTGGCGGCTCTGAAAATTTAGAGGCTTTCATTGATAAAAAAGCAAAAGAAGGCAGTAATCGCTTCGGTTGGTCACTTGCCATTTCACGTGAATTAGCGAAACGCTTCGGTACGAACATTGATCAACTCTTTACGTATGCACAAGAACATAAGGAAAAAGGTATTACGACACTTCCAAATAGTTTATACGCAGAACTGCACTATTCGGTTTATCATGAATCCGCTATTCACCCTGTTGATTTCTTGTTACGACGCACAGGTTACTTGCTTTTCGATATGCCGTATCTGCTTGAATGGAAAGATGCAGTAGTCGATGAAATGCAAAATTTATTCCACTGGGACGCTGAAACAGAAGAAAAATTGAAAAAAGAGCTTGAAGCGGAGATACAAGATGCTAGAGAGCCAGCGGATTGGCACGATAGATAAAGAAAGAGCTGACGATAATATCAAAATTATCGTCAGTTTTTATTTTGAAAAAAAGGTTTGCTTCTAGCGTTTTTCATGGTACATTAGTAGTAGATGCAAGGAGGGGTTTATTTGGCTGGAATTCCTGTCATTGTCCTCGTTGGTCCAACAGCAGTAGGAAAGACGGCGTTAAGTATCCAATTAGCGAAAAAATGGCAAGGAGAAATCATCAGTGGTGACTCCGTTCAAGTCTATAAAAAGCTGGATATTGGAACGGCTAAAATTACGGAAACTGAAAAAGAAAGCGTACCGCATTACTTAATTGATGTGGTGAACCCAGACGAACCGTTTACTGCCTCAAAATTTAAGGAAGCAACCATCACCGCGATAAGAGATATTTCTTCTAGAGGAAAACTCCCTTTTATTGTTGGTGGAACGGGTCTTTATATTCAGTCCGTTTTTTACGATTACGCATTTGGAAAGTCTGGCGAAGATGCTAATTTCCGTACTGAAATGGAACAGCTTGATAATGAAACGCTTTTTGCGCGCCTTAAAAAAGAAGACCCAAAAAGTGCTGAAACCATTCATCCGAACAATAAACGACGAGTAATTCGTGCACTGGAAGTCATGCATGCAAGTGGCCAACCGTTTAGTGCCATGCAAAACCAGCGTGAATTGAATCCTGAGTTTTCACCGCTTTTTATTGGCTTGGATTTACCTAGGGAACTTTTATATGAGCGAATTAATGAACGTGTGCGACATATGATGGATGATGGCTTACTTGATGAAGCGAAATGGCTCTATGAACAACATCTAGGCGACAATTCGGCGACAAGAGCAATTGGTTATAAAGAATTATTTCAATACTTTGATGGTCAAGTCACTATGGACGCGGCTGTTGAATTAATTAAAAAGAACTCAAGACACTTTGCAAAACGCCAACTTACTTGGTTTAGAAATCGTATGTCTGTCAAGTGGATTAACATGCTTTCTGAAAATAGTTTTTTACAGGCAGATGACGCTATACAGCGTTTTTTAAACGAATAAACGGTTTATTAGTGCGAAATACAGGGTAATGAATTTAAAATAGTTCTCGGACTGTTTTAGATGAACCTCTTTGGGGGGAGTTCTTAGAAAGATAGATAGGAGAGGTATACATGACTAAAGGTGGACAAGCGTTACAAGATCAATACTTAAATCAACTAAGAAAAGAGAAAATTTTGGCGACTGTATTTTTAACAAATGGTTTCCAATTGCGTGGAAGAGTTGTTAGCTTTGATAATTTCACGGTTCTTCTTGATGTTGAAGGAAAACAACAATTAGTATTTAAACATGCGATTTCGACATTTTCACCACAAAAAAATGTGGCACTCAATCCAGAAGACTAATTGTATTTCATTCGTAAGAGGGACAGGTGAAAACGCCTGTCTTTTTTGCTGCAAACATAAAAGAGGTGCGGATTTATGGAAAAAGAAAAAGTCATTCTTGTTGGCGTCCTATTAAAAGATGGAGATGAGACGGCGTTTCATTATTCAATGGAGGAGCTAGGGCGCCTTGTCAAAACGGCTAACGGCGAAGTGCTTGATGTGATGGTTCAAAAAATGGAGCGTGTGCGCCAAGCAAGTTTTGTTGGGCGAGGGAAGCTAGAGGAGCTTAAAAATCTGGTTTTAGAGTTGGAAGCTGAAACGGTCGTTTTTAACAGTGAGTTGACACCAACGCAAATTCGAAATATTGAAGCAGAGGTTGATGCGAAAATTATTGACCGAACTGGTCTTATTTTGGATATTTTCGCGATGCGCGCAAAATCGCGAGAAGGAAAATTGCAAGTCGCTTATGCGCAGTATGAATATTTGTTACCTCGCCTTTCTGGTCAAGGGAGCTCTCTTTCAAAATTAGGTGGGGGAATTGGCACGCGTGGACCTGGGGAGACGAAGCTTGAGATGGACCGGCGGCTTTTGCGGCTGAAGATGCATGAAATTAAAGAGGCGCTTATACAAGTGGAGAAGCATCGTGCGCGAATTCGCGAGAAGCGTAAGCAAAATGGAATTTTCAGGTTTGGTTTAATTGGTTATACGAATGCGGGGAAATCTACTATTTTCAATCGTTTGACGACTGCCGAGACGCTCGAGGAAGATCAGCTTTTTGCGACGCTTGATCCGACTACTCGGAAAGTAAGGCTTGCAGCTGGTTTTGAAGTGTTATTAACGGATACGGTTGGTTTTATTCAAGATTTACCAACGTCACTTGTTGCGGCTTTTAAATCAACGCTTGAGGAAAGTGCGGATATGGATATGCTTCTTCATGTGGTCGATAGCTCAAATGCAGATTATTTGAAGCATATTGAAACGGTAAAAGAGATTTTGCGTGCCCTTCAAATAAGTGATATTCCAATTTTAACATTGTATAATAAAAAAGATCACAAGCACCCGACTTTTGTTGCTACAGAAGCAAACTATAAGGAAATTTCAGCACTTAGTGCGGAGTTTTCAGGCGATATGCGCGAATGGCTGTTAACGGAAGTTAAAAAAATATGGCTTCCTTACTTTTTAACAGTAAAAGCAAGTGAAGGTACGAAAATAGCCTTTTTGAAGCGAACGACTTTTGTTTCAAAAATTGAGTTTGATGAAGAAAATGAAACCTATCAAATTCGCGGCTACTTTTCTGGAAAGGAAAAATTATGACGGAACAAGTGAAACGATTAAAAGAACGAGCAGAACAAATGATTGAAGCGCTACATAAGGAAACGGACGAGATTGCGGAACAAAACCAAGCAAAAGTGCTAGAAGCTTTTCGGAAAAATAAAGTGAGCGACTATCATTTCAATCCGTCAACGGGTTATGGCTATGATGATGAAGGTCGAGATACGCTCGAACGCGTTTACAGCGACGTTTTTCATACGGAAAAAGCTATCGTCAGACCGCAGCTGATTTCAGGAACACATGCGATTTCAACCGCGCTATTTGGCGTTTTGCGACCGGGCGATGAACTTTTGTATATCACCGGCAAACCTTATGATACGCTTGAAGAAATCGTTGGCGTGAGAGGAAGCGGCAATGGCTCGCTAAAAGATTTTCAAATTGGTTATGATGCTGTTCCTTTAAAAGGAAATCAAGTTGATTTTGATACAGTGGCGCAAAAAATCAATGCAAACACAAAAATGATTGGCATTCAGCGCTCAAAAGGGTATGCAAATCGCGATTCATTTAAGGTTCAAGAAATTGAAGTAATGATTCAATTTGTCAAAAAAATAAAACCAGATGTCATTGTATTTGTCGATAATTGCTATGGCGAATTTGTTGAGCTAAGAGAACCGACCGATGTTGGCGCAGACCTAATTGCCGGCTCATTAATTAAAAACCCAGGTGGTGGCCTTGCTAAAATTGGCGGCTATATTGCTGGGAAAACCGAACTTGTCGAATTATGTGGCTACCGACTAACAACGCCTGGAATTGGTTTGGAAGCTGGTGCTTCGCTTTATAGCCTGCTTGAAATGTATCAAGGCTTCTTTTTGGCGCCGCACGTCGTGGCACAAGCCATTAAAGGTGCGCGCTTTACAGCAGCCATGTTATCGTTATGCGGTATCGAAACTAGCCCAGCATGGGATGCAAAACGGACTGATTTAATTCAAAGTATTTCTTTTCATGATTCAGAAAAAATGGTGTTGTTTGCGCAAGCGATTCAAGCAGCCTCGCCAGTAAACGCTCATGTGAAACCAATTGGTGCCTATATGCCCGGTTATGCGGATGACGTCATTATGGCAGCCGGAACGTTCATTCAAGGAGCGAGCCTAGAACTTACGGCAGATGGGCCGATACGTCCGCCTTATGAGCTTTACGTGCAGGGTGGACTAACTTATGAGCATGTGAAAGTCGCTGTCATTGGAGCAGTTCAAGCGCTTTTAGAAAAGGGTGCGTTAAATTTACAAAACTAACATATCAATTGTAAAAAAAATAAATTTTTTTGACGCAGTTTTAATTTCTGCGTCTTTTTAATTGTCAAAACGCTTCTGCCACAATACTTTTAACAAGATGTTAGATTATCTGACATAAATTTGACAAATGATTTAACGTACATTATAATGCTACTATCATAAAAAAATAGTGAGGGGGAAAAAGCCGTGAGTGAGAAAGAAATTCGACGATCGATGCCTCTTTTTCCAATTGGTCCCGTGATGAAGTTGACAGATTTAACGGCAAGGCAGATTCGTTATTACGAAGACCAAGGTCTGATTAGTCCAGCTCGAAATCAAGGGAACCACAGGCACTACTCACTTCAAGATATTGACACACTCCTTGAAATTAAAGACTACTTAAATGATGGTTTAAACATTGCTGGTATAAAAAAAATGTACCAAATGCAAGATCAAGAAAAGAAAAATCCACTTACGGATGAAGATGTTCGCAAAATTCTCCGTAAAGAAATGCAGCAAGCTGGGCGCTTCGTTAAAGGTGATGATTTATCCAAAAATCAATATCCGAAATTGTAACAAAATTCGAAATAGGTATTAACTTTTAAGAAGTTTATATAAATTGAGTATTGGGAGGATTTTAAATTATGTCAAATTATACTAAAGAAGATATTTTCCGCTTCGCAGATGAACAAAATGTTAAATTTATTCGCTTACAGTTCACGGATATTCTTGGAATCATTAAAAATGTGGAAATTCCAGTAAGTCAGTTGGCAAAAGCGCTCGACAATAAGATGATGTTTGACGGATCGTCTATCGAAGGTTTTGTTCGCATTGAAGAATCGGATATGTACCTTTTCCCAGATTTAGATACATGGGTTGTGTTCCCGTGGACGGCTGAAAAAGGAAAAGTAGCGCGTATGATTTGCGACATTTATAATCCTGATATGACACCGTTTCTTGGTGATCCGCGCGCGAACTTAAAACGCGTGCTCGCAGAAATGCACGAACTAGGTTTCACCGACTTTAACTTAGGACCTGAACCCGAATTCTTCCTGTTTAAACTCGATGAAAACCGTAAGCCGACACTGGAACTAAATGACTCCGGCGGTTATTTCGATTTAGCCCCTACAGATTTAGGTGAAAACTGTCGCCGTGATATCGTGCTTGAACTTGAAGAAATGGGCTTCGAAATTGAAGCTTCCCACCATGAAGTGGCACCCGGACAACATGAAATTGATTTCAAATACGAAGATGCCATTACGGCATGCGACAATATCCAAACGTTCAAATTGGTTGTTAAAACAATTGCGCGTAAACATGGTCTTCATGCAACGTTTATGCCAAAACCACTTTTCGGTGTTAATGGTTCTGGCATGCACTTTAATATGTCACTGTTCAAAGACGGCGAAAATGCCTTCTACGATGAAAGCGGTGAATTGCAACTAAGCGAAACAGCCTACCAATTCTTGGCGGGGATGTTAAAACATGCGCGTGGCTACACAGCTGTTACGAACCCAACCATCAACTCTTACAAGCGTTTAGTTCCAGGTTACGAGGCACCTTGTTACATTGCGTGGAGTGGTAAAAACCGTAGTCCACTTGTCCGCGTTCCAAGTTCGCGTGGACTTAGTACCCGCCTTGAACTTCGTAGCGTTGACCCATCGGCGAATCCATATCTTGCGATGGCAGTACTTTTAAAAGCTGGTCTTGATGGCGTGAAAAACAAACTCACTCCGCCAGCACCAGTTGACCGTAACATTTATGGAATGGACGAGGAGGAGCGTCACGAGGCAGGTATTTATGATCTTCCAGAAAGCTTAGCGCACGGTTTAATTGAGCTCTCAAAAGATGATGCGGTTCGTGAAGGTCTAGGTGACCACATTTATGAACACTTCATTGAAGCGAAACAAATTGAATGTGACATGTTTAGAACAGCCGTTCATCCGTGGGAACGCGATCAATATTTGGAAATTTATTAAGCAAGCGAAAACCCCCGAAAGCAATCTGCTTTCGGGGGTTTGTTTTAATAGTTGAGCGCTTCTTTTAATGCGTCTAAATTGTCGTTCATGATGGAAATGTAATCGCGTTTCGCTTTCACATCACTTGGCATTAAAGTTTCGAGGTTATGCAATTTAAGCGCCTTTGTATCGGTTTCTTGTTGAATCACTTCTGCAATTTTAGAATTGGTATTTTGTTCGAGCATAATGTATGGAATGTTTTCTTTTTCAATGGTGCTCACAATGCTTTGTAATTTCTTTTGCGATGGCTCATCGCTCGTTGAAACGCCGGCAATTGGGATTTGGTGTAATCCGTAGGCTGTTTCCCAGTACGTATAAGCGGCATGTGCGGTCACGAAATCTTTGTGTTTGGCAGTGGCTGCCATATCCTTGTAAGATTCGTCAAGCGTTTTTAGCTTGGATACAGTTTTTTCATAGTTTTCTTCAAAAGTGGCTTTTTTCTCTGGCATTTCTTTAATTAGTTGATCTTTAACGGTCGCAGCCATTTCTTCCATGTAAACAGGGTAGAGCCAGACGTGAGGGTTGTAGTCGCCGTGTTCTTCGTGCTCTTCTTCGCCTTCATGGTCTTCTTCCTCTTCTTCGTGTTTACCAGCGTCAGGGTCTTTCGGCAAGTCTAATTTTTCAGCTAAAGGAACGAATTTTACATTTTCGTCTTTAAGTGATGATTTTGCTTTATCGACAAAACTTTCAAGGTTTAACCCAACATAAAAGAGTAAGTCGCTATCGGCAATTTTCATCATATCTTTTTGCGTAGGTTCGAAGCTATGCGCATCAGAACCCGCTGGATATACGCTTGTGACTTCCACGTTGTCACCGCCAATTTGTTCCGCTAAGTAAGAAAGGGGATAGACGGTTGTGTACACTTTTACTTTATCGTTATCTTGAGAGGCAGTTCCGCTTCCACAAGCTGCAAGTGTAAGTATGAGAGCTAAAACTGGAGTTATAAGTAATAATTTTTTAAACATTTTTCCACTCCTTTATTTTAAATCAAAATGATTCCGTTTTACACCTCGTAAAAATAAATCGTACTGATTACGATTTGAGGGACGATATTGATAATACATTATTTTTTTGAAAAAAGCAAGTGTTAATTAAAACTGCTAATCAAAATTAGCAGTTTTCGCTTTGTATGAAATGTGCTATATTAATGATGATGATGGTGGGAGCATTCTGTTTCTTTTTTAGGAGGGACTAAATCCACGCCGCCTTTATGGAAAGGATGGCATTTTAAAATGCGTCTAATCGCGAGGTAGCTTCCTTTAAAGGCGCCATGCGTTTCAATGGCTTCCATTCCGTACTGAGAGCAGGTTGGATAAAAGCGGCAAGATGCTGGTGTAAGAGGGGAAATGACTTTGCGATAAAAGCGTATGCCACCAAGTAAAAAGCGTTTTAACATGTTTTCACCTTCTATTAATTTGCTAGTTATAGCTTATCATATTTTTTGAAAAAAGAAAGGGGTACGTAAATGTTTTCTTATTTAGATGCTGTAGGATCAAAAGTCGCGATTTCGTTTGAACAGCGCGAAGAACAGTCAGACGATTGCCTGATTATCCCGTTTTATGAAGGAAAATGGCTTTTTACACACCACAAGAAACGAGGCATTGAATTCCCGGGTGGAAAAGGTGAGCATGGTGAAACGCCAATTGAAGCCGCGGCACGCGAATTGATGGAGGAGACGGGCGCTTATACGGACGATTTTCAGTTTGTCGCCGATTATTTCGTGGAATCAGCGGAAAGAACTTTCTCGAAACGCGTTTTTTTCGCACAAATCAAAGGGTTCCATGTTCAAGCCGACTACATGGAAACAGACGGCCCAGTGCTCATGAAAGGAAACATTCGTGAAATCGTGCAGCAACCGGAATTCAGTTTTTTTATGCGTGATGCGGGTATGCAGGAAATTTTACGAAATTTAGAGGAGAAACTAGCCAAAGAAAAGCCTTTTCTGCTATGATAAATAAGAAATGGAGGGATTCAGATGGGCATGCCACTTGAAGTTAATACGATGGTCGTAACGAAAGGCCGCGAGAAAAGAATTACAGAAAACTTTTTTGAATTAAAAAAAGACGGGTACCGCATTTATCCGATTGATGTACCCATTGAGCTCCGCAAAACGAAAGACGGAGAAGTGAATGGACTTGTTATCCCTAGAAAACTCATTTGGGAAAGCGATGCGACCATCATTACATATGAACTTGTTTCGTTAAATTCGAGTAATTAAAAAGAGACTGGGAATTTTCCCAATCTCTTTTTAATTTAGTATACGGCTGATTCTAGTAGGGTAAATGTTTTTTCTGCGGGATTTAGTTCGGCGATACGGCCGTATGGAAGCGTGATTTTTGGCTCGTTATGGCCGAAGCTTGCGTTTGCGAAAACTGGTATATCTTCAAGATGAAATTCGCGGAGCACTTTAAGCGCGAGTTCGCGGTACTCCTCTTGGTAGGCGCCTTCTTTTGGCTTGCCAAAAACTATGCCATTTACGCGTGATAAAACGCCCATGATACCGTAATTTCGCAGCTGATCTTCAAACCACCACGGGTTCGCCTTCACCTCTGAGGTTTCCAAAAATAAAATGGCATCGTCGAAAGCGGCAAGCTCTGGAAACAAAGCTGTGCCTTTAGCCATTTCAAGAACTTCCATGCAACCGCCGATAAGCGGATCAGACGCGCGGTTTGTTCCTTGAATGATGTCATAGCTGTCATTTGGCATGAATTTGCGCGGTTTCTCACTGTTTTCAGGGAGCCATGGCAGGAATTCACCCGTTATTTCAGGGGCTGTTTCAAACCGAAGAGCTTGACTTGGATGGAAAGCAAGTTGTTCGAACGCGTTTTTGGTGAACGTAGGAAGTGCCACGTTTTCTGCAAAGTCACTCAAAATTGCCGGCCCGTAAAAACTGGATATGCCTGCTTTTAGGCACATTAAATGCGTGATGGTCGAATCGGAATAGCCGATAAAAATTTTAGGATTCTGTTGAATGATTGCAAAATCGATATACGGCAACATACGGATGCTGTCATTACCGCCAATGCAGGCGAAAATCGCTTTGATATCTGGGTTTTGGAAGGCGGCCATCAAGTCTGCGGCGCGCTTTTCAGGGTGGTGGTATATAAAATCAGAGCCGGCGAGCGTATGCGGCATTTCGATGACCTTTAAGCCAAAATGTTCTTGTAATCGTTTTTTGCCGACTTCATAGCGTCCGAGTAGTTCTGGGTCACCGGCAGCGCCAGATGATAAACTAATTGTTGCGACTGTATCTCCCTTTTTAAGCCGAGGGAGCTTTTGTAGGTTTAACATAAATTTCCCCTCCTTACTTTTTTTCTATTTTAGCATATTTCTGGTTGACAGGGGGCTTTGATTTCGGTACAATGATAAACCCTGATGGCTTCATTCAGGTAATAAAACTAGGGGGTATGACATGACACAAGAATACATCGAAATTAAAGGTGCTAGGGAAAATAATTTGAAAAATGTTTCTGTGAGAATTCCGAAACGTCAAATTACTATCTTCACAGGAGTCTCTGGTTCCGGGAAATCATCTATTGTTTTTGGAACCGTTGCCACAGAATCACAACGTCAGTTAAACGAAACGCACAGTGCTTTTGTTCGCGGCTTTTTACCAAAATATCGCGAGCCGGATACGGACGGCATTCGTGGTTTAGGTGCCTCTATTATTATTGATCAAAAACGGATTGGCGGTAACTCGCGCTCAACGCTCGGCACGATTACGGATATCAATCCTCTTTTTCGCGTTCTTTTTTCCAGAATTGGACAGCCAGAAGCTGGACCAGCAAGCTCATTTTCGTTTAATGATCCGTCAGGCATGTGCCCGGATTGTCAAGGCGTCGGTCGAAAAATTACGCTAAACTTAGAAAAGTTTCTTGATTACTCAAAATCATTAAATGAAGGAGCCATCCAATTTCCGAATTTCTCAGTTGGTTCGTGGTATTGGAACATTTATGCTTTATCTGGTTATTTTGACCTCGATAAAAAATTGGAAGATTATTCTGCGGAAGAAATGGAAAAATTACTAAATGGTAAGACAGAAAAGTTTGTACTTGAAACGGCAGGCGGCCCAATTAATTCAACTTATGAGGGTTTAATCCAAAAATTCGATCGCTTATATTTGAAAAAAGAAGGTGAAATGGGTGAGCGGACGAAAAAACAAGTCGATGCTTTTACAACCGAAGTGGCTTGTGATGCTTGTGGGGGCGCTAGACTTTCTAAAAAAGTGCTTGATTGTCGGATTAACGGCTTAAATATTGCGGATTACATGGCGATGCAACTTGATGAAGTGGTGGAGAATATCGCTAAAATTGATAATCCTTACGCGGAAGCGATGAAAGCGAGTATCGACGAGCGCGTGTCACATTTGATTGATATTGGTCTTGATTATGTCACACTTGACCGTGAAACGAGCACGCTTTCTGGCGGAGAATCACAACGCGTGAAAATGGTGCGTCATTTAAATAGTAGTTTAACGGATATGATTTACATTTTTGATGAACCAAGTATTGGGCTTCACCCGCGTGATGTCCACCGCTTAAACGAACTTTTGGAGAAGCTGCGCGATAAAGGGAACACCGTACTTGTCGTTGAGCATGATCCAGACGTCATTCGCATTGCGGATTACATCATTGATATTGGGCCAAAAGCCGGCAAACACGGCGGTGAAGTCACCTTCCACGGTACTTACGAGGAGCTTCTAAAAAGCGATACGCTCACCGGAAACTTCATGGGACACCACGAAAGTTTAAAAAGTGAAGTGCGAACCCCGCGAAGCTTTTTACCTGTGAAAAAAACCAACCTTCATAATGTGCGTGACCTTGACTTAGAAATTCCGACAGGCGTTTTGAACGTCATAACTGGGGTGGCGGGTTCTGGTAAGAGTACGATTATTAATGGGATTTTCAGAAAACAATATCCCGACGCAATTGTGATTGACCAATCCGCTGCTCATGCTAATTCCAGATCAAACCCCGCAACGTATTCGGGGATTATGGATAGCATTCGAAAACTATTCGGAACGGCGAATGATGTCAGTCCATCGCTTTTCAGCTACAATTCAAAAGGCGCCTGCCCAGAATGTAAAGGTCTCGGCTACATTGCGATGGATATGGCTTTCATGGATGCGATTCGCACACCTTGCGAAGCTTGTTCTGGCAAGCGTTTTAAAGAAGAAGTGTTGCAATACAAATTAAATGGACAAACGATTAGTGACTGCCTCGAAATGACGGTCACTGATGCGTTGCAGTTTTTTGAACTGAAAAAAATCACAAAGCAACTTCAGGCGATGGAGGACGTTGGAATTGGCTACTTGACACTTGGCCAAGCTTTAAGCACACTATCAGGTGGTGAGTGCCAGCGCTTGAAACTCGCGACAGAACTTCATAAAAAAGGCAGCGTCTATATTATGGACGAGCCAACGACAGGGCTTCACATGTCGGATACGAAGCATATTGTCGAAATCATGAACCGACTGGTCGATGCTGGCAACACAGTAATTGTTATCGAGCACAATCTCGATATTATTCGCCAAGCCGACTGGATTATCGATGTCGGCCCAGAAGGCGGAAGCAAAGGCGGAAGAATTCTTTTTGGAGGAAAACCAGCCGATTTGAAAGCCGTCCCAGATTCGATTACAGCAAAATTCATTTAACCCAAAATAGCGCGAAGCTAAAACTTCGCGCTATTTTTCTGTCGACCGGAGATAATGTGAAAAACCAAGGGGACGACAGATTTTTGTGAAACTTTAGGGGAGAAGGGAAACGTGTAAATATGACTGATTTCGAGATGTGAAAATCACACCCAAAAACCAAATAATGAAAAGGTCGATAGAAATGCCCATTTGAGCTATTATAGGAGTAGGGCTGAAATAGGTGCCTGTTTTAATCTCTGTATTGTGAAATGTAAATCCCGTTTTCAGCAATTAATCAAGTATGCACTATAAAAGGTAATAAGTTACTTACTTTTAGTCTACACGCCACCCCCTCAAGCTCTGCTGCATCATAAAATTCAATTCCGTTCCTAAAATTGGTATAATCTAAATAGAGCGGGGATTCACTTGCTGCTTAACTTCCAACACGAAAGGACGAAGACTATGACAAAATATGAATGGCGCAAAGCTGAAAAGGGGCTTTATTTACCCAAAAATAAACCAATGAAACTCGATGTGCCGGCGATGAACTATATTACGATTACGGGAAAAGGGGATCCGAACGAAGGAGCTTTTAGCGAGCGTGTTGGGGCACTTTATGCGGCAGCTTATACGATTCGGATGCTTCCTAAAAAAGGCGTGACGCCGGACGGATATTTTGAATACACAGTTTATCCGCTTGAAGGGGAATGGACGACGAGCCAGCGCGATAATGGTCCGCTTGACAAGAGCTTATTTGAGTATCGTATTATGATTCGCCAACCTGATTTTGTAACAGCTGCGCTATTTGAAGAATTGAAGCCGCGATTCGCTGAAAAAATTCCTGCGAAGCTTTTGGCCGAGCTGCGCTTTGAAACGATTGAGGAAGGGCCAAGCGTGCAGATGCTCCACAAAGGGCCTTACGACACAGAACCCGCTTCTTTTGAACAAATGGAGGAATTCTGTTTGGAAAATGATTGGGTGCGGCTGTCAAAGGACCATAAGGAAATTTATTTGTCAGATCCACGAAAAACAGCGCCTGAAAAAATGAAAACGGTGCTTCGTTTTAAAATTAAAAGTTAAACTGCAGTTTTTCGCTGCGGTTTTTTTTGAAATTAGACAAATGTGCTTGGAAAAGGTATTCTTAAAGGGTGAAAACATTCTGTGAGGAGAATTTTTATGGAACCTTTAGTAAGCGTTATCGTTCCAGTTTATAATGTGGAAAACTATTTGGAGCGGTGTGCGGAAAGTATTTTTAAGCAAACGTACGCGCATTTAGAAATTATTTTTGTTGACGATGGCTCAACGGATAGTTCAGGTGCGATGCTAGAAACGTTTTCTGACCCTAGAATTCGCGTAATTAAACAAGAAAATGGTGGTCAGGCGGCGGCGCGCAATGCGGGGCTTGATCAGATGACAGGCGACTACGTCATCATGGTGGATAGCGACGACTATATAGCGCCGAATTTAGTCGAAAAATGTTTGAAAACGGTCACGCAAACAGAGGCGGACCTCGTGATGTTTACTTCTTATAATGTGAATCAAAGCGGCGACATGCAGTACATACCGCGAAATAGCGGGCATCTTTTGACAGATGCAGGAAGTGTCCCGTGGAATAAATTTTATACGGCTTCTTTATGGGAAAAGCTCCGTTTTCCGACCGGCTATTGGTATGAGGATCTCGGCGTGGTGCCAGCTGTCGTTTTGCGCGCTGAAAAGCCAGTGAAACTTGACAATGCGCTTTATTTTTACATAACGGACCGAGCGGATTCGCAGTCGAATTTGCAAAATGATACGAAATTTTTAGATGTCATTCCAATGCTTGAAAATGTCACAAACGAATTGAAAGCACTTGATATTTTCGAGGCATCCAAGGCGGAAGTGGAAACACTTTATATGGAACATTTAGTGTACCGGACTGTACTTCGGAAAATCATTTATTTGGAGGGGACAAAAAAGCGTAAAGAAGTGCTTAAAATTGTACGAGAAACGATGAACTCGCATTTTCCAAAGTGGGAGAAAAATGGGTACCGCTCTGGTAGCGGCTTGACCGCGAAGTTGAAATATTTGGCTGTTCGCCTGTATTTGCAAGGTTTTGTGCATTTAGGTGATTTAGTTTGGAAAGTACCGTTTGAAAAAAGAAGACAGCAAACGGGTTTTTAAAAGGAGAGAAAAATGAAGGTAAGTGTGATTATTCCGGCGTATAATGTCGGGGAGTATATTGAGGCGTGTTTGGATTCGGTGATGAATCAGTCTTATGAAAAGTTAGAAGTTATTGTAATTAATGATGGTTCGACGGATGACACGGGGGAAAAGTTGGCGCTCTTACAAGAGAAATATCCGACGATGCAAGTGATTACAAAAGAAAATGGCGGTTTATCTGCAGCGCGAAATGATGGCGTAAGGCTTGCGACTGGCGATTTTATTGCCTTTGTCGACAGCGATGATGTGATTGACCGCGACATGTATAAAAAAATGATGGCATCTGTAGAAATTTCCTGTGCGGATATCGTCACGATTGGCGTGGCACGTCTTGCGGGGGAAGATGTTTACCGCTCAGCATTGCATGAGCGTTTTATGCAAACGGATAAGTTTGATACGACGATTTTTGAAACACCAGAACTTTTATACGATACAACGAGCTGGAATAAAATTTATCGTGCTTCTTTTTGGAACGAGGCAAAACTGGAATTTCCAGTCGGTAAAACGTATGAAGATATTCCCGTTGTCATTCCCGCTTACTTAAAAGCCGAGCATGTCAACATCTTGAAAAATGTAGGCTATTACTGGCGTCACAGAGTTTCTGGCGATAAATCTATCACCCAGCAAAAAAATAACTTGCGTATGACACGCGACCGCTTAGATGCGCTACATGTTTGCGACGAGGCTTTTTCCACGATTCAAGACAACACACTGCGCTACAAAAAAGAGCAGAAATATCTTGAAATCGATCTTTTCTCAATGATTGAATGGCTTTTCTTAGTTAAAAAGGAGGATTACCGCACCGTTCAAAAATGGGTGTCCGACTACATGAAAGAAAGTCTCCAAACGAACGCAATTGAAACGCTCCCAAAAACTAAGCAAAAAATGTTCCGCCAACTTTTAAAAAACGCGCACCTGCGCTTCCGAATTGCAAGCCTGGAATGGTTCATGCTAAAGGCTATCAAACGTTTTACAGGAAAAAGCTCATAAAACTAATCTTTTGTTTCATATAAGTTTATCGCTAAAAAGGATGCTGTATGCGTCCTTTTTTTGTTGACAAAAAAACGTTTTGTAACTATAATGGTTACAAAGAGGTGAGGAAATGGCCATTTCAACACGTTTTAGTGTCGCTGTGCATATTTTGACACTCGTTTATTTAAATCGCGACAAACAAATTACGTCAGATTTTATTGCAGAAAGCGTTGGTACGAACCCAGTAGTCATTAGAAGAATTATGAGCCGCTTAAAAAAAGCCGGTTTACTACATTCAAAACCTGGTATTGGCGGCACCTATTTAGCGCGAGAACCGGATGATATGACTCTTTATGAAATTTATGAGGCAGCTTTAGGCTCGCAAACGATTTTTGACATCCATCAAAACCCTAATCCAAATTGTTTTGTCGGGGCAAATATTCAAGATACGTTAAATGAAACCTTTCAAACAGCTCAACAAAAAATGGAAAATGAGTTGAAACAAGTTACCTTAGCCAATATCATTGCCGAAATGACAACAAAGGCAAGCCAAAACTAAAGGCTTGCCCTAAAAATAAAACAAATTGTAACTAAGTCAGTTACGAAATAGGAGGAATACAAATGAAAGTAGCTATTATTGCAGCAAGTGGGAAAGCTGGAAACCAAATTTTAGAAGAAGCGGTGCGCCGCGGCATGGAAGTTACAGCAATTGTGCGGCATAAAGAAAAAATAACGAATCCAAATGTGCAAGTTTTAGAAAAAGATTTATTTGACTTAACTTTCGAAGATATTCAAGATCAAGATGTTGTCATTGATGCGTTCAATGCTCCGCATGGCCAAGAAGAGCTTCACCAAACATCATTAAAACATGTAACCTCGCTTTTAAAAGGAAAAACAAATCGTCTACTTGTCGTCGGTGGAGCAGGAAGTTTATATGTCGATGAAGCAGAATCGTTACGTTTAATGGACACACCCGATTTCCCCGCTGCCTTTTTACCAACTGCAAGCCATATGGGAAAAGCGCTCGATGCGCTAAAACAAGAAGCGGAAGTAAACTGGACTTATATGAGCCCATCAGCTTTCTTTAATCCAGAAGGAGCGGGAACAGGTACTTATATTTTAGGAGAAAATCAACTTTTAGTAGATGAAACGGGACAAAGTGAAGTGAGCTATGCAAACTTTGCAAAAGCGATGCTTGACGAAATTGAAGAACCAAAACATGTTAAAGAACGTTTCACCGTTCGAAATAAATAAAACGAGTTTCTTCTATATAATAGCTGTTGGCGAATTGCCGACAGCTTATTTTGCTTTTATCCTCTTTTTAAGAAAAGTTAAATTAGGCTAGAGGAGGATTGCATTTCGCTACAAATTGACGTATTGTGTAGACAGGGACTGGGAACAGAAAGGTGTGACACACAATTGCGGAAAAAAATGAAACGAAAAAAGAAGCGTCAGTTATTTATGACGTTAGGTATATTTATCGGCCTCATTCTAGTTGGTGTCATTGCGTCTTTTATACGGGAAGCTTATTTAGATTTAACAGCGCCAGAACCTGCTTTTAATACAAAAGAAGAGAAATTTATCAATCAGCTTTCAAAGCATGCACAGGAAATTCAGAAAGAGCATCAAATTTTGACGAGCGTGACGCTTGCGCAGGCGATTTTAGAGTCGAACTGGGGTGAGAGCGAGCTTGCGAGTCAGGCGAATAATTTATTTGGTGTGAAAGGTAGGGCGGGGCAGCCAGTCGTGAACATGACGACAAAAGAGTTTTCAGACGGGCAATGGATTGAGATTCAAGCTAATTTCCGTAAATATGCCAATTGGAATGAATCGCTTGATGATCATGCAAATTTATTTTTGAATGGAACATCTTGGTCAAAAACGAAGTATCACGGCGTTCTTTCTGCCAAAACTTACCAAGCGGCTGCAGAGGAAATAATGAAAGCAGGCTACGCAACTGACCCAGACTATGCGAGTAAATTGGTGAGTATCGTTGAAAAATATGATTTGCATCTCTACGATAATATTCAAGATCAACTTTTGTCCAATAAGAAAATTTCGCAAGTAGCTGATGTAAGTACGAAAGAGCATGCAACGGTTTGGACGGTACCTTACGGGCTTGTTGGTGCGCAGAAAGTAGAAGATATTCAGTATTATAGTCGCGATTATTTACAACTTGTGCAAGTTGCACAGACAAGTAGCGGAAAATGGTATCAATTTGCTGTAGATGACAAAGTAATAGGTTGGATAAAAGCGGATTATGTTGCTCTAAAATAGAAAAAAACAACGTAAAAGGGTCTAAAAAACTTGTCTTATTAGTAGGTTTTTAGACCTATATGTATCCTTTTTTTCACTACAAAAGAAAAATTTTTGAAGAAGTAAAGCACTTAACGCCTAAGTGTTTTATTTTTTTGTTATTTTTGTTACTTAAAAGAAATATATATTACATAAAAGTTTTGTTAGAATGAAATGGTTGCTAAGAAAGAACACACGTTTTGATAATTCAAAAAGACAAGGATGTGCAAAATTCATTATGCTACATATTGCAAAGAAGCACTTGCTTAAAGTGGGTTTAATCAGTTTGTCAATTACTGTAATGGCTCTTCCTATGCAAGTAAAGGCTAATTCTAGCCTCGCTACTTCCTCGCAACAAGCGTTTATTAATGAGATTGCGCCGCATGCAGAGATCGTACAGAAGGAAAACGGGATTCTGGCAAGTATTACAATTTCTCAAGCTATTCTCGAATCAAATTGGGGGAAAAGCGAGCTTGCGCAAAAAGGGAAGAATTTATTCGGAATTAAAGGTTCCTACAATGGGAACTCCATTGTGATGGGGACAAGGGAACATAATGGTTCTTCTTATGTTGGAACAAGTGCAGGATTTAAAGCCTATCCAACATGGTTTGAATCATTAAATGACCACGCGACCTTATTTGTGAATGGTCCAAGCTGGAATAAAGATTTATACAGCAGTTTAATTAATCAAACGGATTATCGTCTTGCGGCTAAGGCGTTAGATCACACGGGTTATTCGACTGATCCAAACTATTCCAAAAAATTAATTGAGGTCATTGAAAAATTTAATTTAGATAAGTATGATGTGGCGAATGCCGCTTATGCAGAAAAAACATCTGATAAGATTTTTCATGCAGTAGGACAAGTTAAAGCTGGTAAAACAGTGGATATTTGGACCAATCCAGCAGGGACAAAAGATGCGGTATTAATTGCCAAACTTTCAAATGGTGTGAGCCCTAAAATTGAGATTAAACGCGAAGCTAAAATCGCGAACAATCAAATTTGGTATCAAGTAGAGCTTTCTGACTTTGTAAGTGGCTGGATTGAAAGTGATAAAGTCGAAGTATTATACAGTTCAGAAAGTCATTCGCCATTGCGATATAAAACGGTATTTTTATTTGATCATTCATCAAGTGAAACTGCACTCGCGTCAAATCAAATGTTAAATCCGTCAGAAATCGCCATGACATCTGAAAAAGAACGGCATTATCATGTTATTAGTATGATACCGCTATTAAGAAAAGAAACATTTGCAAACGCGCTATAAAAATTAAAAGCTGAAAATTAGGAAAACTACTTCACTCCTAATTTTCGGCTTTTGTGCTTTTCTCTGCGCCTTTTCCTTATTTTTCTGCTATAATACGGAATGGAAAGTATTGATGGAGGAGGGGTTTTTTTGGACGAGCAATTAAAGATGTTAAAAGACTTAACGGATGCAAAAGGCATTCCGGGAAATGAGCGTGAGGTTCGACGTGTGTTCGAACAATATATCTCACCTGTTGCTGATGAAATCACGCATGATGGATTAGGAAGTAGTATTGCGATTCAGAAAGGTTCAGAAGATGGACCAAAAATTATGATTACAGGACATCTGGATGAAGTCGGGTTTATGGTGACGCAAATTGATGCAAACGGCTTTATCAAGTTTCAACCAACAGGTGGCTGGGTGCCACACGTGATGCTTTCGCAAAAAGTAACCATTGTAACACGTGAGGGGGAAGAAATTGTCGGTGTCATTGGTTCAAAACCGCCTCATCTAATGACGGCTGCTGAACGTCAAAAATCATTTGATATTAAAGAGATGTTTATTGATGTTGGTGCGAAAGATAAAGCAGAGGCAGAAAGCTTTGGGATTACACCAGGCGACATGATTGTACCTGCTTTTGATTTTACAGTAATGAAAAATGAAAAATATCTTTTAGCTAAAGCTTGGGATAATCGGATTGGCTTAGCGATTGCGATTGAAGTTTTAAAAAATTTAAGAAAAGAGCAGCATGCGAATACAGTTTATGGTGTTGGTTCGGTTCAGGAGGAAGTTGGAACAAGAGGCGCGAAAACGTCTGCACATTTGATTCAACCGGATATTGGTTTTGCCGTTGATGTTGGCATTGCTGGTGATACACCGGGTATTAAACCGACTGAAGCACAAAGTAAAATGGGTGACGGACCACAAATTATCATCTATGATGCAACGCTTGTCAGCCATGCTGGTTTACGGAACTTTGTGACAGATGTTGCTGATGAACTCGGTATACCGTACCAATTTGAGGCTATTCCAGGTGGTGGTACTGATGCGGGGCCGATGCATTTAACAGGAAATGGTGTTCCTTCCTTGCCGATTACCATTGCAACGCGATATATTCATTCGCATTCTTCTATATTACATCGTGATGATTTTGATGCGGCAGTTAAACTTATTACAGAAGTTGTCAAACGGCTTGATGCAGACAAAGTAAAAGAAATAACGTATCAAAACTAAGTGATACAAAATGGACAAAAGGAAGGTAGCATGGCGTTTGGCTGAATATGGTCGTGAGTCTTTTGGACTATTAGCTTAAAAGAGTGCATACTTTGTTTATTTAGTAAAACCACTTTTATGTTACGAGAATGTTACGAGGAGCGTTATATGGATACAATACGGTCGACGAAAAACGAACGCGTTAAAAATTGGAAGAAATTGTTTACGACTAAGGGGCGACAAAAGTCGGGTACGTACATGGTGGAAGGATTTCATTTGGTAGAGGAAGCGCTACGGCAAGATGGGCTTGTACGGGAGTTGATCCTATCGGAGGAAGTTTATTCGCCACTTGAATTGCCAGAGGACATTGAAACGTTTTATGTGTCAAAAGAGGTGAGTCATTTTCTTAGTGAAACTAAAACGGAGCAAGGAATCTTTGCTGTCATTAACATGACGGAGGCGGACATTCTCCTTTTATACGGGAAAAAGCTTTTATTAGTGGACCGTGTGCAGGATCCAGGAAATGTGGGGACGCTTATTCGGACGGCGGATGCTGCGGGGTATGATGCGGTTGTGCTTGGAAGAGGAAGTGCGGATTTATATAATCCAAAAGTGATTCGTAGTGCGCAAGGGAGCCATTTTCATATTCCGGTTATTCAAGCGCCTTTACTCGAATGGATTGGTCGCTTGGAAGAGGAAGGGGTCCCAGTTTTTGGCGCTTTCCTCGATGAACAGGCAAAAGTTTACGACACCATTCCACGTCAAGAAACACTAGCTCTTATTGTTGGAAATGAGGGTAGCGGTATTTCAAATGATGTCGCGGAACGTATTCATGAGAAAGTATACATTCCGATTTTCGGACAAAGTGAGTCCTTAAACGTGGCCATTGCGGCGGGGATTTTAATGTATCATTTCCGGAAATAATGCCAAATAGACGTGCCCAATTAAATTTAGTTGGGCACGTCTATTTTTGTTTCGCTAATGAGAACTGGGGAGAGTGCTTTTTTGACGCTCTTGATGTAGTTGTTTGCTGCGCCCCAATCGAAATTGAAGATTAAATTGTCCGAACTTCCAGTTGAAATGGCTGTCACTTCTGAATCGCCATGGAAATTATGAATCGTAATAAAAAGGGCAGCACGATTACTTGCCCGAAAAAAGTATCTTTCATAAGCTAGAGTGGCAAGTTTTTTTCCGTCACCAAATGTGCGGATTTCATCAAAAATGGGAGTGCTTGTGGATTGCGAAAGTTTAATCATATCCATAGTTTCTTCGACAGAGCTTTTAACAACATAGCGATGACTTGGCATATGCGTTCATCCTTTCACCTTGATTACTTTTATTGTATGCCCAAAAATCATTTTTTTCAATGTTGAAGTAAAACTTACTAAAAATAAGTAAATTGATATTAATTAGTTACTTTCTGAACGGTTTTGTGTTACAATATGTGAGAGGTGAGAGTTATGAATGAAGCACATAAAGTTTGTCCGAAATTTGAGTCTGCGTTCCAACTTCTTGGTAAACGCTGGACAGGACTAATCATCAATGTCTTGCTTACTGGTCCGAAGCGCTTTAAACAAGTAGCAGGTGAGATTCCACAAATGAGCGATCGTGTTCTTGCAGAACGCTTAAAAGAACTGGAAGAAATGGAAATCGTGACGCGTCACGTTTATCCTGAAACCCCTGTTCGGATTGAATATGATTTAACAGATAAAGGTCGAGATCTTAAAGAAGTCATGGAACAAGTCCAGTGCTGGGCAGATAAGTGGATTGCACTTGAGAAAGTGGAAAGCTAATGCGATAATGAAAGACGTAACGATGGTTATGTCTCAGAGTGATGACAAACGGCCATCTTCGTCGTTAAAACCTCCGTCCCGCTCCTCACGTACTCAAGTACGCTCCGGTGCGGTACTCGGTTTTGCCTAGAATCTCGCCATTTGTCATCGCTCTGATTTTGTGTGGTGCGTTTTGTTTTGTGTTTTCTACAAGCCTAAGACGTAACGATGGTTATGTCTTTTATTTTGGTTAAAAAAGGAGAAAGAAAATGAGAAGAGGGATTTTCTTTGCGTTGTCGGCAATTTTGGTTCTGATACTCGTCGCCTGTTCGGACGGCGAAACAACAACGAAAAGTGCGGATACAATTTCGGTTTCGCTACATGTGACTCGAAATAATGGACAGGGCGAAGTGGGCGCAAAAAAGGTGAAGGTGGCATCTGGCAGTACCGTGTATGAGGCTATGAACAAGAACTTTAAACTAAAAGATACAGATGGTTTTATTACGAGTATCGAGGGCATTTCACAAGACGAGTCGAAAGGGCTTTACTGGATGTACGAGGTGAACGGGGAGATGGCGGCTAAAGGTGCCAAGGAACTGAAACTTAAAAATGGTGACGAAGTGAGTTTTGATTTGCATGAAGCTAAATAATGAGTTTGAGAAATTGCGGCTTACAAATGTTAAAGTGATTACGCTAATGGCGATTTTAGTGGCGCTTACGGTTTCGGGGCGGCTTTTATTTGCTTTTATTCCTAATGTTCAACCGGTGACGACGCTTGTCATTTTGGTGACGCTTTTAACTGGCTTTCGCTACGGTGCGATTTTTGCGACGCTTGTTATGCTTAGCTCTAACTTGATTTTAGGTATGGGCATATGGACGATTGGGCAAATTGCTGGTTATCTTTGCATCGCGGCTTTGACGGCTTTTGTTATTCGTCCGCGGTTTGACAAAATGCCGTTTTGGTTGATGATTTTATACGCTTCGTTTACAGGTTTTTTGTACGGTTTTATTCAGGCGTTATTCATTGCACCGCTTTATGGTTTTCATTATTTTCTCGTTTATTATGTTGCGGGCTTGTCGTTTGATTTCCTTCATGCGCTTGGGAATGCGGCGTTTTACGCGGTTCTTGCGCCAGTCCTTTTGCCGCTACTTGATAAGTGGCTTATAAAATATACTTGAATTCATGCTAAGTTCCCTCTATAATAGAAAGTAATTAAATAAGACAAAGACAATGACGGAGACAAGTAGCTTTGTTTTACTGGACAGGGAGAAATGGTCAAAGACTGAAAGCCATTTCGCATGTAAGCATAGTGAAAATTTCAGCTCCACGAGTCGCTGCCGGGATTAAATTTGAAAGGCAGATCGGTGTTTAAGCCGTTATTCAAATGAAGGTGGAAATGTTTTGGCATTTCTATTAGGGTGGTACCGCGAGCAAAATCTCGTCCCTTTGTGGATAGAGGTTTTTTATTTTTGTCTAAAAACGAAAAGGAGTGTTTTTAAATGCTGGAACAACTGCAAGCTTTGGAAAAAGAAGCCGTTTTGGCTGTAGGTGCGGCGGCTGATTTGAAAGAATTAAATGAGCTGCGCGTCAAATATCTCGGTAAAAAAGGACCGATGACTGAAATCATGAAACAAATGGGAAAGCTGTCAAATGAAGAGCGCCCGCTTGTTGGGGCGAAAGCCAATGAAGTGCGCACAGCAATTAGCGAGAAAATTCAAGTGAAACAAACACTTCTAGAAGAGGCGGCGCAAGCTGTGCAACTTGAAAATGAAACGATTGATGTGACGCTTCCAGGTACAAAAGTGTCGCTTGGCAAAGCGCATTTGCTTTCGCAAGTTATTCGCGAGCTGGAAGATATGTTTATTGGCATGGGCTATAAAATTGCCGAAGGGCCAGAAGTTGAACTCGATTATTACAATTTCGAAGCGCTGAATCTTCCGAAAGGGCACCCGGCGCGTGATATGCAAGATAGTTTTTACATTACGGAGAATACGCTTTTGCGGACACAAACGTCGCCCGTTCAAGCGCGGACGATGGAAAAACATGATTTTAAAAATGGGCCCATCAAAATTATTTGCCCAGGAAAAGTTTACCGTCGCGATAACGACGACGCCACGCATTCGCACCAGTTTACTCAAATCGAAGGGCTTGTTGTAGGGGAAAAAATTACGTTTGCGGACTTAAAAGGAACGCTGACGATTTTGGCTAAACGAATGTTTGGTGAGGAACGCGAAATTCGTTTGCGCCCAAGCTTCTTCCCGTTCACAGAACCGTCTGTTGAGATGGATATTTCCTGTTTTGCGTGCGGTGGTGAGGGTTGTCGTGTTTGTAAGGGCACGGGTTGGATTGAAATTTTAGGCGCTGGTATGGTACACCCGCGCGTCTTGGAAATGTCTGGCATTGATTCGACACGCTACAGCGGTTTTGCATTTGGGCTTGGTCCTGAACGTGTGGCGATGTTGAAATACGCGGTGGACGATATTCGCCATCTTTATACGAACGATTTACGGTTTACGAATCAATTTGTTGCGAAGGAAATGGGGGAATAAAAATGCTAGTTTCTTATAATTGGGTGAAGGAATTTTTCCCGAATTTAACTTTAAATGCGGCTGATTTGGCGGAGGCGATTACACGTACCGGCATTGAAATTGAAGGCGTTGACTATTTAGATGCGGATCTAAAAAATATTGTTGTTGGGGAAGTTAAAACGTGTGAGAAGCATCCGAGTGCGGATAAGCTAAATAAAACGACTGTTTTAGTGGACGGCGGCGAAACGGTGCAAATCATTTGCGGGGCGCCGAATGTGGCAGCTGGTCAGAAAGTTGTTGTGGCACGTGTTGGGGCGCGCTTACCAGGCGGGCTGAAAATTAAACGCGCGAAGCTTCGCGGTGAAGTTTCGGAAGGTATGATTTGTTCGCTGCAAGAATTGGGCTTTGAGAATAGTGTTGTCCCTAAAGCTTATCAAGACGGCATTTTTGTTTTGCCTGATGATGTGGTTGTTGGGGCTAACGCGGTGGAACTTCTCGGCCTAAATGACGCGATTCTTGATATGGCGATTACGCCAAATCGGGCCGACGCTTTAAGCATGACAGGGGTAGCGCATGAAATCGGTGCGATTGTGCACGAGAAACCGGCGCTTCCGGAACAACCTGATGTGTCTGAAACGGGTTCGATTGAAGGACGCATTTCAGTTGCGATTCAAGATGCGCAAACGACGCCTTATTATGCAGTGCGAATGGTGGAAGATATCGAAATTAAAGATTCGCCACTTTGGCTTCAAGTAATGCTTATGAAAGCCGGGATTCGCCCACATAGCAACGTTGTCGATGTTACAAACTATATTAATTTGCTTTACGGGCAACCGTTACATGCTTTTGATTATGAGAAAATCGGGAGTAGTGAAATTGTCGTGCGTCTAGCGACTCCGGGCGAGGAAATCACGACGCTTGATGGGCAAAAAAGAACTCTAAATGATGGGCATACGGTCATTACGAATGGAAAAGAGCCAATTGCAATTGCCGGCATTATGGGCGGTGAGAGTTCAGAAGTGTCCAGTGTGACAAAAACCGTTTTACTAGAAGGTGCGATTTTTGCAAGTGAGTATATTGGTCAAGCGTCACGCGAACTAGGCATTCGTACGGAAGCGAGTATTCGTTACGACAAGGGGAGCGACGCGTTCAAGGTGGAACAGGCTCTTGCGCACGGCGCCGCATTAATTGCGCTTCTGAGCGGTGGGAAGATGCTTGCTGGTTCTGTCGAGGAAGACAACCGGGATGCGTACAAAAATGTTGTGACAACCACACTGACACGTGTGAATCGCTTGCTAGGTACGGCCATTTCAAGCGAGGAAGTCGAAGTTATTTTTGATCGTCTAGGATTTGAAGCGACGATTTTAGCTGATCAAATTGAAGTGCGCGTGCCGTCACGCCGCTGGGATATTACCATTGAGGCGGATATTTTGGAAGAAATCGCACGAATTTATGGCTATGATAAAATTCCTGTGACGCTACCAGAAACGGCGACGGCAGGTGGCTTAACGCCAGCTCAAACGCTGAAGCGCGAACTGCATGACGCACTCCAGGGGGCCGGCTTAAATCAAGCGCTCACCTATTCTTTAACTTCAGAGAAAGAGGCTACAAGGCTCGCTTTATCTAAAGAAAGGGTTGTGAGTCTTGCGATGCCGATGAGTGAGGAGCGGAGTAAGCTTAGAACGAGCATTATTCCAGGGCTTCTGCACGCGGCTAGCTATAATGTAGCCCGCAAAAATACAGATGTGGCATTTTATGAAGTGGGAAGTGTGTTTTATGGCACGGAAGGCGACGCGCTACCGGTCGAGGAAGAGCACCTCGCTTGCCTTATGACGGGGAACCGTGTGCTTCCTGACTGGCAAAAAGAAACAAAAACAGTCGATTTCTTTGTGCTAAAAGGCATACTGGAAATGTTGCACGAGCGTTTAGGTCTACAAGCGCCATTTCGTTTTGAGAAGTTGGTCAAAGAAGATATGCACCCAGGGCGCACAGCGCAAGTATTTTTAGGCGATGCGTCCATCGGCTTTATCGGCCAAGTTCATCCGGCGCTTCAAAAAGAATATGATCTAAAAGAAACATACGTATTTGAGTTAAACCTACAAGCAATTGTTGCCGCGGAGAAGAAGACGGTTGTTTACCAAACGATTCCGCGCTACCCTGAAATGACGCGCGATGTGGCGCTACTTGTTTCAAAAGACACGACACAAAGTGCCATTTTAGATGTGATTCAGGAAAATGGTGGTAAATTGCTTCACGCCGTGCAATTATTCGATATTTTCGAAGGCGAAAGTATTGGCGAAGGCAAAAAATCAATGGCGTATACGCTAACTTATTTGGATCCAGAACGAACACTTGTCGAGGAGGAAGTTACGGCAGTCAATCAAAAAGTGATGGCGGCTCTGACAGAAAAACTAGGCGCGGTTATTCGTTAAACATGAAAAGTTGCAGGAAGTTTTCCTGCAACTTTTTTGTATGAAATTTCACATTGTTCGGCTATAATAGAACAAGGAACTTCAAAAGAAATGAGGATAGAATATGGCATTTGTGGAGCTAAAAGATGTGTATAAGCGTTATGAAATGGGGGAAACGACGGTTGTCGCGAACGATGGCATTAATTTTCAAATTCAAAAAGGTGAATTTGTCATTATTGTTGGGCCATCAGGCGCGGGGAAATCGACGGTTTTAAATATACTAGGCGGTATGGATTCGGCAGACGAGGGGGCCATCATTGTGGACGGGACGGACATTGGCGCATACTCGGCGAAGAAATTGACGGGTTACCGAAGAACGGACGTCGGTTTTGTTTTCCAGTTTTACAATTTGGTGCCAAACTTAACGGCAAAGGAAAATGTGGAGCTTGCGGCGCAAATTGTACCCGATGCTTTAGACGCAGAAAAGGTTTTAAATGATGTTGGCTTGGCGCATCGTTTGGACAATTTTCCAGCACAGCTTTCTGGTGGTGAGCAGCAGCGTGTGGCGATTGCGCGTGCGCTTGCGAAGGCGCCAAAACTACTTTTATGCGATGAGCCGACGGGGGCGCTCGATTATGAAACAGGAAAATCGGTGTTAAAACTTTTACAAGATACGTGTCGTGAAACGAAAACGACGGTCATTGTCATTACGCATAACTCTGCGATAACGCCAATTGCTGACCGCGTTATTGAAATTAATAATGCGAAGGTGCGGGATATTCGAGAAAACAAAAATCCAGTATCGATTGACAGCATAGAGTGGTAGAGGAGGATTTTTGTGAATAAAAAAGCTTTATGGAAAGATATTTGGCGCGAAGTTTGGCAGACGAAAAGTCGCTTCTTCTCGATTTTAGCTTTAATTATGCTCGGCGTTGCTTTTTTCGCAGGTTTAAAAGCGACGGGTCCCAATATGTTATTAACGGCGAATCAATATTATACGGATTACGGTTTGACTGATAACGTCGTGCAATCGACTTATGGATTAGACGAAACGGACGAAGCGGCACTAAAAAAAACGCCGGGCGTGAAACGCGTTGAAATGCAATATACGGCTGACTTGCTCTTAAAGCAAAATAAAGCGGTCATGCGCTTATATTCTTACACGGAAACGCAAAAAGTAAACCAATATCAAGTTGAATCTGGTCACCTCCCCGAAAAGTCAGGAGAAGTCGCACTTGACGCCACGGAGGCGATGAAAAAAGATTTTAAAATCGGAGACAAGGTCACTTTTGTTAAAAATAATGGCGCCAAGCCGAGCGATACGCTGAAGCGTGATACATACACTGTGGTCGGTTTTGTGAACAGTCCGATGTTCATTGAAACGAACGGTCGCGGGACGAGTTCCATTGGAAAAGGAAAAACAGATGCGATTGCTGTTGTGCCAAAGCAAGATTTCGATATGTCGGTCTATACGCAAGCCAATTTGACATTTACGAATACGGCAGGCGAAGCGGCTTTTTCAGATGCTTACAATGAGGCGGCGGACGCAAATGAAAAGCAAATTGAAAAAGTCCTCGACAAGCAAGCGGATAAACGGTTCACCAAAATTCAAAATGACGCAAAAGCTAAAATTGCTGACGGCGAACAGAAATGGCAAGATGGCCGTGCTGAACTGGCGGAAAACCAAGCCAAATTAGATGCGGCGAAGCAGGAACTGGATAGTGGCTTTGCGAAATATAAGACTTCGAAGGCAGAATTTGATGCGCAGATGCAAACGAGCGAGGCCGAACTCGCGACAGGGCGTGAAAAATTGCGTGTCGCACAGCAAAACATGACGGACGCGAAGGCAAAAATTGCAACGGGTGAGCAGGAAATCAAACAGGCGAAAGAGCAATTGGCAGCCGGAAGAGCCGATTTAGACGCGGCACAAGCCGAACTTGATGCGAAACGTGCGGCGCTTGTTCAAATGGAAGGGGCGGCGAAGGCACAGCTTGAAGCGGCAAATCAAAAACTGGCGGCGGAGCGTGCAAAATTAGATGCGGCAGAAAAAACGCTTGCGACGAAGCAGGCTGAACTAGATGCGGCGAAAGCAAAACTGGTGGCTGGTGAAAAGGAATATGCAGCAGGTGTCGCTGAATTAAACGCGGGCGAGGAAAAACTTCGTTCTGGCCGTTCAAAGGGTGAACGTGAACTAAATGCGGCGCTTGCCAAATTGAATGCTGGTCAAGCTGCATATGAGGCAAACTTGGCGACGTTTAATACGGAAAAGAAAAAAGCGGAAGCTGAACTGGCTGATGCGGAACAAGACTTGCAAATTGCGAAGGAAAAACTGGCGGATATGGAAAAACCGAAATATTACGTGCTAGACCGTTCGAGTTACCCGGGATACAATGAGTATAACGAAAATACGGAGCGCCTCACGTCACTTTCGACGGCCTTTCCAGCTTTCTTCTTCTTAATTGCAGCACTTGTTTGTTTGACGACCATGACGCGCATGGTGGAAGAACAGCGAACGTTTATCGGTACTTACAAAGCGCTCGGCTACAACAACACGGATATTATGAAGAAGTTTTTAGTTTACGGATCGCTTGCTAGTTTGGTGGGAACTGTTCTTGGACTCCTCGTTGGTTTTCAACTGTTCCCAAATGTCATTTTCAATGCATACGGGACGATGTATAAAATGCCACCAATTGAAATCGCCTTTTATCCAAGCTACAGCATTATTGGGCTTATTGTGGCGCTCGTCTGTACGACTGTAACGGCGTTTGTCGCTTGCTACGCAGAACTAAAAGCAAGTGCGGCAACACTAATGCGACCGAAAGCACCTAAAAAAGGGAAGCGCATTTTACTTGAGCGAGTCACACCGATATGGAAGCGAATGCGTTTTTCTGAAAAAGTAACCGCACGCAATATTTTCCGCTATAAACAGCGTATGCTAATGACGGTTATTGGGGTTGCGGGGTGTACAGCGCTGATTCTAACTGGTTTTGGTTTGCGCGATTCGATTAGCGATATTGCAACGCTCCAATATGGTAATATTATGAAATATGATGCACTTGTTTCGCGCGATACTACTGCAACGAAAACGCAAAATACAGAATATGAGAAATTGATGCAAGATATTAATATTACCGCACGCAAATCGGCTTCGCTAAATGCAATGGACGCGATTCAAACAGGGAAAAATCAAAGCGTTAACGTGACCGCATTTGAGTCGACAGCTGACTTAAACGACTTTATTGTATTACGCGATCGGAAAACTCACGCCGCTGTGCCACTTTCAAATAATGGCGTCGTCATCACCGAGAAACTCGCCGATTTATTTGATTTACAAGCAGGTGATGCGCTAACCGTGCGGGATGCGAATAACGAAGAGCACCAGCTAAAAGTGACGGGAATTGCCGAAAACTACGCCGGGCACTATGCTTATATGACGAAATCCTACTACACGAAAATCTTTCATGAGGCACCAAAATATAACACTGATTTACTAAATCTCAAAGATACCTCGCAAAAAACCGAGAATCGTTTTGCAGAAAAACTCATTGATGACGGGGCTGCTCTTCAAGTCACCTATTCAAACACGATTAGTTCGCTGTTGACAGATACACTGGATAGCTTAAATGTCGTGATGATTGTATTAATTGTTTCGGCGGCTATTTTAGCCTTTATTGTGCTTTACAATTTGACGAATATAAATGTTTCCGAACGAATCCGTGAATTATCAACGATTAAAGTGCTAGGCTTCTATCCAAAAGAAGTGACGCTGTACGTGTACCGTGAGAATATTATTTTAAGTATGATGGGAATTTTAGGCGGCTTTGTGTTAGGATTTTTCCTGCACCAGTATGTGATTACAACGGCGGAAATTGATAACATGATGTTTAGTCCAATGATTAGATGGCCAAGCTATTTATACTCAGCCATCTTGACCCTTGTTTTTTCCACGATTGTGATGCTCGTCATGCATGTTAAACTTAAACGGATTGATATGATTGAAGCGCTGAAATCAGTGGAATAAAGAGTAGCTACGTCTAAAAAGACGTGGCTATTCTTTTTGTTTTACTTTTTCAAGTGAGTAGCGTATATTAAATTTAGTTCAGGGGGTGAATCATTATGAATGAGAAGCAAATTAATCGTTTTGTAAACAGCTACATGCGCACATATATTTTTGCTTTTAAAGAAGTGAATCAAGCCATTGAAAATGTTCAATTTGAGCAAAAAAAGATTTCGGTCGAACAGTTTTTTTTGTTACGCGAGCTAACGCAAAATGGGAGCATGAGTGCAACAGAGCTCTCGAATTCATTGAACGTAAACAAAAGTGCGATTTCTGCTAAAATTCACAATTTGGAAGAAAAAGGCTTACTTGTGCGTACTGAAAATCCTACCGATAGACGTGCAATTATGCTTCATATTTCAGAAAGTGGGAATAGTATTTTTAAACTGTGCGAAATGGAAATGAAAAATCTTGTTCATAAATGGTTGCAACAACTTGGCGATGAAGATGCGGATTTGTTTATGAATTTATATGATAAAGTCATGGATTCGGTTGTGGAGACGCACGCAAGAGGAGGAAATAAAGTATGATGAATTGGGTCATGAAACTAAGGTGGGGAATCTTGGTAGCATGGATTGCAGCAGCGGCAGTCCTGATGTTAGTCGCACCAAGCATGCCTGATCTTGTTCGCGAAAAAGGGGAATTAAAGTTGCCGGACGGCTATCCATCAACTATGGCAACAGACCTCCAGAAAAAACATAATCCAGATAGTAAAGGTGAAGCTTACATCGCGGTTTATACGTCTGACACAAAACTTACGAACAAAGACTTTGACAATATTGAAAAATCACTGGATTCGATTAAAAAGGATAAAGAACAACTACACGTCACGGAAGTACTCGATAGCTTTGACACGCCTGAATTGAAGGATCAGTTTTTATCGAAGGATGGCAAGACGCTTGTCGCGAGTTTGACGGTCGACGCAGGCGACACACCGGTAAAAGAAATTCGTGCTGATTTAGACAAAAAAATGAATGTTCAAGGTGTTGACACGTATTTAACGGGTAACGCGCTCATTCAAGAGGACGTTGTGCAAGGCTCAGAGGACGGTTTACATAAAACAGAAGGCATTACGGTAGCGTTCATTCTCGTTGTGCTATTTCTTGTGTTCCGTTCGGTCATCGCACCGTTTATCCCACTTGTCACGGTTGGGATTAGTTATTTAGCGGCGCAAAGTATTGTCGCGTTTCTTGTGCAATATTTAAACTTCCCGGTTTCCACCTACACACAAATTTTCATGGTTTGTATCATGTTTGGCATCGGGACCGACTATTGTATTTTACTGATGAGTCGGTTTAAAGAGGAGGTTGGCAGTGGGCTTTCTGTGCGCGAAGCTGTGATAGAAACTTATCGTACAGCTGGGCGAACAGTCATTTATAGTGCAATCGCAGTCCTTGTCGCATTTCTTTCGCTTTATTTTGTACAATTCGACTTATACCGCTCTGCAGTTGCAGTCGGTGTAGGCATCGTGGTGCTCATGCTTTCGATTTACACGCTAGTACCATTTTTCATGGCAACACTCGGTCGGCATCTTTTCTGGCCGCTCAGTAAAAATATTGCGCATAAAGAAAATAAATTGTGGGGCGCTGCTGGAACACTCGCTTTCCTACGTCCGTTTGTTGCGCTCCTCATCGTTGGGCTCATTACGATACCGCCAATTATTTTGCATACGGGTGAAGAAAGCTTTAACTCACTCGATGAAATTAGTGATAAATATCCATCGAAAAAAGGTTTTGAAATCGTATCAGATAGCTTCGGGGCAGGTCAAGTAGCGCCAACACAAGTTTATCTTGAAAATGACGACAACATGAAAACGAGCGAATATATCGCACTGATTGAAAACATCTCGGCAGACCTTGCAAATTTAAAAGGAGTCGACATGGTGATGAGCGCCTCACGGCCAGCTGGAAAACGGCTTGATGATTTATATGTAAAAAATCAGGCTGACGCACTAAATCAAGGTGTCGGTAAAGCGAACAGTGGCGTTGGTGAAATTAAAAACGGACTTGATGAGGCGAACTCCGAAATAAGTAAATCGGGGCCGGCATTAAATTCAGCCATTTCAGGCGTTGATGCGCTTCAGTCGGGGACAAGCGAAACAAAGTCGGGCGTTTCACAGCTTGAAGCGGCTCTAAAACAAATTCAAACAGGGATTGAAAGCGGCGCAAGTGGAGCTGGTGAACTAGAAGAGGGCGTTAAAACGGCTCGTGCAGAGCTCACCAAACTGCAAAATGGGCAAACGCAGCTTTTAGACGGCTACAAGGAAGTTCAGGCGAATTTGCAGAAAATCTCCAATCAGCTTTCTAGCATGCAAAATGCGGACGGATCTGCGATTGATACTTCTGCGCTTACCAATCAAATTAAAAAAGTAGGGGCTTCACTTCAAACGTTTGCAGCGGCGCATCCGCAGGCTGCTCAAAACCCGGAGTTTAATCAACTAGTTCAAGATGTAGAGGGACTAGAAACGGCTGGAACACAGTTTAAATCGGAAATTGGCAAGCAGATGGCGCAAATTAAAACGCAAATGGAACAATTGAATGCGGGTATTGCTGCACTATCAGATGCGATGCAGCAACTGAATGCGCAGTCGGAGCAAATTTCAAGCGGGCTTAGCCAGTTTAACACTGGTTTAGCGGCGATTGAAACGGGCTTGTCCAGCCTCGAATCTGGTTTGAATCAAGCGGCAGCAGGGCAAAAACAAGTTGTGAGTCAGATGCCGCAAATCGAATCAGCGCTCACCCAAATTGAACAGGGCCAAGGAAGCTTGAAAGACGGTTTTTCCCAAATGAGTGGCCAAATTGGTCAACTTTCGACAGGACTACAAGCAAGCGTTGACGGGCTGGGACAAGTTCAAGACGGGCTCACGAGTGCGAGCGGTTTAGTCGGAGAGTGGGCGAAGGCGCCGTACTCCGAGTCTGGTGTGTTTGTGCCAGATGCGCTTCTTCAGGATGAAACGTATAATAAGGCGCTCAGCCAATATATTTCAAGCGACGGGAAGCTTGCGACGATTAATGTCGTGTTAACGAAAAACCCGTATTCCAATGCGGCGATGAATTCCATCGATGACATTAACGCGCAATTAGATGCAAGCTTAAAAGGCACAAAACTGGAAAACGCGAATGTTGGTATCGGTGGTATGACAAGTACAAACTACGATACGCGTGATATGTCCACATCGGATTATCACTTAGTCGTCATCTTAGTTCTCGTCAGTGTCTTTGTGACATTAGTCATCTTACTTCGTTCGCTTGTGATGCCACTCTACCTTGTTGGCTCGATTGTGCTAACATATTATGCGGCGCTTGGCTTTGCGGAAATTATTTTCACAAGGATTTTGGATTACAGCGGGCTAACGTGGGCGACGCCGTTCTTCGGGTTTGTTGTACTCGTTGCACTCGGAATCGATTATTCCATCTTCCTCATGAGCCGTTTCAACGAATATACAGGCATGGCAATTAAGGATCGAATGATTTTGACGATGAAAAATATGGGCGGCGTTATTTTCTCTGCGGTTCTCATTCTAGGCGGAACTTTTGCGGCGATGATGCCAGCTGGCGTGCTTTCGCTTCTTGAAATTGCGACAGTCGTCTTAATCGGCCTTATCCTATACGCCTTTGTCGTCTTACCACTATTTGTTCCAGTCATGGTTAAACTATTTGGCAGAAGCAATTGGTGGCCGTTCGTTCCAACAAAAGGTGAACGACACGAAGAACGTTAAGCAACAGCAAAAATCAAGCGAAGCCGTGTTAAAATGGCATTTTCGCTTGATTTTTGCTTTTTAATTTGGCATCAGTTCCATATTTTCGCTATAATAAAATTATGAAACAGACAGATGGAGGCACAAAACATGATTCAACTTGGAAATGATTGGGACGAACTTTTAGCAGCAGAATTTGAAAAAGACTATTACTTGAAACTTCGTGAATTTTTAAAATATGAGTATGGTTCGCGGCAAATCTATCCGGATATGTATTCGATTTTTAATGCGCTGAAATATACATCGTATGCTGATACCAAAGTCGTTATTTTAGGACAAGACCCGTATCACGGAGCAAATCAAGCGCATGGACTTTCGTTTTCCGTGCAAAAAGGAATTCCGGCTCCGCCGTCTTTGCAAAATATTTATTTAGAGTTGCAACAGGATTTAGGTTGCGCGCTTCCGAATAATGGCTATTTAAAACCGTGGACAGACCAAGGCGTATTGCTACTAAATACCGTGTTAACTGTTCAGGCAGGGCGCGCGAATTCGCATCATAATCGTGGTTGGGAAGGGCTGACAGATAAAATTATTGCGCTTTTAAACGAAAAAGAAGAGCCCGTCGTGTTTATATTGTGGGGCAAAAATGCCAAACAAAAACAAGCCGTGCTCACGAATCCCAATCACCTCACGTTAACCAGTTCCCACCCAAGCCCGTATTCCGCAAACTACGGATTCTTTGGGTCTAAACCGTTTTCCAAGACGAACATGTACCTCACCCAAAATGGTGTAACGCCAATAAACTGGCAAATTCCGAACTTATAAAAAATCCCCGAACAAAAAACTGTTCGGGGATTCGCTTATAATCGTGCCAAACGCTTTGCTTTTTCCGTGTTGGCAAAATGTTTTTTCGTATATTTTTCCAAAGTAGCTTCTCCGTAGGTTTTGATAATTTGAGCGGCAACTTGGTCGACTTTTGCTCCAGCGCCTTTTGTGAGCGGCATGTGAAGTTCTTGCTCCATTTCTGAAAAGGCTTCAACAAACTTATAGCGCGCGATGATGGAAGCGGCCGCAACCGATAAATGAAGTCCTTCTGCCTTGGTGGCAAAATAAACATGTTCGCGAACAACATCACTTTCTTTAGCTAAATAGCGATAATAGGTGTTCTTTTCCGCGAATTGATCGATTAAAATCGCTTCTGGTTGGGCAGGCCACATACGTCGTAAAACATTGCCGAGTGCGCGGTTATGGAGCATTGCTTTCATTTGTCCTTGATTCATTCCCTCATCGACAAGTTCATTGTATTTGGGATTTGGACAAAGCAAAACGCTGTGCGGAATAATCGGCATAATTTTTTCAGCAATGCGGCAAATTTCAGGATCTTTCATCGCTTTGGAATCTTTGACGCCAAGCGAAGTGAGTAGCGGCATTTGTTCTTTCGCGACATAAGCGGCACAAACGGTAATCGGACCGAAAAAGTCACCCGTGCCAACTTCATCAGAACCTAAAACATCTTTTCTGGCAAAGCCTTCTGGCAAGCTATTTGTTGCTACTTTAGGCGCTTGCTTCGGAAGCATTTGCCCCCATTTGGCTGCTTCGACTTCACCGCCGTTCCCTTGAAACATCACTTTCCCAGATTTATAGGCCGTTATCGAAACACTACCTTTTTTGGCAGAAAAAATAGCGCCTGGTGGGAGCTTCGGGTTCAGAAAATTCGCATATGCCTGCTTCATCTCCCCCAATTGATTGGTTGCTACTTGTATTACGGTATTTGCGATAAGTCCTCTTCCTCTCACGATTGGTCAATCGTATTGTATCACAATTTTAAGGACGCCAAAACAGTTTTAAGTCCAGAGGCTGATTATTTAGAATTTAAATGCTATATCTTTTCATAAAAAGCTTTTCGTGATAATATGAATTTACGAGAGCGATTCAAAAATGCGAGGTAAGGAGGGGAACAGAGTGGCAGAAAATGAAAGAAATAGAATTACAACATCCATTTATGGGCGTGATTATACGATTGTAGGCTCTGAACCGACCGAGCATTTACAGCATGTTGCGCATTTAGTAGACACTAAAATGCATGAAATTAGTGCTCAAAATCGTGCATTAGACAGTGGACGTCTTGCTGTCTTGACAGCAGTTAATGCAACACACGATTATGTGTTGTTAGAAGAAAAATATAATGCGCTAAAAAATGAATTAGCGAGATATAAAGGAAGAGACGTATGATTGTAGATATTATCATTATTATTTTACTTATAGGCGGTTTTTTTACCGGCTACCGAAATGGCTTTATTAGACAGCTTGTCGTGACATTAGGTTATTTTTTATCTTTCTTCGTGGCTTATCATTATTTTTCAGATTTAGCACCGCACTTAAGCTTTATCCCGTATCCGGGTGCTGATGCAACAGATTCAGTCTACAAACTGCTTGAAGTGTTGCATACAGAGGAAGCTTACTATAATGCCATTGCATTTATTCTTATCTTTTTAGCAGCAATTATCATCGTTCATATGATAAGCTCACTAATTGGAAATCGTACAAAAATTCCTGTTATTAGCCAAGTCAATGGTTTGATTGGTGGTATTTTAGGCGTCATTGCGATTTATTTATTTATCTTTGTCGTCCTATACTTAACAGCGATTTTCCCAGCTGAATGGGCAGAGAATCTGATTCAAGGCTCAAGTATTTCGGAATGGATACTCGAAAACACACCTATTCTTTCCGAACGCTTTTACGACTGGATGACTGGCGTTTTACCTGAATAACCTCAATACCAGCTTTTTAAGCTGGTTTCAGACTGATGATAAATGGCAATCTTCGGAGTTCTTGCCGCCGTTCCGGTCTTCACGTATACAAATACGCTCCAGTACGGTACTCGGCAATGCATGATTTAGCATCAGTATGATTGTGCGTGGTACGTTTTGTTTGACTTAAGTTTAAAGTTTGTGAAATAAGACCAGCTTAAAAAGCTGGTCTTATTTAAGGAAAAGGTAGTTACAAAGAGGTGAAGGTGATGGTGAAAAGTAAGAAAGATATTATTCGCTTACTTGAAGAAATTGCATTATATATGGAGTTAAAAGGGGAAAATGCCTTTAAAATTTCAGCGTTTCGAAAAGCAGCGCAAAGTATTGAATTAGATGACCGAAGTTTAAGCGAAATGGACGATATTACGAAGCTTTCTGGTATTGGGAAAACAACAGGAAGTATTATTACGCATTTTTTAGCGACCGGGGAATCGCCTGAACTTGATACACTGAAAAAAGAGGTGCCAGCTGGTCTTGTGCCGCTTCTTGATGTGCAAGGACTCGGTGGTAAAAAGATTGCACGTTTATATCAAGAACTGGGCGTTACGGATAAAGAATCGCTTTTAGTAGCGGCCGAGGAAGGGAAGATTACGGCGCTAGCTGGTTTTGGGCAAAAATCGGTCGATAAAATGGTGGAAGGTGTAAAGGCGTTAGGCGACCGCCCCGAGCGTTATCCAATTAAAGAAGTGCTGCCTGTTGCGAAACAAGTGGCGCAATTTTTAAATGGCATCGCTGAAATTGAAACGTACCAGGAAGCCGGAAGTTTGCGGCGGTTACGGGAAACCATTAAGGATTTGGATTTTGTCATTGCCACAACAGAAATCGAAAAAGTCCGCGAGAAATTGCTTTCCTTCGAGCTGATTGATGAAGTGATTGGCGCGGGGGATACGAAGGTTTCGGCAGAGCTTGATGCGGGAATTAAAATCTCGATTGATTTTCGCTTGGTGGAACCAAAATTTTTCGCAACGACACTGCACCATTTCACGGGCTCAAAAGAACATAATATTAAAATGCGCCAAATTGCGAAGGCGCGTTCGGAAAAAATTAGTGAATACGGCGTTGAGGATAATTCAGGCGAAAACCTCGTATTTGAATCGGAAACGGCATTTTTCAAGCATTTTGATTTGCCATTTATTCCACCAGAAGTAAGACGTGATGGCACGGAAGTGAGTCGAATTGCAAAGGAAAATTCATTTGTCCAGCTAGCGGATATTCGTGGTGATTTGCATATGCATACGACTTGGTCAGACGGGGCATACTCGATTGCGGAAATGGTTCAGGCATGTATTCAAAAAGGTTATGAATACATGGTGATTACCGACCATGGTAAATTTTTGCGGGTTGCAAATGGCTTAAACGAAGAGCGGCTCAAAAAGCAGATGGAGGAAATCCAAAAGGCGGCATCGCAATATCCGGAAATTGACATTTATCACGGCGTAGAAATGGATATTTTAACGGATGCAACGCTTGATTTTTCTGACGAGATTTTGAGCGAGCTCGATTTTGTCATTGCATCGATTCATTCGGGATTTTCAGGGTCGGAAAAAGAAATCATGCAGCGGCTTTCGGTAGCTGTAGAAAACCCGTATGTTCGTTTGATTGCGCACCCGACTGGACGCGTGATTGGCAGGCGAAATCCGTATTTAGTCAATATGGAAGAATTGGTTAAAATGGCGCAAGGAACTAAAACGGCACTTGAACTTAATGCGAATCCGGAGCGCCTTGATTTAAACGCAGAGCATTTACAGCTTGCGAAAGAAAATCATGTAAAAATTGCAATTAATACAGATGCACATGATACGCGTCATTTGGATTTTATGGAACTTGGCGTGCGTGCGGCTACAAAAGGCTGGCTTTCAAAAGAGGATTTCATCAACACGATGTCGAAAGAGGCTTTCAAGCAGTTTTTGCAGAAGAAATAAAGGAATGAAAAAATATGGAGAAAAAAGTCGAGCATGTTTTAGAGTTTGATAAAATAAAAAAATTACTGGAACCCTTCGCCGTTTCTACGCTTGGTGTGGAGGCCATTCGCAGCTTAGAGCCCGAAACCTCGCTTGCTACGGTTCAAAAAATGCAAAGCGAAACAGAGGAAGGCGCCAAAATCATTCGTTTGAAGGGAAGTGCGCCGATTACTGGCTTGAGCGATGTAGCTCAGCACCTGAAGCGTTTAGAAATTGGTGGGGATTTAAACGGCCTTGAAGTCTACCAAGTGGGAAGTAACTTGCGTGTCAGTCGGCTGATGAAAAACTTCATGGACGATTTAGAAGAAATTGGCGTTGAACTGCCGCTGTTATTTGAGCTGGCTAGAGAGATTTTAGTCCTCCGTGATGTAGAAGAAGAAATTAATTTAACGGTTGATGAGGCCGGATATATTTTGGACACGGCGAGCGAAACGCTCCGTTCTGTGCGCTCCTCGCTAACTCGCACGGAAGGTCGTGTGCGCGAAAAATTGGAAAGCTTACTGCGCGATCGAAATGCGGCTACGATGTTAAGCGACGCGATTATTACGATTCGAAATGATCGTTATGTTATTCCCGTGAAGCAGGAATATCGCAGTCATTACGGCGGCGTCATTCACGATCAGTCGGCTTCTGGCCAAACGCTCTTCGTTGAGCCGCAAAGCGTTGTTGATTTAAATAACGAACGCCGCGCTCTTCAAGCGAAGGAAAATCAAGAAATGGAGCGCATTCTCGCTGAAATGTCCGCGAAATTGGCGGAATTCATTCAAGAAATCCATCATAATTCGTACATTTTAGGACGTTTTGACTTTATTTTGGCTAAAGCAAGGTTTGGGAAGTCACTAAAAGCGGTTACGCCACATTTGAATGAAGAAGGCATTACCAAATTGTTTGCGGCTAGACACCCCCTTTTAGACCAAGAGCATGTGGTTTCAAATGATATTCTGCTAGGTGATGGGTATTCTGCGATTGTGATTACAGGGCCGAACACAGGTGGGAAGACGATTACGCTGAAAACGCTTGGACTTTTGACGATTATGACGCAAGCGGGGCTGCAAATTCCGGCACAAGAAGAATCAGTTGTTGCGATTTATGATGATGTTTTTGCAGATATTGGTGATGAACAGTCGATAGAGCAAAGTTTGAGTACATTTTCTTCGCATATGACAAACATTGTTTCGATTTTGCAGAAAATGAATCATCGTTCGCTCGTCCTTTTTGATGAGCTTGGCGCGGGAACGGACCCGCAAGAAGGGGCGGCGCTTGCAATTGCTATTTTAGATGAGGTCGCGAAACGCGGGGCGAGTGTCGTGGCGACAACGCATTATCCAGAATTAAAAGCCTACGGGTACAATCGTGCTTTTGCGACAAATGCATCGGTTGAATTTAATGTGGAAACGCTAAGTCCGACATATAAATTGCTAATTGGTATTCCGGGGCGAAGCAATGCGTTTGAAATTTCGCGCCGTTTAGGGCTTAACAATGCTGTTATTGAAGGAGCTAGGGCGCTTGTTGATACGGAAAGTGCCGATTTAAACGAGATGATTTCGAGCTTGGAAGAAAAACGCAATTTGGCCGAAAAAGAATACGAGGAAGCGGCGGAACTTGCAGGGGATGCCGAAAAACTTTTGAAGGATTTACAAAAGGAAATTCAAACGTATTATGCGCAAAAAGAGAAGTTACTCGAACGCGCAAATGAAAAGGCAAGTGAAGTTGTGGAAGCGGCGGAAGTGGAGGCGGAGTCAATCATTCGGGAGTTGCGCGAACTGCAACTTCGCGGGGCATCAGGCGTCAAGGAACATGAGTTGATTGATGCAAAATCGCGTCTAGCGGGCGCAAAACCGAAAACCATTCAAAAAAATGTTGTTCATCCTGTCAAAAAAGTGGCACATAAATATCAGGAAGGTGACGCCGTTCGGGTGCTCTCTTTAGGTCAAAAAGGCGTGCTTTTAGACAAAGTGAGCGAAAAAGAATGGAACGTCCAAATTGGGATTATTAAAATGAAAATAAAAGAAACTGATTTGGAATACATTCAGCCTGAAAAGCCGAAAAAACAACGCGTAATTACAAATGTTCGAAATACGGAACCAGTGCGCGCAGAACTTGATCTCCGCGGCATGCGTTACGAAGACGCACTTTTTGAAGTCGATAAATATATTGATGAAGCGCTACTTGCCGGCTATCCGCGTGTGGCGATTATTCACGGAAAAGGAACTGGCGCGCTTAGAACGGGCGTCACGGAGTTTTTGAAAAACCACCGCATGGTAAAAAGTATTCGTTTTGGCGATGCAGCTGAAGGCGGAAATGGCATCACAATTGCTGAATTGAAGTAGTGAGCAAAAAGATGGCTCTATGCGTCTAGCTGGTGCTATACTAAGTATACAAATTGTGTTAGGAGTTGAAACAAGCATGGCTAATATACTTGAAATTACCGATGCAAATTTTGAACAAGAAACAAAAGAAGGTTTAGTGCTTACAGATTTCTGGGCAACGTGGTGTGGTCCTTGCCGCATGGTTGCGCCAGTTTTAGAAGAAATTGCGAATGAACGTGGCGAAAGCTTAAAAATCGTCAAAATGGACGTAGATGAAAATCAAGAAACACCAAGCAAATTTGGCGTTATGAGTATCCCAACTCTGCTTATTAAAAAAGATGGCGAAGTAGTGGATACAATCATTGGCTATCGTCCAAAAGAAGAGCTCGACGAAGTCATTAATAAATATGTATAATGCTACCAAATTATGGTAAAATAAAGACATCGCAAATTTTTGCGATGTCTTTTGTATGATGATAAGGAGTTGATCAAATGGTATCCGCACACTTGCAAAATAAATTAGCACTTCTACCTGATCAGCCAGGTTGTTACTTAATGAAAGATAAGCAAGGCACCATCATTTATGTGGGGAAAGCCAAGATACTTAAAAATCGTGTGCGTTCTTACTTTACTGGCGCCCACGACATTAAAACGCAGCGTTTAGTCCAAGAAATAGAGGATTTTGAATATATTGTAACGAGCTCGGACGTGGAGGCGCTCCTCCTCGAGATTAACTTGATTAAAAAGCATGATCCGCGCTTTAATATTCGTTTAAAAGATGATAAAACCTATCCTTTTATTAAAATTACGAATGAAAGGCACCCGCGTCTGATTATCACAAGACAAGTCAAAAGAGACAAAGGGAAGTACTTTGGACCGTATCCGAATGTATACGCCGCAAATGAAGTGAAAAAAATATTAGACAGGCTGTATCCACTTCGCAAATGCACTACCTTGCCGAACAAAGTCTGTTTATATTACCATCTAGGCCAGTGTTTGGCGCCGTGCGTTTTTGAAGTGGACCAATCCACCTATAAAAAAATGTCGGACGAAATCGTCAGCTTCTTAAACGGCGGGTACAAAGATGTCAAAAAGGAATTGATTGTCAAAATGGATGCGGCCGCAACCGATATGCAGTTCGAAAAAGCAGCCGAATTCCGCGACCAAATTACGGCGATTGAAACGACAATGGAAAAACAAAAAATGACGATGAACGATTTTGTTGACCGTGACGTATTTGGTTACGCCATTGATAAAGGCTGGATGTGCGTCCAAGTTTTCTTCATTCGCCAAGGAAAGCTCATCGAACGCGATGTGTCACAATTTCCGTTTTATACAGAAGCAGAAGAAGATTTCTTGACGTTCATTGGCCAGTTTTATCAAAAAGCAAACCATATCCCGCCTAAAGAAATTTACTTGCCAGATGACATCGACCATGAAGCAGTGCAAGCTCTTTTACCAGATACAAAAATCATCGTTCCGAAACGTGGGAATAAAAAAGACCTAGTGAAGCTAGCCTATAAAAACGCCAAAATTGCGCTCAATGAGAAATTTATGTTACTTGAGCGGAATGAAGAGCGAACAGTCGGTGCTGTTGAAAAACTGGGGGAACAAATGGGCATTCCAACACCTTCGCGCATTGAAGCTTTCGATAATTCCAACATTTATGGAACTGATCCAGTTTCTGCTATGGTCACCTTTTTGGACGGTAAGCCAAGTAAAAATGATTATCGTAAATATAAAATTAAGACGGTTGAAGGGCCAGATGATTACGCTACAATGCGTGAAGTTGTACGAAGACGCTACTGGCGCGTATTAAAAGAAGGCTTGCCATTACCCGACTTAATTTTAATCGACGGAGGAAAAGGCCAAATTGATAGCGCAAAAGATGTTTTAATCAATGAGTTAGGGCTTGATATTCCCGTTGCAGGACTTGCAAAAGATGATAAGCATCGCACGAGTCAGCTTCTGTTCGGGGACCCACTTGAAATCGTTCCGCTTGGAAGAAATAGCCAAGAATTTTACTTGTTGCAACGCATTCAAGATGAAGTCCACCGCTTTGCCATCACTTTTCATCGGCAACTGCGCAGTAAATCTGGCTTCCAGTCCATTTTAGATGGCATTCCTGGTGTCGGACCGGGACGTAAGAAGAAAATTTTAAGCCATTTTGGCTCCATGAAAAAAATTAAAGCGGCATCGGTTGAAGAACTTGCTGAAAGCGGTATTCCAAAACAAGTCGCAGAAGCCGTCTATCAAAAAGTCCGCGAAGTGAATGCAAAATTAGCTGAAAAAGAAGAATAGAGGGGAACGAAATGGGTCTAGTCGTTTTAAAATTTGGTGGAACTTCGGTAAGTTCCGTTGCTAAAATTCAAAAAACAGCAGAACAGGCAATCCGTGAATCTGAAAAAGGGCATCAAGTTATTGTCGTCGTATCTGCTATGGGAAAATCTACAGATAAGCTGGTGCAAATGGCAGAAGAAATCTCCAAAACGCCTAGCAAACGCGAAATGGATATGTTGCTTTCAACAGGCGAACAAGTGACGATTGCACTTCTTTCCATCGCACTTCAAGAAATGGGGCAGGAGGCTGTTTCCTTTACAGGCTGGCAAGCGGGCATTGAAACCGAAGAGGTGCATGGTAACGCCCGAATTTTAGACATCGAAAGAGAAAAAATTACGGCGGCACTTCAGGCGGGCAAAATTGTCATTGTTGCGGGCTTCCAAGGCGTGACGCAAAGCGGAGAAATTACAACGCTTGGTCGCGGCGGCTCCGATACAACAGCGGTTGCCCTTGCAGCCGAATTTGCAGCCGAAAAATGTGCGATATGTACAGATGTGGACGGCGTATATACAACTGATCCGAGGTTTATTAAAAAAGCAAAAAAACTGGCGCAATTAACGTATGATGAAATGTTGGAGCTTGCGAATTTAGGAGCCGGCGTTTTACATCCGCGTTCTGTGGAATATGCGAAGAATTTTAAAATCCCGCTTGAAGTGCGTTTAAGCCATGGGGTGGAAAATGGGACGATGATTGAGGAGGAGATTTATGTGGAGAGTGCAAAAGTAGTTCGCGGCATCGCGTTTGAGGACCAAATTACGCGCGTGACGATTCATTGGAGCGAAAAAGAAAATATGCGTGTCTCAAAAGTGTTTTCGGAACTTGCGAAAAATAATATTGACGTGGACATTATTATTCAAGGCATTACGGGACTTGGCCATGGCAATCTTTCCTTCACAATTAAATCGGCGGCGCTCTTAAACACGCTTGCTGTTCTTGAAAATAAAAAAGCAGAAATCCAATATGAAAAACTTGAATCTGAACAACATTTAGCCAAAGTTTCCATTGTTGGTTCTGGTATGGTATCGAACCCTGGTGTGGCGGCGCGGATGTTTGAGGCGCTCACTGAAAATGACGTAGCAATCAAAATGATTAGCACGTCAGAGATTAAAGTTTCTACCGTCGTGCCAGATCGAAAAATGATTGAAGCAGCCCAAGTTTTGCATGATACCTTTGAATTAGAAGACTAGAAAGTGACTTTTTGTCGCACACCTTCAATCTATGGATTGAAGGTGTGTTTATTTTTGCTATAAAACGGTAGACTTTCCCAATTTAAAAACCCGCCTGAATGAGGCGAGTTAAAAGGTGTGTCTATTAACGAATATCACGGAATAAACCAATGACTTTCCCTAAAATCGATACTTGGTTTAAAATAATGGGTTCCATAGTGTCATTTTCGGGTTGTAAGCGGAAATGATTCGCTTCTTTAAAGAAACGTTTACAAGTTGCTTCGTCTTCATCTGTCATTGCAACTACAATTTCTCCGTTTGTTGCATTACTTTGTTTTCGAACAATAACTTTGTCTCCGTCTAAGATGCCGGCATTAATCATGCTTTCACCATCAATTTCTAACATAAAAATATCTTTTTCACCGGCAGCCATGCTCTCAGGCAGCGGGAAGTATTCATCAATGTTTTCAATCGCAGTAATGGGCATTCCAGCCGTCACTTTCCCAATTAAGGGGATATTCACAACAGCAGGAGTAGGAACATCATCTTCCATCGACAAGATTTCAATGGCACGAGGTTTTGTCGGGTCACGTCTAATAAGTCCTTTTGTTTCCAAACGAGCAAGATGGCCATGGACAGTTGAACTTGAAGCTAAACCTACAGCTTCGCCAATTTCACGAACAGAGGGCGGATAGCCTTTGTCCTTAACTTCAGATTTTATAAATTCATATATATCTTGTTGTCGCTTTGATAATTTCATGGTTTTCACCCCGTTATTTTAATTAGTTGTTACCAATAGTATAGCAAATGTTTTTTGGATATGCAAACAAAGGTTCGATTTTTTTGTTGACAAAAACGAACGAACGTTCTATAATAATAAAAAAGCGAACATATATTCCGTTGGAGGGGATTAAGATGACTTTGAAATTATTTTGGGATAAATACTATATTGCGATTATCTTTGTTGTTGCTTCTGTACTTATGGGATTAACATTACTATTTTATGCGAGTGCAACAAATGAAAATAAATATTCAACGATTGACGTAGCATCTGGAGATTCATTATGGGTTCTTGCGAATGAACATGCCGAAAAAGCGAACATGGATAAAATGACTTTTATTAAGTGGGTTGAAAAAGAAAATCATTTAAATAACAGCACATTAAAAGCGGGAGATGAAATTGTTATTCCGATTAAGAAAAATGAGATGAACCGCGACTCAACAATTCAATTAGCAAATGAGTAATTTTGTACAGTAATACGTTTTAAATAAAGAGTACGAACTAAAAATATATTCAGCAGCAATCGGTCGCAACGAACTGGTTTTACATTTTATGCTATAATAAAAGAAACACATTGATGAATAGGATGAAATTTATGTTGGAAAAAGCTAAAATTAATCGAATTAATGAACTTTCTCGTAAGAAAAAATCAGAAGGCTTAACAGCTGATGAAAAAATAGAGCAAGAAGAATTGCGGAAAGAATATTTAAAATCATTTCGGACACATATGAAAGGAACCATTGAGAATACAACAATCTTAGATCCGAATGGAAAGGATATCACCCCTTCAAAGGTGAAACAAATGCGCAAAAAAAGAAAATAAATAGCTGAAATGAGCATAAATGAACAAACGAACAAAAAGTTTGATCATTTATGCTTTTTTGGTTGTGTAATTTAAGTTTTAGGAATAAAATGGAGGTAGTTAAAATTTTAAATTAAGAGAGGATGTTTCATTTGTTCGATAAAACTGATCAATTAGCGATTAACACGATTCGCACACTTTCAATGGATGCCATTCAAAAAGCAAATTCAGGTCATCCAGGTTTACCTATGGGTGCGGCACCTATGGCGTATACATTATGGTCTAAAGTTTTAAATGCTAACCCAGCAAATTCACGCTGGTTTAACCGTGACCGTTTCGTATTATCTGCTGGACATGGTTCTATGCTTTTATACAGTCTGCTTCATTTAAGTGGTTACAAATTAAGCCTCGATGATTTGAAAAACTTCCGCCAATGGGACAGCAAAACGCCTGGACACCCTGAATACCACCATACTGACGGTGTTGATGCTACTACAGGTCCACTTGGTCAAGGCATTGCGATGGCTGTTGGAATGGCTATGGCAGAACGTCATTTAGAAGCAATGTACAATCGTGATACGTTTAAAGTTGTAGATCATTATACATATGCGTTATGTGGCGATGGTGACTTAATGGAAGGTGTTTCTGCCGAAGCAGCGAGTCTTGCTGGTCATCAACAACTAGGTCGTCTTATTGTGCTGTATGATTCAAATGATATTTCCTTAGATGGCGATTTAGATAAGTCGTTCTCTGAAAGTGTGAAAGCTCGCTTTGAAAGCTACGGATGGGAACATTTACTTGTGAAAGACGGCAATGATACAGCTGAAATTTTAGCGGCCATTGAAAAAGCGAAACAAAATACATCGCAACCTACGATGATTGAAGTGAAAACTGTAATCGGTTTTGGTGCTCCTAATGCCGGCACTAGTAAAGTTCACGGCGCTCCTCTAGGCGCTGACGGTGTGAAAGCAGCAAAAGCAGCTTATGGCTGGGATTACGAAGAAGATTTTTATGTGCCGAATGAAGTTTATGAACGCTTTGGTAGCACAATCGCGAGCCGCGGAGCACAAGCTGAAAAAGCATGGTCTGATATGTTTGTTGCTTACAAAGAAAAATATCCAGAGCTTGCGAAACAATTGGAGTATAGCTTAGATGGCAAATTGCCAGAAGGATTTTCCGATAAATTACCAAAATATGAAGTTGGCGATAAAGCTCTTGCAAGTCGGGCGACAAGCGGTGAAGCTATTAATGTGCTTGCTGAAACATTGCCGCAATTATTTGGTGGCTCAGCCGACTTAGCTGGTTCAAATAATACGACGATTAAAACAGATGGTGAATTTACAAAGGATACACCACAAGATCGCAATATTTGGTTTGGTGTTCGTGAATTTGCGATGGGAGCTGCTTTAAATGGTATGGCTCTTCATGAGGGCTTGAAGGTTTACGGCGGAACATTCTTCGTATTTTCGGATTATTTACGCGCATCCATTCGCCTTGCAGCTATCCAACATCTACCAGTAACCTACGTTTTAACTCATGATAGTATTGCTGTTGGGGAAGATGGACCGACGCATGAACCCGTTGAACAATTAGCGTCGCTACGTGCAATGCCAGGTTTATCGATTCTTCGCCCAGCTGACGGGAACGAAGTGAATGTGGCTTGGAAATTAGCCGTAGAATCAACTAACAAACCACATGCGTTAGTGTTAACACGCCAAGGGTTGCCTGTACTTCCAAATACGAGTGAAATTGCTGAAGAAGGCGTACGCAAAGGCGCTTACGTTCTGTCTAAAGCGAAAAAAGATGTGCCTGATGCGATTTTACTTGCAAGCGGATCTGAGGTGCACTTAGTTGTTCAAGCACAAGAAGAACTAGCTAAAAAAGGCGTTGATGTTTCTGTCGTTTCAGTGCCATCATTTGACCTTTTTGAAACACAATCTGCTGACTATAAAGAAAGTGTCTTACCAAATGCTGTACGTAAACGTGTAGCCGTTGAAATGGGCGCGAGCTTTGGTTGGGAGAGATACACCGGGCTTGATGGTAAAGTCATTGGTATTGACAAATTTGGCGCTTCAGCACCAGGTGAGACGATTATTGAAAACTATGGTTTTACAGTCGAAAACATTGTAAAAACAGTCGAAAGTTTATAATTTTCAAGGCGGATATTTGTGATTTGAATGTCCGTCTTTTTCTTTTGTAAAAAAGAGTTGTTTGTGAGGCGTAAATCAAGTACAATAAAGAAGGTATATTCGTTCAAGGAGGAGAAAGAAACTATGTGGATTTACATTCTTGTTGGTCTTGTATGCTTACTTGCAGGACTAGCTGGTGGCTTCTTTATCGCAAGACGCTACATGATGAGCTATTTGAAAAACAACCCGCCTATCAATGAGCAAATGCTCCAAATGATGATGGCGCAAATGGGACAAAAGCCGTCTCAAAAGAAAATCAATCAAATGATGAGCGCGATGAATAAACAAACAGAAAAAGAAACAGGGAAGAAGAAAAAATAATTTTCTGTTAGCGAATTTCATTTTTTGAGAATATAAAGATCGTCCTTTTGTTTAAAAGGGCGTTTTTATATGGGAAAAGGAGGAGAGAATATGGAACAGGCGAAGGCAGCATTAATTTTAGAGCGCAGTTTGTACCGGCTGGAATCAGAAGTAGAGCAAACTTTATCGGGCTATGTGACACCATTTTTAGGGGATAATTCGGGGAATCGGCTGAAAATTGGTTATGCGTTGCTATTTTCGACGCGGTTTCAGCATGACGCGAGGAAGAATGGTGTGATTCGGCTACTTTTAGATGAGGAGCTGGAACATGGTGCGGAAGCGAAGGTGCTTGCTCTTTTGGGGCGGCAGTTTGTGGTGGAAAATGCGGCGGATGAAGGGAGAATGGTACTTGCACAGCAAGCGATGGATCTCGTTTTCATTCCAGAGGATTTATCCGGGTGTTCACTTCGTGAGCTGCATCGACTTGCGCTTGATTTACAGCTATTTGTTGTGGCGGAAAAGCTATATGACGAAAAATTTTGAAAAAAGGTGTTGTAATTTTTTTCAAGATATTGTAAAATGTAAGCGTTGCATAAAAAAATTTAAAGGAGGTATGCGAGATGCGTAAATATGTAGGAAAATCATTATTGCTTAAAATTTCATTATTTGTGTCGCTCCGTACCGATTCTTTAAGTATAAAGGGGATTTATTGACCTCTCGCATGCTTTGCTTTGTGCGCGGAAAATAGACGGCAAATAATACTTTTTAAGTAATAATGGGCAGAAGTGATGTCCATTATTTTTTGTTGTCTAAAAAGGGAAAAGGAGGGGTTGCCATGTGAAGATTTTTAAGGATTTAGGCTGGTTTTTTAAAGAACGAAAAAAGCAGTATACTTTTGGGGTTTCGATTTTATTCATCATTGCGCTTTTGCAGCTTATACCGCCGTTTGTCATAGGGAAAGTTGTTGATGCGATAGCGGATTCGACTTTGACAAAAGAGACGTTAATAAAATGGATTGTGATTTTGATTGTTGTTGCGGTTTTGACTTATCTCGGACGTTACGTTTGGCGCTTGATGATTTTTGGTTCGGATAATAAATTGCAACGAACTTTGCGGTTACGGCTATTTGAACATTTGACGAAGATGTCACCGTTTTTCTTTCAGAGGTACCGGACTGGCGATTTAATGGCGCATGCGACAAATGACATTGCAGCCGTTCAACAAGTTGCTGGCATTGGGGTGCTGACACTTGCCGATTCATTTTTAACAGGTAGCACGGTTATTTTAATGATGGCGATTAGTATTGATTGGCGGTTGACGCTCATTGCGCTCATTCCAATGCCGATTATGATTTTTGGGTCATCGATTTTAGGGAAAAAACTACATGAACGCTTTCACGGCGCACAAAGAGCTTTCTCAAAACTAAATGATAAGACACAGGAGAGTATTTCAGGCATTAAAGTGACACGCACGTTTGGACAGGAAAAAGAAGATATTGCGGATTTTGCCAAACAAACGAGTGCTGTCGTGAAGAAGAACGTTGCCGTAGCCCGCGTCGATGCCATGTTTGACCCGATGATTTCGATTGTTGTAAGCATTTCTTTTGTGCTCGCAATAGGATTTGGTTCGAAATTTGTCATTGAAGGTTCGCTCACAATTGGGCAAGTCATTGCGTTTGTCAATTACTTATTTCTACTCATTTGGCCAATGCTCGCATTTGGGTTTTTGTACAACATTATTCAACGCGGAAGTGCCTCATATGACCGCATCACCAAACTTTTAAACGAAAGAGAAGATATTGTCGACCACGAAGACGCGCGCGCAGAAACGCCTAGCGGAGCTCTCGCCACTCATATCAGCCGATTTTCTTATCCGGATGAAAAAGAGCCAGTGTTGGAAAATATTGACTTCACGATAAATGCAGGTGAAACACTGGGAATTGTTGGGCGAACAGGTTCAGGGAAGACGACGCTTTTAAAACTTTTGCTTCGTGAATACGATGACTATGCAGGCACGATTTCGTTCGGCGGAGTCAAAATCCAAGATTATCAGACAAATGCGCTTCGGAAAGCAATTGGCTATGTGCCGCAAGACCAGTTCTTATTTTCGACGACTGTTTTAGATAATATTCGCTTTGGGGTGCCAGAAGCGGCGCCTGAAGATGTGAGGAAGATTGCGAAAACCGTGGCGGTGCATGATGATATTGAAGGTTTTGCAGATGGGTATCAAACGGTTGTGGGCGAACGTGGTGTGTCGCTTTCGGGTGGTCAAAAACAACGCCTTGCGATTGCGCGTGCTTTAATTATGGATCCGGAATTGCTCATTTTAGATGATGCGTTATCGGCAGTTGATGCCAAGACGGAAGAGCGCATCTTGGAAAACTTAAAGGCGAGCCGAGCGGATAAAACGACCATCATTAGTGCGCATCGCCTGAGTTCCGTCGAACATGCCAACCTCATTATCGTCATGGATAACGGGCGGGTCATTGAACGTGGCACACACCAAGAATTGCTTAGAGAAAATGGTTGGTATGCGGAGATATACCGGGAGCAACAATTAGCGGAACATTTGAAAGGTGGTGAGGAACGTGAATGAGCAAATGAATGATGATTTATTAACGATGACAGGAAAAGAACATCGACAAGTTTTAAAACGTCTGATGCGCTACACACGTTTCCATATTCCACTATTAATTTTAACTGGTTTTCTCGTGTTGTTTGTGACGATAATTGATGTTGTGTCGCCACTCATCATTCGGAAGTTTTTAGATGATTATTTGACACCGATGAACTTTGCAGTAGAGGCGATTACAATTCTTGTGGCGGGATACCTTGGACTTGCGCTAGCAAAGGTTATCATTTGGTATTTCCAACTCTTTTTCTTTCAAAAAATTGCCTTTCAGATTGTGGAACGCATTCGCATTGATATATTTTCGAAGTTGCATACGCTTGGCATGCGCTATTTTGATAAAACCCCTGCGGGTAGTATTGTGTCGCGTGTGACAAACGATACGGAAGCGATTAAAGACATGTTTATTAATGTGCTTTCCACTGCGATTCAAAGTTTATTCATGCTAATTGGTATGTACGTAGCGATGTTTGCTCTTGATGCGCAACTTGCGCTGTATTGTTTGGCACTATTTCCGCTCATCGCTTTTATTATTATCGTTTACCGGAAGAAAAGTTCAAAATTTTACCGGGCGAAGCGCGAAAAATTAAGTCAACTAAACGCCAATATTAGCGAGTCGATTTCAGGAATGTCGATTGTCCAACAATTTAATCAGGAAAGACGTCTAGCTCGCGAATTTGAAGTCATCAACAAAGATTACTACGATGTTGGGATAAAAAATATTAAATTTAATGCGCTGTTACTAGGTCCAGCCATTGATTTCATTTATGCGATTGCGGTCGTAATTATCCTTGGCTTTTTCGGAGCAGAATCGCTCATCGGTCCAGTGGCCATTGGTACGATTTATGCTTTCGTCAGCTATTTTGATCGCTTTTTAGAAGCCATTTATAATGTGATGGAGCGTCTTGCGATGTATCAGGAAGCGATTACTGCGGCAGCGCGCGTTTTCCGCATCATGGACGAAACAGAAGAAGTGCCCGCTCAGAAAAATGATGCGCAAGCTAAAATTGAAAGCGCAAAAATTGAGTTTAAAGATGTATCCTTTGCTTATGACGGGGAGCATGATGTTTTGAAAAATATTAGCTTTACGGCAGAATCTGGGCAGACGATTGCGCTCGTCGGGCATACAGGAAGCGGAAAAAGTTCGATTATTAATTTGATGATGCGCTTTTATGAATTTGAACGCGGCGAAATTTTAATTGATGGAAAATCGATTAAAGATTATAAAACGAGTGAGTTGCGTAAAAAAACGGGTCTTGTCCTGCAAGATAGTTTTATGTTTTACGGTAATATTCGGGACAATATTCGGCTGTACAACCAGGAAATTTCCGATCAGGAAGTGGAAGAGGCGGCCAAATTTGTACAGGCAGACAATTTTATTCAAACGTTAGATGGGACTTACGACCATAAGGTCATTGAACGCGGAGCATCATTTTCAAGTGGACAGCGGCAACTCATTTCCTTTGCACGTACGGTTGTGACGAATCCGCAAATTCTTGTTTTAGATGAAGCGACAGCGAACATCGATACGGAAACGGAAAGTTTAATTCAAACGGGCTTAAAACGCATGCGCACAGGTCGGACAACGATTGCGATTGCGCATCGACTTTCGACAATTAAAGATGCTGACTTGATTTTAGTTTTAAGCAAAGGCGAGATTATTGAACGCGGTACACACGACGAACTTTTACAAACGGGTGGAGTTTATCATTCGATGTACCAACTGCAAAATAGTGGCATGGAATTGTAAACATTTTGGTTTCTTTTCTTTAAAATAAGCGCTATAATGGCTAACGAAGCTTTGTAGGAGGAATCAGATATGTCACTTATTTTATCTATTATTGTTACACTCATTTTTGGTTCAATGATTATTTTAATTCGCATGAAAGCATCAAAACGACCAGCGTCTATAAAAGGCATTATTTTACCGCCAGTGATGATGTCGACTGGTGCGCTCATGTTTGTTGTCCCGTATTTCCGCGTTTCGGGACTTGATATTATCGAAGCCATTTTAATGGGGCTAGTATTTTCTGTCATTCTCATTTGGACGACGAAATTTGAAATTAAAAAGGATTTTGTGTTTATTAAACGTACAAAGGCATTTCCGGTCATTTTGATGTCACTGTTACTTATTCGAATTTTAATCAAATATTTAATTAGTGGTAGCCTTGAAGTTGGGGAATTATCAGGAATGTTTTGGATTATGGCGTTCGCGATGATTGTTCCGTGGCGTGTTGCGATGTATTTTCAATATAAAAACGTCGCTAAAAACCTTCAACCTGCTAAAGAAATGGCAGAATGAGGCGATTTATTCGTAAAAATACTTGTGTAAGATTTATGTAAAAGTTATAATGAGGAAGGTCACATTTATGTGATAAAAAGGAGGAAATATTTTGAAGAAAACGTTAATTGCATTACTTATGTTTGTTTTAGCTTTCACGCTTGCAGCTTGTTCATCTTCAAGCAACAATGATACAGACAAAAAAGAAGAATCGAAGAAAACATCAAGCGAAGATGTACTAAATTATTATATGGATTTAGTTTCGACTATTAGTGATAAAAACGCGGATTACAGTGCCTATCTAAGCGCTTCGACTGCTGATCCTAAGCCTTCTGAAGCTGAACTTGCGGAGCTTGCTAAAAAAGCATCGACTTCTGCACAAGCGGTTTCCGATGCTTTAGCGGCTGAAAAAGTTCCGGATTTAGGGAAATCTACAGACGACTTTAAAAAGGCAGTTTCGGATTTAAGTGCTGCTTATGCCGATGAAGCAACAGCTTTAAACGCAACACCTGTTGACACAACAAGTGCTGATGAGAAGCTTCAAAAAGCATCTGCTGATATCTCAAAAATCTTAGAAGATAATGGCTTAGCTGGTTCGGATATTTTAACAGATACAATGTAATAAAAAGCATTTTGGGAATCCCAAAATGCTTCAGACTGATGACAAACGGCAATCTTCGTCGTTAAAACCTGCGTTCCGCTCCTCACGTACTCGAGTACGCTCCGGTGCAGTACTCGGCAATGCGTGAGAATCTCACCATTTGTCATCAGTCTGATTGTGCGTAGTACGTTTTGTTTGGCTTAAGTTTAGAGGTTTTCTACAAACTAAAGCATTTTGGGTAATCCCAAAATGCTTTTTTTAAATTTATTTTTTCTTCGTAGCTTGAATTTCTTGTTCCAGTCTTTCGAATGTTGCCATAAGTTCAAGTGATTTTTCTTCTAAAACTTCTTTTTGTTCTTTATCCGTATCATTTAAATGTATCGGATCACCGAAACGAATGATAACTTTTTTTCTTTTTAAAATTTCTTTGAAGTTTTTCGGGCCATCATAAAAGGCTGGTAACATCGGGACTTTTCCTTTAAAAGCAATGGTTACAGCACCGCGTTTTAAATGCAAGTTCGTCTGTTTACGCGTGCCACTTGGGAAAATACCGACGACTTTGCCTTGTTTTAATAAACGAATCGGCGCTTTAATAGCGCTAGGACCAGGGTTGTCACGGTTAACTGGGAAGGCGTTTAAATGCGTCATCAACCAATTAAGGAATTTCCCTTTAAATAACTCTTGTTTCGCCATATAATGAACAGATACAGGATAGACGGCAAAGCCAAGATAAATAATTTCAATCCATGAAGTATGCGGCGAGACAACAACATAAGGAGCCGCAGGTATTTTTTCTTTGTTTTGTACTTGAAATCGTCCACCAATGATGATTAAAATAATATGGACGACAGTTTTCGCAAATTTATAAAACAACTTCTTCACTCCCTAAAAGACATCAACTAGTATAAGTATACTCAAAAATGCAGATTTTTGCATTAAAAAAATAAAGCAGTAGAAAAGAGGCCATGATGAAACTTTTACATACAGCAGATCTTCACCTTGGAAAAATCGTATCCGGTGTTTCGATGCTTGAGGATCAAACATATATTTTAGAACAAATAACCGAAATTATTAAACGGGAAAAAGTAGATGGCATCATTATCGCAGGGGATCTCTATGACCGTTCGGTTCCACCAGCGAGCGCGGTTGACGTTTTAAACGATATTTTCTACGAGTGGAACGTGACGCTTGGCTTGCCGATTTTTGCGATTAGCGGCAATCATGATAGTGCAGAGCGGCTGCAATTTGGCGCTGCATGGTATGAAAAAACGGCACTTTATCTTGCTGGGAAAATCACTGACCCAGTACAAAAAGTAGCCTTTCAAAATGCTGAAATTTGGCTTGTCCCGTTTCATGAGCCTGGAATTGTGCGCGAAAAATTTAATGATAGCGACATTCGAACTTACGAAGATGCGATGCAAAAAATAACCGATTCCATTCGGGCGCGTGCTGATAAAACGAAAAAGCAAATTTTAGTTGGACACGCCTTTGTTGCTGGCGGCATTTCAAGTGACTCTGAACGTCAACTTGCTGTCGGGAATGTAGACCGTGTTTCTACAAACTGCTTCGCTGGTTTTGATTATGTTGCACTTGGCCATCTGCACCACCCGCACGCCATCACGCACCCCACCATCCATTATAGCGGTTCGCCGTTAAAATATTCTTTTTCAGAAAGCAAGGATAAAAAAAGTGTGCGCATCGTTACACTCGAAGAAACGCTCGACGTACGTGAAGTATTCTTGCAACCAATACGCGATATGCGAATTGTGAGCGGAAGCTTAAGCGAACTTACGACCAATATTTTAGACAAGAAAGAAGATTACTTGCAAGTGAAGTTAGAAGACGCAGGTGCGCTTCTTGATCCGATGGGGCAACTTCGTAAGTTCTATCCGAATATTTTGCATTTAGAGCGAATGCGGCACCAGATGGAAGACAAGCTTGAATTGAAGTTTGATGAGCTGATGAAAAAGGATGATGTGGCATTGTTTGATCAGTTTTTTGAATTTGCTGAAGGTAAAAGTATGACAACGGCGCAAAAAGAACTGATGACGGAAATTTTTAAAGAAGCGCGTGAGGGAGGTAAAGAATGAAGCCGTTAAAGTTAACGATGGAGGCATTTGGTGCCTATAAAAAACTGGAGACAATCGATTTTACTGAACTTGGGACAGAACGTATTTTTGTTATTTCTGGAAAAACGGGTGCGGGCAAGTCCACGATTTTTGATGCAATTAGTTTTGCCATTTTTGGCGTTACAAATTTAGCTGACCGGGAAGGCGCATCAATGCGAAGTGACTTTGCGGCGGATTCAGATTTAACGGAAGTGACACTCACTTTCATGTTGCGCGAAAAAACGTACTTCATTAAACGAATGCCGCAGCAGGAAGTGAAAAAGGCGCGCGGCGACGGCATGCGCTCTTTAAATCAAAAAGCCGAGTTGTTTGAAATAATGGACGATGGCGAAAAATTGCTAGCTAGCTCCGTGCGCGATGTAAAAGTAAAAATGGAAGAATTAATTCAACTGAATGTCGACCAGTTTCGGCAAATTTTAATGATTCCCCAAGGCGAGTTTCGTGAATTGCTCATTTCAGAAAGCAAGGAAAAGGAAGTCATTTTACAACGGTTGGCGCATACGGATTTTTACAAATATGTCGAAAATCTTTTATTTGAAAAGCAAAAAGAGTTACAGCTTTTGGCAGAAAATACGCGAACCGAACTTTGGAAAGTGATTGTAGCGGAATTCGCTGATGAAACGCTAACCATTGCCGAAATCGAAGAACAATTTCAAACGAAAATGGCGGAGCAGAAAAAGCACATGGCAAGTTTGCAAGATGAGCTAACAACACTTGAGAAGGTGAGCATCGCGGCAGCTCAAAGCGTTGCGGTGGCGGAAAATATCGAAGCGGACTTTGTACAGCTTGAGAAGCAATTGGAGGAGCTCGAACTATTATACGGTGAACGGGAGAAAATGCAGGAGTTGAAGCGGGAGCTAACGAAAATGAAGGCGGCGAAAGAGTTGCAAGCTGCGTTTATGCAGCGGGAGCGAACGAATGAAAAAATACGCACGGTGCAGCTAGAAAAGGAGCAACTTGAAAATCAGACGGAAGATGCGCGCACGGAGCTTTTAAAATGGGAAGAGGGGCAGCGGGAACTTTTAGAGATGGCAAATCGTGTAGCAAAATGGCGTCGCAATCAAATTGAATTTGAGAAAATGGCGCCGAAGATGAGGCAGCTTACGGAAAACTTAACACAATTGGAGTTTAAAAAGGCTGCTTTTATTACAAAAGAAGAAGCTTTTAAAAGATTTGAAGTGGATTTCGAGATACTTGCGCATGATGTGAGTTCGCTTGAGGACCGTATTGCGGCGCTTGAGAACCTTGAGCAAGAACGTTTCCAGCTGTTGGAGAACATGAACGAACTAGAGGGCGAGCGGAAACAAGTGGCAGAAAATGTTGAGAAAACGAGCCAGCTTTTGCAAATAGAAGAGCAGCTTGCGGTTTTGCGGCAAGAACAAAAGGCGCAGACGACAGTTGTAAAAGCGCTTCAAAAAGAGGAAGCGGAACTCCTTGCTGCTTCGAAACAGGAGCAGGCCGCGCTCTTAGCGGCACACCTTCATAACGGTGAGCCATGCCCAGTTTGCGGCGCGACGGAACACCCGCAAATGGCTACGTTTTCTGGAACTTTGGATATTGGGAAGCTAGAGGAACTTTCAAAAGAGCTGGAAACTAAAACGCTTGGATTAAAGCAAGTTGAGGAAAAAATCGCCCGTTTGAAATGGCAGACTGAGCAGTGGGGAGACGTAAGCGGAAATGATTTTGCTGTGTTTGATGAGCAGCTAGCAAAATTGACCGCTACGATTGAAACTGCCAAACAAAAACAAGCGAAGCTAAATGAACAGCTGGAACTACGAAACAAACTCAAAGCGCAACTAAACGAACAGCAAACTGCGAAACAGAATTTGACGCATCAAATGACTGAAGCGCAAATTGAAAAAGATAAGTTGCAGCGCGAATTGGACCTTTTGGAGACGGAAATCAATTGGCTTTACACAGATATTCCGGAAAATTTGCGCGAACCAGAAGCTTTCAAGCGTTTGCAAAACCAAATTGCGGCATCGCTGTTAGAATTTGAAAAACGCGAACAGGAAGTTTCAAAAGGTGTTACGGCGCAAAAAGAGCTTGTCAGCAACATGGAAACGCGCTTAAAAGGCACAGAAAAACAACTCGCGGAACTTTCAAACGAATGGCAAGCCGATCAGACACTTTTTGAAGAAAAACGAGTCAACCTTGGATTCCAAGATGAGGCGACTTTTAAGTCCTATTTGGCGCGCGAAAATGAAATCCCCACGACCGAAACGACACTTTCGAGCTATGAAAAAGCGCTTTTTGTGGCGGAAGATCGAAAACAGGTGCTAGCAGAAAAACTAAAAAACGTCGAGAAGAAAGACGTCAGCAAATTGCAAGCAGAACTAGATGCGGCGAAAGCTATTCAAAGTGAGGCCGAACAAAAAATGCTAGTTGTGCGCGAACGTGGAAGTGAAACGTCCAGTCGCTATACGCTTTTTAATTCCAAAAAAGCAGAATTGCTTAAATTTGAAGCGGAATACGCAGATTTGGGTCTGCTTGCGGATACTGCGCGCGGGAAAAATGATTTGCGGATTACGTTTGAGCGGTACGTGCTCGCGACTTTCCTCGACACAATTGTTCAGCATGCTAACGTGCGTTTACTGAAGATGACAAATGGGCGTTTTGAGCTTAGCCGAAAACGCGATAAAGCGAAAGGCAACGCGCAGAGCGGGCTTGAGCTTGAGGTGTATGACGAATATACGGGCTTAACGCGCCATGTGAAAACGTTATCGGGTGGTGAAAGTTTTAAAACGTCACTTGCGCTAGCGCTGGCTTTAGCTGAGGTGGTGCAGGAGATGGCTGGCGGCATTTCGCTTGATACGATGTTTATCGATGAAGGTTTCGGTACGCTTGATCCGGAATCTTTGGAAACGGCGATTGAATGTTTGCTGGAAACGCAGGAAAACGGACGACTTGTGGGCATCATTTCGCATGTACCAGAGCTTAAAGAGCGCATTCCGGCTCGGCTTGAAGTGACAGCGACGAACCAAGGAAGCAAGACGGAGTTCGTGTTACACACATAAAAGGGCTCGCGGCGAAGAGAAGTCGCGAGTCTCTTTTTGTATTTCATAAACAGATTGGTGTTCAGTTTATAACAGCCGTTTTTCACCAGATGATTTTGGCGATGTTAAAGTAAAGAAAACTTATTAAAAAACTTAAAAAAAGCGTGAGGTGTATATAAACAAGCCTCACGCCTTTTTTTATGTTAAAATAAAGGTTTAGAGGACTCTTAAAGCGAGGGATAATGATGAAACGGCAAATCAACATTCAAGATGAAATGGTGCCTTATCAAACGAAACAAGATGCCAAAGGACTTATAAAAAGTGAAGCCTTATATAAAATAGATGAAGAAAACGAGCAGACCAATTTTTACTTTTCTGACGGGGAAGTTGTCACGGAAACGGAACCAGATGTACTGGACTGCACGTGCGACAGCCACCTTTACGGGGAACGCGTCTGTAAACATATGTATGCCACTTATTTGAAAAAAGTAGAGTTGCTGCACGAAAAGAAAAAAATCAGTTTGAAAGAACGCATTTTAGAACAAGAATCCGTCACGCTTTTAGCACTTTTTCAAGAAAGTTTAGCGGACCAATTTGAGGTGCCTGTTTTAGATGCAAAGAAAACACTACAAATTGTTTACAATGTTTCATTAAAAACAGAAAACGAAGAGCGACAAATTGTGCTGGAACTAAAAGTCGGCGCCGAGCGGACGTATGTTGTAAAAAACATTCAAGCCTTTCTTGATGCCGTGCGCTACAACCAGTTGCTCGTTTTTACAAAAAATTTCAGCTTTGATCCAAATGAACATACTTTTTCAGAAAAAGACTCCGCCATTCTCGAACTGCTCACGCAAATTTGCGATATCCAGAAGATGTATGAACTGTCCGACAGCTATTTTTCAAGAAGTTACGAAGACGACAAAACGCTTATCGTGACGCCGTATTTGGCAGAAGAGTTACTTCAAAAACTCACAGGGGAAAACGCGAGTTTACAAATAATGAACGAAAAAAATGAAATTTTAATGCGCTATCCCGCTATTAAGATGGTCAAAGGGGAACTGGATTTCAACTATATTTTCAGAAGCACGTCAAACGGGAAATACCAAATTGAACTCGAATCGCTGCAACAAGCTGTTTTTTTAGAAAAATATCAACTCATCTTTTTAGACGGCACTTTCCATCACTTAGAACGAAAAGAATGGCTAAGCATAATGCCACTTTTCGAATTCCAAAAAGTAACGAAAAGTGATGTTGTACAGTTCAACGAAGCTAGATTAAGCGAAATGGTGTCTTACGTTTTGCCAGCACTACAAAAAAGTGGCACAGTCGATGTGGACGAGACCATTCAAAATCGCATCATCAATTTTCCACTTGAGGCAAAGCTTTTTATTTCAATGACAGAAGACGCCAAACATGAGCTGCGCCTGCAATATGAGTATGCAGATTGGATTTTTGAACCTTTTCACACGGGGGAAAACGGAGCGAGCGCCGAGCGAATTGTTATCCGTGACATTGAAACAGAAACAAAAATTATGCAGCTTATTGAAAATGCCCCCATTTTATTTTCTGGAAATCGCATGGTTTTAAGCGCGAAAGAACAAGACTTATACCATTTTTATGCGCATATTGTGCCAAAGCTTAGCGAATATGTTGCAATCTTCATGGCAGACGGTATGGAAAACATGGCATTTCAAGATATTCAGCCAGTGACTTCCTTTGATGTGGCAGAAAACAATACGTTTCTATCAGTGTCCTTCCAATTTTTGGGCATTCCAGAAGATGAAACAAAAGATGTACTTTTATCCTTACGTGAGAAAAAAACGTATCATCGTTTAAAAAATGGCCAATTTTTATCGCTTGAAGACGAAAGCTTTGAGCAAATTAAACGGATTTTCGAATTGCTTGATGTTCGGCAAAATGAAGTCAAACAAACGATGCAGTTGCCCGTCTATCGCGGCATCCAGCTTTATGAACTGGAAAAAGGCCAACAAGATCGGCAAAAATTCAGTAAGAAATATCGCGAATTGCTCGAAGAAGTCCAACATTTTTCCGATGAACATTATAACGTTCCAAAAGCGCTAAATACCACACTTCGCGACTACCAAATTGTTGGCTTTGAATGGATGAAATCCCTTTCGAAATACCAACTAGGTGGCGTGTTAGCTGATGATATGGGGCTTGGGAAAACCATTCAAACGATTGCATTTCTTTTATCTGAGCTGGAGGAAAACGCAGAACTCGAGCCAATTTTAATCGTGACACCAGCCTCGCTCCTCTATAACTGGCTAAATGAATTCCAGACGTTTGCAAGTAGCATAAACGTGGAAATAGTGGAAGGAAGCAAGTTTTCACGCGCAGAACAATTGGCGGAACTCAAAAAAAATCAAGTGTATTTGATTTCTTATCAAACGCTGCGCCAAGATGCGGATTTGCTTGAAGGCAACTTGTTCCATACAATTATTTTAGATGAATCACAAATGATTAAAAACTATACGACGAAAGTTTCTCAGGCAGTCAGATTGCTCGACCGTAAATCGATGTTTGCGCTTAGCGGAACACCACTTGAAAATTCGGTGGATGAATTATGGACGATTTTTCAAACGATTTTACCAGGCTTTTTCCCGTCACTACGCAAATTTAAAGAGGTCGACCATCAACATGTAGCTGCGCTCATTCGACCGTTTTTACTTCGACGGCTCAAAAAGGATGTCGCGCGTGAATTGCCTGAGAAAATCGAAACGAATCTTTATTCAGAGCTTACAACTGAACAGAAACAAATTTATTTAGCCTATGTGGAAAAAATTCAAGCTGAACTTGCTTCCGGCGGCTTAAATCAAGGTGAGGAGCATATTCGTTTGCTTGCCGGTTTGACGCGCCTTAGACAGATTTGCTGTGATCCGCGCTTATTTATGCCAGAATACACAGGGGAGTCAAGCAAAGTTACGCAACTGTTCGATACGCTTGGGACAGCACTTCAAGGGGAGAAACGTGTTCTTATTTTCTCTCAATTTACAAGTATGCTACAATTAATTGCAGAAGGATGCGAAGAACAAGAAATTCCGTATTTTTATCTCGATGGAAAAACGAATGCAAAAAAACGTGTCGACGATGTCTTAGCTTTTAATCAAGGAGAAAAAAATGTGTTTTTAATATCCTTAAAGGCAGGCGGCACGGGTTTAAATTTAACGGGTGCCGATACGGTCATTCTATTCGACCTGTGGTGGAATCCCGCGATTGAAGAACAGGCGGCTAGTCGAGCGCACCGAATTGGACAAAAGAAAGTCGTGCAAGTCATTCGCTTTATTGCAAGAGGAACGATTGAGGAACGCATTTTTGAGCTTCAACAAAAGAAACAAGCCTTAGTAGATGCGCTCATTCAACCTGGTGAACAATTGCTTAACAAACTCACCATTGATGAGATGAAAGCACTACTTACATTTAATAAAGAAGGGATGCGTTGAAAAATGGATAAATGGGAAGTTTTGTCAGTAGAAAATGAAGAGGAAGCAGTCAAACAAATCGAACAACTTGTTCAAAAAGGATATACAAAAGAGGATATTTCTGTTCTAGCTAAAAATAAGAAAATGAGTGAGGAAATAGCCGAACGAACTGAAACAGAACAGGAACGCCCAGTAAACGAAGAAGCATTCGGCATCATTTCGGGTATTCTGCAAAGTTTAAGTGGCGCCATTGTCATTCCGCAAGCATATAATCCGAAGTACGGTGCACTCTATGCAGCAGGCCCATTTGCTAAATGGTTTTCACGTACAAATGATAAAACGGTGAAACGTCTACTAGAGGATTTCGATTTAACAGATGAACAAATCGCTCATTTTGTTAGCGAACTTGATGAAGGTAAATTATTATTGCTCGCAAGATAGGCATAAAAAGGCATAACTTTATGCCTTTTTTTATGCTTATAACTAAAACTTATTGTGTTTATGCAAAATAACTTAGTTTACTTATCATGTACTTTCCAGTAAAATAAAGTAGGGAATATCAATCGTTTCGAAATGAAGGAGGAAACGTGGATGACAAACTTGAAAGCGAAAGCAAAATCATCTTTTCAATTGGATGATAAAACGTATCACTATTTTAAATTAAAATCGTTAGAAGCGAACATTGAAAGGTTGCCTTATTCGATTCGAGTGCTCTTGGAATCGGTTTTAAGACAGAGCGACGGCAAGGCAATCACAGAAGAACATATTAAGGGGCTTAGCAATTGGTCGAAAGAAGCAAGTCAAAACGACGGAGAAGTTCCGTTTAAACCTGCACGAGTGATTTTACAAGACTTTACGGGTGTCCCTGCTGTTGTTGACTTGGCTTCACTACGTAAAGCGATGGCGGACTTGGGGGGCGATCCGGAGAAAATCAATCCGGAAATTCCAGTAGACCTTGTTGTGGACCACTCTGTTCAAGTAGACAGCTATGCAAATCCAGAAGCGCTTAAAATCAACATGGAGCTTGAGTTTCAGCGCAATATGGAACGTTATCAGTTCTTGAACTGGGCGCAGAAGTCATTTGATAATTACCGCGCTGTGCCGCCTGCAACTGGAATTGTGCATCAAGTCAATCTGGAATATTTGGCGAGCGTTGTTATCGCAAAAGAGGAAAGCGGCGAAACTATCGTGTTCCCAGATACACTCGTTGGGACCGACAGCCATACAACGATGATTAACGGTATTGGGGTGCTCGGCTGGGGCGTTGGCGGGATTGAGGCTGAAGCAGGAATGCTCGGACAACCTTCGTATTTCCCAATTCCTGAAGTTATCGGTGTGAAGCTGACAGGCGCTCTACCGAACGGCGCAACGGCTACGGATTTTGCACTTAAAGTGACACAAGTTCTTCGGGAGAAAAAAGTCGTAGGGAAGTTCGTGGAATTTTATGGACCAGGCGTGTCGACGTTACCGCTTGCAGACCGCGCAACGGTGGCTAACATGGCGCCAGAGTACGGGGCAACTTGTGGATTTTTCCCTGTTGATGCCGAGTCACTGACATACTTGCGTTTAACGGGCCGCAACGAGGAACAAATTCGCCTTGTTGAAGCTTATTTAAAAGAAAATGATTTATTCTTTACGAAAGAAAACCGTGAGCCTGATTATACAGATACGGTAGAAATTAACTTAAGCGAAATTGAAGCGAATCTTTCAGGACCGAAACGTCCGCAAGATTTAATTCCTTTATCTGATATGAAGGAAACGTTCCAAAAATCCATCTCAGCGCCTGCTGGTAATCAAGGATTCGGCTTAGAGCCAGATGCGCTAAATAAACATGCGAAAGTCGTGTACGGAAACGGCGATGAATCCGTGATGAAAACAGGTTCGGTTGCCATAGCCGCGATTACAAGTTGCACAAACACGTCCAATCCATATGTCATGCTTTCAGCCGGCTTAGTCGCAAAAAAAGCAGTGGAACTTGGACTTGAAGTGCCTAAATTTGTGAAAACTTCGCTTGCTCCTGGTTCAAAAGTAGTAACCGGTTATTTGGAGAAAGCAGGATTGCTACCTTATTTAGATAAACTTGGCTTTGATTTAGTCGGCTACGGTTGTACAACATGTATCGGGAATTCTGGTCCATTAAAAGATGAAATTGAAGCGGCGATTCAAGAAAATGATTTGCTTGTGTCAGCTGTTCTTAGTGGAAATCGAAATTTTGAAGGTCGGATTCATGCGCTTGTAAAAGCGAACTTTTTAGCTTCGCCTCCGCTTGTTGTGGCATATGCCTTAGCGGGCACAACAAATATCGATTTAGAAAATGAGCCAATTGGGCACGGAAATGACGGAAAGGCGTACTTCCTAAAAGATATTTGGCCTTCTTCAAACGAAGTGAAACAACTTGTGGAAGAAACCGTAACACCTGAACTATTCCGCGAACAATACGCGCGTGTTTTTGATGAAAATAAAGCATGGAATGCCATCAATACAACAGATGAGGCGCTTTATCAGTGGGACGATACTTCAACGTATATCGCTAACCCACCATTTTTTGAAAACTTATCGAAGGAAAAAGGAAAAGTGGAAACTTTGTCTGACCTTCGGGTGATAGGGAAGTTCGGTGACTCCGTTACGACTGACCACATTTCACCGGCCGGCGCCATTGGGAAAGATACTCCAGCAGGTCAATTTTTACAAGCGCAAGGTGTTGCGATTCGCGACTTCAACTCATATGGCTCAAGACGAGGCCATCATGATGTGATGATGCGCGGAACGTTTGCGAATATTCGCATCAAAAATCAAATCGCAGAAGGTACAGAAGGTGGCTACACAACTTATTTCCCGACAAAGGAAGTCATGTCTATCTACGATGCTTCACGCAAATATATGGCTGATGGCACTGGTCTAGTTATCCTTGCCGGCGATGATTACGGAATGGGGTCTTCACGCGACTGGGCAGCCAAAGGAACAAATTTACTTGGGATTAAAACGGTCATCGCGAAAAGCTACGAGCGAATTCACCGTTCCAACCTCGTCATGATGGGCGTCTTGCCACTTCAATTTAAACAAGGTGAAGGTGCTGACGCACTCGGCTTGACAGGCGAAGAAACATTCCACGTTGCCATTGATGAATCCGTCACACCAAGAAGTCTTGTTGAAGTGACCGCTACTTCACCAAACGGTAAAGTAACGACATTCGAAGCGATTGCCCGCTTTGATTCAGAAGTTGAAATCGACTACTACCGCCACGGTGGTATTTTGCAAATGGTTTTACGCGGAAAACTAGAAAATTAATCCGAAAGACCGCTTTTCAGAAAGCGGTCTTTTTTTAATTGCATTTAGCGAACTAATGTTCTATAATGGGTGGAGAAAGGAAAATGAGATGCGAAAAAACACGTTATTAATTTTACTTATTATTAGTTTGATGCTTAGTTTAATCACGTCTATAAGTGGTTATAAAATTCCGTTGCCACCACTTGTTTTAGTTATTTTCACAGCAATCTGTCTTGCACTAGGGCTGATGGAGTGGCGAGCAAAGCATTTTTATTTTGCGTATGTCGCGTTTTTTTGTGGTGCATTTCTGTGCATGCAGTATATTTTAGGAGGATGAGTGTTTATGAGTGAACAAAAGCGATGTAGTTGGGCAGCGAATGGCGATGCTGTCATGCTGGCGTATCATGATGATGAATGGTGCAAGCCGAGCTACGAGGATACATATCTTTTTGAGCTTTTAAACTTAGAGGGGGCTCAAGCTGGCTTATCTTGGCGCACGATATTGAATAAGCGAGCAGGGTACCAAGAAGCCTTTTTACAATTTGATATTGACGCTTGCGCCAAACTGACAGACGAAGAGTTGGCAGACATCGTGAGTAATGCCGCCATTATCCGAAATAAAGCGAAAGTGAATGCCGTTAGAACGAATGCGCAGGCTACCCAAAAGGTGCAGGCAGAATTTGGTTCATTTTCAAAATATATGTGGCATTTTACAGACGATAAAGTGATGAATCATCAACTTAGTGAAGATCAGGAAATGCCGGCGAAAGATGAACTCTCCGAACGAGTAAGTAAAGACATGAAAAAACGCGGCTTTAAGTTTGTCGGCCCCGTCATTGTATATTCCTATCTACAGGCAATCGGTGTGATTAATGATCACGCGGTAACTTGTGCTTATAACCAGCAATGAGTTAAAATTAAAAGAAGCATAAATCCAGGAATAGTACCATTTTCAAAAATGGTTTTTCTGGAATTATGCTTCTTTTTATTGTCGTTTCAAATTTAGATTAACTAAGTGCGACATCTCGTTTTCTAAAGAAATAAAAGCTGATGCCAAGAAATATCAGCACATAGACTGCAAGCCCCGAAATGATTTGCCAAATCGCTAAATCTCCAGCGATGGGGTTTCCAGTAACAGCACTGTTCAAGTTTAACAAGTTAAATATAAGCCATTTCAACCAGTCATATTTTTCGATTGCGATTGGTAAGAGGGCTGAAAGAATAGAACCAGAGAACAATACCCCTAAACTTACACCAACAGCAAGTGCTTGAGAGCGAACAACGGCTGAGAACAAGAAGGCAATACTTGCATAAACAATCATCATAATAAAATTAGAGCCGAGCAGAAGTAGCGCAGATTGCAACGCATTTAATGCCCCAGAATCTGGTGATACTGGCATGAGATACGCCCCGCTAGGCAAAATGAATGAGAATAAGAATGCAGAAATAAATAGCACAATGCTCGTAATCACAGCATACAGAATGACAACCGCAAGCTTAGATGCAAGAATTTGACTTCGTGAGTAAGGCCGAGCTAAAAGCAATTTAATTGTTCCACCCGAAAATTCGGAAGCAACGATCATACTTGCTATGACAGCAACTAGAATGCTCGCAATCATATTCATAGTACCAAGACTTGCAAAAAATTCTGCACCAGTCATAGAACTTACAGATGACATTGGTATTTTACCTTCATCAGCATAAACTTGATAATAATCTATTTGTTTTTGGATGTTTTCCTGATCTTCTTTTGGAGCTGCTTCCTTTGAAACTTTTAAAGCAGCGACAGAATCTTTAGGAGAAAGGACCTTTTCTGTATAACCAGTTGCTTTATTCTCATTTTGTGCGTTCCAGTAGTCATCTTCTGAAATAGGTTGTCCGTCCGCATTATAATAAGATGTAATTCCTTGTGGTTGCAGCTTTTCTTCCACACCGTCTGTTCTTGAAATCGTGAACATCAACATAGTCATCAAGAAAATCAGAACAACAAGAATAATTTGCATACTCCAACTTGATTTTTTTAGAAATAATTTTTGAAACTCGTTTTGAATTAAACGCATTAGATTTCCCCCCCGTTTGTAAGTGCTAAGAAGCGATCTTCGAGTGAGAATTGAACTTTGGATAATTCAAGAATGTCCAAATTAGCCCGGATAAGTGCGCGGGCGATTTCTGGAAGGACTTCGCGCGTCACATTTAACACAAACTGATTCTCTCTTTGTTCAATGATTTCGAGGTCAAGCGTGTCTAATACGAGCTTAGCGCTAGCGCCGTCTGAAACCTCAAGTGTGACTTTTAACGTTTTATCCGCAGTTAAATCTGTCATTTTCTCAATGTGCGTCAGATGCCCTTTGTCAATAATGGCAAAGCGATCCGTAATTTGTTGAATTTCAGCTAAGAGATGACTTGAAATTAAAACAGAAGTGCCATTTGCAGCGAGTTCTTTAATCAGCGTTCGAAATTCCGCCATGCCTTGTGGGTCAAGCCCATTTGTTGGTTCATCGAGAATGAGTAGGGCAGGTTCATGAATTAAAGCTTGTGCAACGCCAAGACGCTGGCGCATACCAAGAGAATACGTTCTAACTTTATTATGAATCGCATGACTCAATTTTACTTTTTCCACAATCGCGCTAATTTCCTCATCTGAAATATCTTTTCGACTCATACGCGCAAATTGCTTTAAATTTTTCCAGCCAGACATATACATGTAAAATTCAGGATTTTCAATGATAGCCCCAATATTTTGAATGGCTTCTTTGAAGTTTTCGTCTAAATTGACCCCGCAGATGGAAACTTGCCCATTTGTTTTCGAGATTAACCCAACGATGGAGCGAATAATCGTTGTTTTTCCTGCACCATTTGGTCCAAGTAAACCGAAAACTTCCCCTTTTTCAATTTCAAAACTAATGTTATGTATGATTTCTTTTTTGCCAATTTTTTTCGAGATATTTTCAAGTTGTAACACCGTTTCAGGCATTTGCTCACTTCCTTTTTCACAGAATATAATCAGTATACACAAAATCTACACAATTAACATGAATCTATAGATTGGTCATCGATTAGGTCTTTAGGTGTAGAAAAAAACAACTTGCTATGTAAGCTTGGCATACTTACATGCAAGTTGTTTTTAGAGATTGTATATTGGGGAATGAAGATAACAATCTACGCTACTCATTTCTTTAAAGGTGGGAGCGAGTCTTCATTAAACGCCTTTGTAAGCTTCAACATAAATTTGTTTCAATTCGCTGACAAGAGGTTGTTTTGGATTCGCTGTTGTACATTGGTCCATAAAGGCGCGATCAGCTAATGTGTCTACAACGGCATCAAATTGTTTCTTATCAACATTTTGTCCTTTAAGACTCATATCAATTCCGATGTCTTTACCTAACTTAATGATGGCATCAACAAGGGAAGCAACGCCTTCTGCCGCAGTATTCGCTTTTAATCCAAGAATACGAGCAATGCGAGCATAATCTTCGTCAGCAGTAAAGCTTTCATATTTAGGGAATAAAGCATGTTTTCTAGGTTTAAGCGCATTGTAGCGAATAACGTGTGGCATTAAGATAGCGTTCGCACGACCGTGTGGAATGTGGAATTCCGGTCCGATTTTATGTGCTAAACTATGGTTGATTCCAAGGAATGCATTCGCAAAAGCCATACCAGCTAGGGCAGAGGCATTATGCATTTTCTCACGTGCATCCTCATCCCCTTTAAGAACAGAATCGCGTAAGTTGGCGAACACTAATTCAATCGCTTGAATGGATAAACCACGTGTATAGTCGCTTGCCATAACAGAAACGTAAGACTCAATAGCATGCGTTAACACGTCCATACCAGTATCAGCTGTGATGTGTGCTGGAACAGTTGTGACATACTGTGCATCAACAATAGCAACATCTGGCGTAAGTTCATAATCAGCAAGCGGATATTTAATGTTGTTTTCTTTGTCAGTAATAACTGCAAATGGCGTTACTTCAGATCCAGTACCACTTGTAGTTGGGATAGCAACAAATTTAGCTTTTTCCCCAAGTTTAGGGTATTTGAACGTACGTTTACGAATATCCAAGAATTTTTGTTTTAAGCCAAAGAACGAAGCTTCAGGATGCTCATAAAACAACCACATACCTTTTGCCGCGTCCATAGCGGAACCACCACCGAGCGCGATAATGCAATCTGGTTTAAAGTCTTTCATAAGTTCTGCACCTTTATAAACGGTGACATCAGACGGATCTGGTTCAACGTCAGCAAACACTTGATAATCCACATCGTTTGAACGACGTTTTAAGTGGTCGATAACAACGTCAACGTACTTAAATTGTACCATTCCAGGGTCAGTCACGATAAATACGCGATTTAAACCTTCCATTTTTTGCAAGTATTGCGTGGAATATTTTTCAAAGAATACTTTCGGTGGTAATTTAAACCATTGCATATTATTTCTCCGATCTGCGATACGCTTTACATTTAAAAGGTTCGTTGCACTAACGTTTTGCGAAACAGAGTTTTTACCGTAAGAACCACATCCAAGTGTAAGGGAAGGGATAAAGCCGTTATAAATGTCTCCGATACCGCCTTGAGCAGATGGTGCATTCACGATAATACGGCAAGCTTTCATACGAATACCAAATTGTTTTTGCGCTTCACTATCTGTTGAATGAATAACAGCTGAGTGACCTAAACCGCCATATTCAAGCATTTCTTCTGCGCGGTCGAAAGCTTCTGCTTGATTTTTCGCTTCAATGAAAGCAAGAACTGGGCTTAATTTTTCATGAGAAAGCGGATATTTATCACCCACGCCTTTAATTTCAGCGATTAAAATTTTCGTTGTTTCTGGAACTTTAAAGCCAGCTTGTTCAGCAATCCAAGCAGGGGATTTACCAACAACGTCAGGGTTTAATGTGCCTTTTTCAGGGTTGATAACATAGCTTTCAAGTTTTTTGAATTCAGCGCCTTTTACAAAATAGCAATCGTTAGCAGCGAATTCTTCTTTCACTTCTTTCACAATTTCTTTGTCAACGATGACAGCTTGCTCAGACGCACAAATCATACCTTGGTCAAATGATTTAGAAAGAATGATGTCGTTAACAGCGCGTTTAATTTTTGCTGTTTTATCGATGTAAGCAGGAACGTTACCAGGACCAACGCCTAGTGCCGGTTTACCAGTTGAGTAAGCGGATTTAACCATTCCAGCTCCACCTGTAGCAAGAACTAATGCAACTTTATCATGATTCATAAGTTGTTTTGTTGACTCAAGAGATGGCTTTTCAACCCATTGAATACAGTTTTCAGGTGCGCCAGCTTTTACAGCTGCTTCATATACGACACGTGCCGCTTCAGACGAACATTTTTGAGCACTTGGGTGGAAAGCAAAGATAATAGGATTACGCGTTTTAATGGCAATAATCGCTTTAAATAAAGTTGTTGAAGTTGGATTGGTTACGGGTGTAACACCAGCAACAACGCCAACTGGCTCAGCAATTTCGATAACACCAGTTTGTTTATCTTCGTTAATGATGCCTACCGTTTTATTTGCTTTAATGTTATTCCAAATATATTCCGTTGCGAAAATATTTTTGATACATTTATCTTCATATAATCCACGACCAGTTTCTTCTACAGCCATTTTTGCAAGTGGCATATGTTGGTCAAGTCCTGCAACAGCCATTGCATGCACGATGGAATCAATTTGTTCCTGCGTGTAATTTTCAAAGGCTTTTAGCGCTTCTGCACCGTTGTTTGCTAACTTATCAATCACTTTTTGAACTTCTAAAACTTCGCGAGTAGCTTCTTCTTTAATTGCCATATTTACAACCTCCTAGAATTATAAGGGACTTAAAATGTCCAACAAAGACTTAAAACGTCCCTATGTGTTTAAAAAAATTTGGCAGTCGACTTTTACCAGCTTTTTTAAGGTGTGACTTGATTACACCGTTAGTATACCTCAGCATAAAAAGTTTGTAAATAGTTTCACGTGAAAAGATTCACAAAATATTAAAATTAAGTCTTAAGGTCTATTTCGAAAGCGTTTTCTGGTTCTTTTGTTTTAGAAAAAAAGGGGAATGAAAAATTAGGCTTGCAATTTAAATTTAATTTTGTTAAGATGAGAACAACTTAAAATAACAGCGTGAATGAAAGAGTAAGTAACCTAAAAAATTGTTTCAAGAGAGCCTGCGGTTGGTGTGAGCCGGTAACAATGATTAGTGTGAATGGACTTTCTAGCTCTAAACTGAACGGGGTAACCAAGTAGGATTTAGCGATTAAGCCTTATCGTTATACAAGGCACCATTTAGCTTTTGGCAGATGGAATAAAGTGAACTTAAATTTTTAAGTTAATCAAGGTGGCACCACGGGTCTTCCGTCCTTGTCTAGTAATTAGACATGGACGGGAGACCCTTTTCGTTTTATATGAAAAAGCACGAAGCAGGAAGAGTACTTTATTCGGAAAGTATAGAGAGCAAGCGGTTGGTGGAAGCTTGTCTGGAAAAATAAAGGAATGGGCCTTGCGCGTTCAATCTTGAACTAATAGTAGGGATTGACGGTTTGTTACCGTTAAAAACAAGAGATTAAGAAAGCATTTTCTTAAACAAGAGGTGGTACCGCGACACGTTCGCCCTCTAAAGGACAATTTGTTCTTTAGAGGGCTTTTTATTTTGAAAAAGGAGAGATGTGTGATGCAAAAAACAATTGAAGCAGATACATTGACGATTCCGCTAATTTATAAGCGATTAAGTGGAAAAAATAAAAGCTTGCTGGAAGGGACGGCAAAAGATGCTGAGGCAGGCAGATATTCGATTATCGCGTTTAATCCCGTACATGAAATTCAAATTTTTGGCAACACGTTCATTTTGGACGGCATCGAAACATTGGCAGAAGATCCGCTTGAAAAATTGTACGAACAAATTGTATTTATGGAAAGAGAAAAATTACCACTTCCATTTGAAGCAGGGGCCATTGGTTATGTTGGCTATGATATGGTGCGCCTTTATGAAAATATCGGAGAACCAAAATGCGATGATTTAAACCTGCCAGATGCGCACTTCTTTTTATACGATTCCTACGTCATTTATGATCATAAATTGGAGCGCTTGACGCTAGTTGAGGATAATGCCTATTCTAAGCGTGAGGACACGGAATTGCAGGCGGCGCTTGTAGACTTGGAACATGAAATTTTCACCCCCAAAAAAGGGGAAGCAGATCCGGCTCGGCTTGAATCGTTCGCCTTTAAAAGTCGACTTGAGAAGGCAGCATTTATGGAAAAAGTAGCGCGTGCGAAAGCATTTATTGAAGCGGGGGACTTTTTCCAAGTTGTCTTGTCGCAGCGGCTCGAAGCAAAGTTCACGGGCGATGCCTTTTCGTTTTATCGCAAGCTCCGCCTCCTTAATCCATCTCCGTATTTATTTTTTATCGACTTTGGAGAAACGAAGCTAATTGGTTCATCGCCAGAAAGCTTAGTTAGCGTAAACGGCGACTTTGTGCAAACCAATCCAATTGCTGGCACTAGAAAACGAGGTCAGTCAGCAGCTGAAGATAAAATGTTAGCCGCCGAACTGTTGGCTGATGAAAAAGAGCTTGCAGAGCACCGTATGTTGGTCGACTTGGGGAGAAATGATATCGGGCGTGTGAGCTCGGTCGGCTCCGTTTCAGTTCCCATCTATTTAACTATCGAACGCTATCGTTTCGTGATGCATCTCGTATCTGTTGTGGAAGGACGACTATTGCCGGAATTGCATGCTTTTGATGCTCTGAAATCTGTTTTGCCTGCTGGAACCGTAAGCGGTGCCCCGAAAATTCGAGCGATGCAGCGACTTTATGAATGGGAAGATGTGAAACGTGGCCCGTACGGTGGTGCGGTAGGCTATGTGACGAAACGGGGAAACGCCGATTTTGCGCTTGCTATTCGGATGGCGGTCATCCATAAAGAGCATGTTTATGTTCAAGCGGGGGCTGGTATTGTTTATGATTCTGACCCAGAAAGTGAATATGATGAAACGTTACAAAAGGCAAAAGCGTTACTGGAGGTGGGAAAATGATTCTTTTGGTCGATAATTATGATTCGTTCACGTATAACTTGGCGCAATTTATTCAGGAGTTTGCCGAAGTTGAAGTTATTCGAAATGATGCGGACAACTTGTTCCAACGTGCAGAGATGGCGAGTGGCATTATTTTATCACCGGGACCGGGAAAACCTTCTGCTGCTGGAAATTTAGAAGCGCTTATTCAGAAGAAGGCGAATGAAACGCCGATTTTAGGAATTTGTCTAGGGCATCAGGCAATTGGTGAGGTTTTTGGCGCGAATGTCAGCCAAGCAAATGAAATTCGCCACGGGAAAATTTCGCAGATGACATGCGCCGAATCGGAACTATTTCAAGGCTTGCCAACAACGTTTGAAGTAATGCGCTATCACTCACTAATTGTTCAAAAAAACAGTTTGGGTGCAGAACTTTGCTCGCTTGGGGAAGCACTTGATGACAAGGAAATGATGGCGATGCAAGTTCGCGGTAAGCCGGTGTTCGGTTTGCAATTCCACCCTGAATCAATTGGCACGCCTTTTGGAAAACAGATTATTGGGAATTTTATTGAAATTACAAAAAAGGAAGGTGGAGTGAAAAATGGATAGGACGATGGAAAAATTATACGCGAAAGAAAATTTGTCAGAACTAGAAATGAGCAGTTTAGCGACAGACATGCTCCAAGGAAAACTATCCGAGATTGAAATTTCCGCAGTCTTAATGGCTTTGAAAATAAAAGGCGAGACACTAGATGAAATTTCCGGTTTAGCAAGCACTATGCAAAAATTGGCTATGAAAATCCCGTACGCAAAAGGCGATGCGATGGACAATTGCGGCACAGGTGGAGATAAATCGAATACATTTAACATTAGTACAACAAGCGCATTTGTACTTGCGGCAGGGGGAATCAAAATGGCCAAACACGGCAATCGTAGTGTATCGAGTCGCTCTGGAAGCGCTGATGTTTGTTCGGAGCTAGGTATTGAAATTGCTTTAACGCCTGACAAAATGGCTTATCTCCTCGAAAATGTCGGAATCGCCTTCTTGTTTGCGCCAAACATTCATCCCGCAATGAAATACGTGATGCACGTCCGCCAAACACTTAAAACACCGACCATTTTCAACTTAATTGGACCGATGACGAATCCCGTACCACTCGAGGCGCAGCTCATGGGGAGTTACCGGCGAGATCTTTTACGCGAAACCGCACTAGCACTCGGAAAACTTGGCCGCAAGCGTGCGGTTGTAGTCAATGGCGCGGGTTATATGGACGAAGCCACTTTACTTGGGGAAAATCATATCGCCGTGTATGCGGACGGAAGCCTCCAAGAGTTGACGTTTTCGCCTGATGATGTGGGATTAAAAAAGACGACGCGTGAACAAATTCAAGGTGGCGATGCGAAACGAAATAGCCAAATTTTAACACGTGTTTTAGACAATGAAGAAGGACCTTGTTTGGATACGGTTTTACTGAATGCAGGACTTGGTTTTTATGCGTACGGGAAAGTCACGACGATAGAAGAGGGTGTTCTCATGGCTCGAAAAATTGTTGCAAGCGGTGAAGCGAAGTACAAATTGCAGGAATTGTTAGCTGCACAAAAGGAGGTTTTAGTAGGATGACAACATTTTTAGATAAAATATTAATGGAAAAACGCAAAGAAGTGGCGAAAATGGAAGAACAAGTGCTGCAAGTTCAGCCTGACAAGCCAAATTTTCTAACGTTTTTAGCGAACAATCCTGAAAGAATGCAACTAATTGCAGAAGTGAAGCGAGCTTCGCCGTCTAAGGGAGCGATTAATTTGAACGTGGACCCAGTTAAGCAAGCAAAAGCCTATGAGCAAGCGGGTGCTGGTCTCATTTCTGTTCTAACAGATGAAATCTTTTTTAAAGGTTCCATGGCGGATTTACAAGCTGTTGCGCAGGCGGTTTCTGTCCCCGTTTTATGCAAAGACTTTATTATTAGTGAAAAGCAGATGATTCGTGCGAAAAATTGCGGTGCGTCAGTTATTTTACTTATTGTGGCGGCGCTTAGTGAGCCACAACTTAAAAGCTTATATGAAAAGGCTGTTGAAATCGGCTTGTTGCCACTTGTTGAAGTGCATGACCTCGAGGAATTAAAAATTGCTGAGTGGATAGGCGCTAAATTAATTGGTGTGAATAATCGAAATTTAAGTACCTTTGAAGTAGATATTGCGGTGAGTGAATCACTTGCAAAAGAAATGGTCAATCAATCCGCATTTTATATAAGTGAATCAGGATTTAAGACGGCAGAAGACGTTCAGCGCGTGCGGAAAAATTATCGTGCTGTTCTCGTTGGCGAAGCGTTAATGCGTGAAAAAAATCCGCGCGAGGCAGCAGAAAGGTTGCGTGTTCTGCGATGAAAGTGAAGATTTGTGGTTTGAAAACAGTAGCTGATGCGAAATTCGCAGCCGAAATGGGGGCAGACATGATCGGCTTCGTTTTCGCTAAAAGCAAGCGCCAAGTGCAAGTCGAAGAAGCACGCAAAATGGCAGCAGTCTTACCAGATAATGTTTTAAAAGTAGGCGTTTTTGTGAATCCTGATTTGGAGGAAGTTTTATTTTTAAAAGAAAATGTGCCGCTTGATATCGTTCAACTTCACGGGAGTGAGACACCGGAATTTGCGGCGAAAGTTGGCCCAACAATCAAGGCTTTTAAAGTGCGGGACGGCGAAATAATTGGCGATGTTTCTGCGTATCAGGATAGCCTAATTTTGCTCGATGCACCACCTAAAGAATTTGAAGGCGGTTCAGGCGAGACCTTTGATTGGGAGAAAATAGGTATGGGCGATTTGCCAAAAAGCCGCCTTATCATTGCCGGCGGGCTAAACCCGCAAAACGTCACAGAAGCCATTCAAATTTTCGAGCCGTTTGGCGTGGATGTTTCGTCTGGCGTAGAAACAAATGATGTGAAAGACCAAATGAAAATCAAAGCATTTATTAAACATGCAAAAGGAGCGGATAATCATGCACTACGATGCACCGAATGAAAAAGGTTTTTACGGGAGTTACGGCGGACGCTTCGTTCCAGAATCACTGATGCGTGCGGTTTTAGAATTAGAAGAAGCGTATCAAAAGCTGTCTGAAACGAAGGAATTTAAGGAAGAACTGGCGGATTATTTAAAACAATATGTGGGGCGCGAAACGCCGCTTTATTTAGCCCAACAACTAACGGATTATGCTGGCGGGGCGAAAATTTATTTGAAGCGTGAAGATTTGAATCACACGGGTGCGCATAAAATCAACAATACGATTGGGCAGGCGCTCCTTGCGAAGTCGATGGGCAAGAAAAAGGTGGTCGCAGAAACAGGAGCGGGTCAACATGGTGTTGCAACGGCAACGGTTGCAGCGTTGTTCAATATGGAATGCACCATTTTTATGGGCGAGGAGGATATTAAAAGGCAGTCACTAAACGTGTTTCGCATGGAGCTTCTAGGTGCGAAAGTCGTGAGCGTCACTTCTGGGAGTAGAACGCTAAAAGATGCGGTGAATGAAACGTTACGTTACTGGGTGGAACACATTGAGGATACACATTATATTATGGGTTCTGTGCTCGGACCGCACCCTTTTCCGCAAATTGTTCGCGATTTCCAAAGTGTCATCGGAAAAGAAGCGCGAGCGCAACATTTAGCGGCAGAAGGAAAACTGCCAGATGCAGTCGTAGCCTGTGTTGGCGGCGGCAGTAACGCCATGGGATTATTCTATCCATTTGTGGCAGATGAAGCTGTCGCAATGATTGGCGTTGAGGCCGCGGGATTAGGATTAGAAACAAATTTCCAAGCTGCATCGATTACAAACGGGAAAAAAGGGGTGCTACACGGTGCGATGATGGACGTGTTGCAAGATGAAAATGGCCAAATTTTAGAAGCCTTTTCGATTTCTGCCGGATTAGATTATCCAGGGATTGGACCGGAACATTCTTATTTTAATCAATTGGGGAGAGCGAGCTATACGTCCGTTACTGATGATGAAGCGGTTCAAGCATTCCAGCTACTTTGCCAAACAGAAGGGATTATTCCCGCGTTAGAAAGTTCCCATGCAATTAGTTATGCCGTTAAACTTGCAAAGACGCTTCCAAAAGATGCAAGCATCATCGTTTGTTTGTCAGGCCGCGGGGACAAAGATGTCGATCAAATGAAGGCGAGATTAAAGGGGGAAGCAGAATGAAAACTTTGACGCGCGTACTAAACGAACGAAAAGCTCAACATAAACCACTTATTGTGCCCTACATTATGGCGGGGGACGGTGGACTCGATACATTACCTGAAACCATTTCTTTTTTGGAGGAAAACGGAGTCGCTGCCATCGAAATTGGTATACCGTTTTCCGACCCAGTTGCAGACGGACCAATTATTCAGCAAGCGGGACTACGCGCTTTAAACGAGCAAATAAGCTTAAGAGACATTGTGAAGACGCTGCAACACACACAATCAAACGTGCCACTCGTCATGATGACCTATTTTAATCCCATCTTCCAAATTGGTGTCCCGACATTTATCGAAAGTTTGCGCGGAACAAACGTAAAAGGCTTAATCATTCCCGATTTGCCGTATGAGCATCAAGATTTACTGACGCCATACCTTGACGATGCAGATATCGCCCTCGTGCCACTCGTTTCCTTAACTAGTTCCAAACAGCGAATCGAGCAGATTGTAAAAGATGCAGAAGGCTTCATTTATGCTGTAACGGTGAACGGAACGACAGGAACAAGACAAACGTTTGGAGAAAATATTGGCTCTCATTTGCAAAACTTAAAAGCGCAAACGGACATTCCTGTTTTAGCTGGCTTCGGTGTATCAAAAGTGGAACATGTCGAACAATTTATGCAAGTCGCGGACGGGGTTGTCATCGGGAGTAAAATTGTGTCGCTCCTTCATGAGGCGAAGCACGCGGAATTGGCTGATTTTTTAACCAAAGTCAGTGAGGTTTAGCTCGGTTTGACGGGTCGCTTGCGGTATGGTAAAGTCAGTGAGAAAGCGTGGTGTTTGTATGCCTGAAATTTATTTAAAACAAGCAAAAACGACAACGATTATTATTGCGCTTGTTTCCATTTTGCAAGCGATTCTTGCGATCGTAGGCTTAGTCACAGTGGTGCTCGTGATTCCTAATCAGGAAGAATTAAAGCTGACGCAAGCAGTGATTCGTACGGCACTTGTGAATACGTCAATCAACGTGATCTTTTTCGTGCTTTTTTCGGTTTTATTCTTGCTTGCGTATCGCCGTTTAAGAAAAGGGCTTCTCGTTCGTGTAAGACTCTATATGTTTTATATTGTATTCATGATTCTTTCTATCATTCTTGGCATGGTGAATGGCGGATTTAATTTGAGCAGTTTACTTATACCGGGAATGTTAATTCTACTCAGCGTGATTGCGATTTCTTCACTGCGTAAGGGAATGAGCGAGAAGGTAGAATGAATAAAAGGAATGAACTTTGAAAAAGGGCTTTAGCTTGCTACTTACAGTTCTTTTTAAGTTTGTTCTTTTTTTTTGGAGAATAAAGTGGTAAAGTTAACAAGAGACTAAACGGTTGGCAATACCTGTCATCTGTTTGAAGAATATTCTAATTTTTAGTAAAGGAAGTTTGAAGATGGGTTCAAAACTGCTTAGAGGAACGTTTATCCTGACACTTGGTACGCTTCTTTCCAAGGTGCTCGGGATTTTGTATGTCATACCTTTTTACGCGATTGTCGGGGGCGACGATCCGATGCTTCTTTACAACTTTGGTTATGTCCCGTACCAATTGTTTTTAAGTGTGGCAACTGCTGGGATTCCACTTGCTGTTGCAAAATACATAGCGAAATATAATGCGATGGAAGAATATGAAATTGGTCGCCGCTTGTTCCGAACGGGGATTTATCTAATGATTGTTTCAGGTATTATTTGCTTCATCGCAATGTACTCACTTGCACCATTTCTTGCTAGCTTACAACAGCTAGAAGGTGGCTACAGTCTGGCAGATGGTATCCAAGTCATTCGAGCAGTTAGTTTTGCTCTTCTTATCATTCCAGTCATGAGCTTACTTCGCGGTTTTTTCCAAGGATACAATTCCATGGGACCGTCTGCAGTATCGCAAGTCGTCGAACAACTTGTGCGCATTTTGTTCTTGCTTGCCAGCACATTTGTAGTACTTTACGTATTAGATGGCAGTATCGTAACAGCCATTAGTATGGCGACGTTTTCTGCCTTTGTCGGTGCGCTAGCTAGTTTTGCCCTATTAGTTTGGTATTACTTTAAACGTAAACCTGGGCTTGACCGCATGTTAGTAGACAGCCGAAATGAGCTTAAAGTATCGATTCCAACCTTATATAAACAAATCATTTTATCGGCGATTCCTTTTATCATTGTTGGCTCAGCCACTTCACTTTACCAATTAATCGATCAGTTTACGATGGGGCGAGTTTTACAATATATCGGCGTAACAGCCAACCAAGTAAAAGAATATGTGGCGGTTATTAACTTCGACGTTCAAAAATTAATCATGATTCCCGGAACGCTCGCGATAGCCTTCTCCATGGCGCTCGTTCCACTCGTAACAGCCGCTTACGTACGCAACGAAAAAGAACAAGTAAAACGCCAATTAAATGATGTCTTCCAAATCTTGCTCTTTTTAACCATTCCAGCTTGCATCGGTATCGCTTTACTTGCAAGACCTTTATTTACGGTTTTCTTTAAAGCGAATGAAGTAGGGACTGACTTGCTGCAATTTTTTGCGCCAATCGCCGTCTTATTTTCCTTATTCGGAGTAACAGCTGCGGTTCTTCAAGGGATTGACGAACAGCGTTTCACCGTTTTAGGATTACTTCTCGGCCTGCTCGCAAAATCAGTCTTACAAATGCCGCTTATCATGCTTTGGGAAGCGAAAGGTTCCATTCTAGCAACTGGTATCGGCTATGCCGTTTCATGCGTATTCATGCTCATTATTATTAAAAAATACGTGCGTTTTTCATTCGGACTTGTCTTCCGAAGGGTGATTCTATTTATCTTTTTAACGCTCATCATGTCGGCAGCCGTTTTAGCAGTCTACTTCCCACTATCATTCGTTTTAAGTCCGGACCACAAAATGACTGCCACTATTTTAGTCATCATTTGCGGCGGTATCGGAGCTGTTGTATATGCCTATCTTGCCTTTAAATTGCATCTTGCAGATAAATTATTTGGCCCACGAGGAACGAGATTGCGCCAAAAATTAGGCATTAAATAAAAGAAAAAACGTCTTGCTTACATCATGCAAGGCGTTTTTCTTTTACTTTTTTTTAGAAAAGCAGAGATTTCCTTAGGTGATTTGAAAATTTTCACAGGTGTTGTTTCTTGCTTAAGCCGCTTGAGAAGCTCATTGCGTCTTTTCGGAAAATCCCAAACGAATTTCAAAAATTCGCCGTCTAGTCGTTCTGGACAACCAATTGCAGCATCTGGTCGCGTTTTGCCATAATTTTGAATTAACCGTTTTAGGACGCGAAAAAAATAAATGCGCCTCGGATAATCTAAAAAGATGATGCAATTGGACGGCGGAAATCTTGTTTTCCATGTATCCGTATAATTGCCTTCGATAATCCAGTTTTCCGCTAAGGAGGTGAGTTCTTCCACTTGTTTCAGAAATTCATCTTTAGGAATAGGCTCCCAGTTAGGCTTGCAAAATAAAGTATCTAAGTGAATAACGGGAATTTCGAGCGCATAACCAAGTTCTCTAGCCAATGTTGATTTTCCGGCCCCAGAAGGACCAATAATGTTAATGCGATACATATTTTCCCCCAATCAGTGCTGAAATGGATAGCTATTCTCTCATTTTACAGCACAACTGTCAATTTTCTTATTCATCTTGCATTTCGCTAAAAATCTTCAAATAAGTTGGTAGCTCTCGTGAAATTTGCGTCGGAAGCACAACGAAGTTTTTTTTCGCTAAAATATCGCCAATATAACTATGGAAGAAAACGCCAGCTAAAACACCGTGTAGCGGTATGGTCGTTTGTTTCATCAAACCGGCAATGATACCACTTAGCGTATCGCCCATTCCACCAGTCGCCATGGCAGGCGAACCGTATATATTTTGCCAATTTTCCTCCGCAGTCAGCACTTTCGTTCGATGCCCTTTTAAAACAATCGTGGCGTCAAGTGAATGGCGAACTTCATCTGGTGTCGCTTCGTCTTGGGGTGCCAGTTTTTTTAAGCGCTCCCATTCACCAGCATGTGGAGTGAAATAAAGCGCGCAATTTGTTTTAGGTAAATTGCCTTTCGCATAAAGTGTAATCCCGTCACCATCAATAATGATGTTTTGGTGATTTTCAGCATGTTGTAATATAAATTCCATTAGCGTATACGCTTCATCATCAAGACCAAGTCCCGGACCAATTAGAATGGTATCAAAAGTTGGCAACAAGCGTTTTAATTCAACTAATTTTGCGTAATCTAAAAACATGCATTCTGGTAAGCGGCTATGTAAACTAGAACGATTGACGCGGTGCGAGGCGAGTGTTGTTAATCCAGCGCCGCTATACACGCTTCCCTCTGCTGCTAGAATGGCTGCTCCGCCGTACATTTCGTTGCCAGCAACTATGAGAACTTTGCCGTATTGATTTTTATATCCTTCATCTTCACGTTTTGGAATAAAGCTGCAAATCGCTTTTGGCGTTATTTTTTTCATAAATGCCACATCCTTTTATAAAAATTGGATTTTATTCGCCAAAGAAGATAAAATAGGTGGCGGATAATTTATTTTAATTTTATCGAAGGATAGGGGTGTTTGTAAAATGAAACCTGTATTTCCAGCCGTAAAAGCCGTTATCGTACAGGACGGGCATTTTTTAGCTTTAAAACGATCGGAGCAAGAAGAAGAGGTATACGATTTACCAGGAGGGAGAATGAACTACGGTGAAACGCATGCTGAATGTCTTTTTCGTGAGGTTTATGAAGAAACAGCTTTACAAGTACAACCATTTATTTTGTATGATACGTGGGAATTTTTTCATACAGATTACCAAATTACAGGCGTGATTTACTTAGTGTCAATGCCAAATGACGGCGAAATTAACTTGTCGGATGAACATAAAGCTTACAAATGGTTGCCGCTTTCAAAAGCGGGTATAGAAGATTTAGATGTTGTCTTTAGTTCGCGAATGAATCGTTGGGATTTTGATGCGATAAAAGGGATCATGTAATTATTTTATGAAAACCTAGGTTTCTACTTTCTTATGTAGGAAAAAGGGTTTACAATGGTAGTGCAGAGTTTATTTTGGAAGGAATGAAGAAAATGACGGAAATCAATTGGCAAAAAGAAGTAGAAAGTAGAAAAGACGCTTTCTTAAAGGATTTAGAAGGGCTACTCCGGATTCCAAGTGTACGTGATGACGCAAAAGCAACCACTGAAGCTCCTTTTGGACCAGATGTAAAACAAGCACTAGATTATATGATTGCTTTAGGTGAAAAAGATGGTTTTACAACAAAAGAAGTAGGCAATGTTGCTGGACATATTGAGTACGGAGCAGGCGATGAACTTGTTGGTGTTCTTGGACATGTTGACGTCGTACCAGTTGGAGATGGCTGGACAAATGGACCTTTTGAACCAGTACTGAAAGATGGCAAACTTTATGCGCGCGGCGTAGCCGACGATAAAGGACCAACAATTGCCGGTTATTATGCACTAAAAATCTTAAAAGAGTTAGATTTACCGATTTCAAAAAGAATTCGCATTATTGTGGGTTCAGATGAAGAAAGTGGTATGAGCTGTGTTGAGCGTTATTTTGAAACAGAAGAACAGCCGACTGTCGCGTTCGTTCCAGATGCTGAGTTCCCAATCATTCATGCTGAAAAAGGGATTTCTGAACTTGACGTTTCGTTTAAAGACAGCAAATCAGACAGTTATCAAGCTTTCCAATTGGTAAGCTTTGAATCAGGTGCGCGTTATAATATGGTGCCAGATCATGCGAGTGCTGTTTTACAAGAAGTAAAAGACGTTGATTTGTTAAAACAAGAATTTCATAATTTCCTTTCAAGCCATGATGTAACAGGGGAATTTGACGTGAGTGCGAAGTCCGTTACACTTTCCGTTGTAGGTAAATCTGCGCATGCGATGGAACCGAATAACGGCGTCAATGCAGGACTCCACCTAGTTGCCTTTTTAGGTAAATTCGAGTTGACTGGAACGGCAAATGATTTTGTCACGTTCGGTCGCGATTATTTATACAATGATTCGCGCGCAGTTAAACTTGGTATCAACTATGAAGATAAAGAAAGTGGCGACTTGACGATGAACGTCGGCATCATTCGCTACAGCTTAGAGGAAGGTGGACGTTATGGTCTTAACTTCCGCTATCCAGTAACAGCAAACATGGACCGTCTTAAAACGAAGATGGAAACAGTTGTATTTGAATATAACGGTCGCTATACGCACTATGATGATTCCAAACCATTGTTCGTACCACAAGACCACCCGCTTATTCAAACGCTGCAAGAAGTATACACGAACCAAACAGGCGAAGAAGCAACTCTTCTTGCTATTGGTGGTGGGACTTACGCGCGCCATTTAGAAACAGGTGTCGCATTTGGAGCTCTCTTCCCAGGACGTGAAGACACAATGCACCAAAAAGATGAGTTTAGCTATTTTGATGATTTATTAAAAGCGACAGCTATTTACGCTGAAGCTCTTTACAAATTAGCAAAATAAGGAGTATAATTGAAAAAATTCTAGCTGCTGCGTTAGTTTCGTGGCAGCTTTTACTTTAATAAAGGAGTGAGTTACTTGAAAGTATTAGTTGGAGATAAAATCGTAGACCGAGAAGATGCCTACGTTGATATTGAGGACCGCGGGTATCAATTTGGTGACGGTGTTTATGAAGTGGTACGTATGTATAACGGGAAATTTTTCACCGCCGAAGAACATATTGATCGCTTATATGCGAGTGCGTCAAAAATTGATTTAGTCATTCCTTTCCCTAAAGAAAAGCTCTATAATTCTCTTTTAGAGCTTGCAAAAGCAAATCAAATTTCGACAGGAAATGTATACTTACAAGTAACACGAGGCATACAGCAACCGAGAAACCATATTATTCCCGACGAGTTTCCCCTTGAAGGAATTTTGACGGCAGCAGCCCGAGAAGTGCCACGAAATGAAGCACAATTTGTCACTGGCGGAACGGCAATAACGGAAGAAGATGTACGCTGGTTACGCTGTGATATTAAGAGCATTAGCTTACTTGGCAATATTTTAGCCAAAAATAAAGCCCATCAAAAAGGGGCGCTAGAAGCTATTCTCCATCGTGGTGATTTAGTCACAGAATGTTCAGCTTCCAATGTTTCAATTATTAAAGATGGTACATTAATTACGCATGCCGCGGATAATTTAATTTTAAACGGGATTACAAGACAAGTGATTTTAAAAGCCGCAGAAAAAGGGGCAATCCCTTATGAAGAACGCGATTTTACAGTACAAGAATTATTGAATGCCGACGAAGTTTTCATTTCGAGTACAACGCTTGAAGTAACCCCCATCACAAAAATTGATGAAACAGTCATTGGAAACGGAGAACGTGGACCGCTTACAGCACAATTACATCAATTATTTGAAGAAGAAATTGTCGCAGCTTGCGGCGCTTTTGTGAAAGAAAATATTTAATTATGACAGGGAGGAACACTCCCTGTTTTTTATATGTAAAAAATTACATATATGGCCTAAGCGCTCGTATATAAGGATTGATAACGCTTTCTCTTGGGGAGAGACGAAAAAACCGCCTTGACCTGATTAGAATAAAGGCGTATAATTCATTTTGCTAATTGTTCGCATGCGAATTATTCCTATGCAAACAATTGTAAAAGGGGGTAAGATTTTGTGGATGAGAAGTTAGTAAGAGAAGTTATTTTGTCTTTTCGTGAAGTGTCTCGAAAAACGCATCAATATCTAGCTGAAGAGGCAGACAAACGTGGTATCACAACAACACAATTACTTGCTCTAAGTTCATTAAAACGTGAGCCTCATCTTACGCTTGGTGAGTTAGCAGACCGAATGAAATTAAGTAAAAGTACGACATCAGGAATCGTTGATCGTCTTGTTAAAGCTGGATTTTTAACACGAAATCGGGTGGAGCTAAACCGCCGGACGTTAAATTTAGCCTTGACAGAACTTGGCGAAGAGAAGGCGTCCACTACATATGATGTTTTCTTTAAACGACTTGAACCAATACTTGAAATTGGTGAGCGCGAACTTACGGAAATGCTTGCAACACATCAGCAAATGATTCAAATTTTAGAAAGAGGGATGCAAGAATGAATGTACAGGCGAAGACGACCTCGGTAAAAAGAAACGGTATTTTAATAGTTATGCTGATGGGTGCTTTTGTAACAATTTTAAATCAGACACTAATGAATGTAGCTTTACCGAGTATTATGAAAGATTTTAACATTACAGCGAGTCAAGGACAGTGGCTATCTACAGGTTTCATGCTTGTAAATGGTGTCATGATTCCAATGACCGCATTTTTGATAGAGCGATTTACAACTAGACAGCTTTATTTATTTGCGATGATTACCTTTGCAATTGGGACCGCAATTGGGGGATTTGCGCAAAATTATACGATGCTTATTGCTGGGCGTATGGTTCAAGCGGTTGGTGCCGGAATTGTTATGCCACTTTTAACGGTGGTTGTTTTAAATCTATTTCCAATTGAACGACGTGGCCGTGCGATGGGACTTATTGGCCTTGCCATGAACTTTGCACCCGCAATTGGTCCGACGCTTTCAGGGTGGATTGTCCAAGAATATGCTTGGCGCGATTTATTTTTCATCATCATTCCATTTGCGATTGTCGATATTATCGTAGCCATTTTCTTACTGCGAAATGTTGGGAAACGTTCATTTCCTAAATTGGATGTTCTTGGCGTCGTCATGTCAACAGTTGGTTTCGGGAGCTTATTACTCGGATTTAGTAATGCTGGAGACCATGACTGGCTTACGTTTAAAGTCGTTGGTTTTATCGCGATTGGGCTTGTTGTTCTTTCGCTATTCATTTGGTACCAAGGGAGAGCCAAAACGCCACTTCTTAACTTTAAGGTTTTTAAAAATCCAACCTTTGCTTTAACCACGATTATTAGTTTCTTTGTTTTTATGGGTCTTTTTGGAGGCATGCTGTTACTGCCAATATTCTTGCAAAATGTGCGCGGCTTTTCACCGCTAGATTCTGGTTTAGTTCTGCTTCCAGGAGCGCTTATAACGGCTGTTTTATCGCCAGTTACGGGGATGATGTTTGACCGATTTGGTGCGAAATATTTGTCGTTAGTAGGTCTTATTATTATGACTGGAGCGACGTTTATGTTTTCGAACATTGGTGAATCGACAACACTTACTTATATTGTTATAGTCCAAACGATTCGTGCGGGTGGAATGGCCATGGTCATGATGCCACTTCAAACAGCGGCGCTCAACTCTCTTCCGCTTGAGATGGCGTCACACGGCTCTGCAATGTTTAATACAATGCGACAAGTTGCCGGGTCAATTGGAACAGCAGCGCTCATCACTGTAATGTCTAAAAGTGCTAGCAGCTTCGCAAATTCACTCAGCGCAACTGATGTCGTTGGAAAGACGAAAGAACAGCTTGCGAATCACGTTCTGATTCACGGGATTGATACAGCCTTTTTGATTGCCGCACTCTCAAGCGTTATTGCGTGCGTTCTAACGTTATTCATTCGTAAAAATCCTTCTGGACTAAATCCAGTTGTCCATAAAAATTAATTTGAAATCCGCCTAAAAAACCAGTAGGCGGATTTTTCACTTCAAAAAAATGAAAGCCCGAACATATGTTGACTTGACTTACTTCCGTTGGAGAAGTACAATCAATTTTAGACATGATTTATTTGCGAAGTAATGAATCATTTACTAAAAAGGTGTGTTTCAAGATGAAGGATTATTTTTTTGGGGCTGAATATGAAATAAGTTCTGCCGGCGGAGAAACCGGTCAAGCTTTTGTTGCGAGAAAGGAAGACGAAAAATTCTTTTTAAAGAGGAATTCTTCGCCTTTTTTAGCTGCGCTCTCTGCTGAGAACATTGTTCCTAAACTTGTATGGACAAGACGTGTTGAAAATGGAGATGTTATTACAGCGCAAAAATGGGTCGAAGCTCATATTTTAGACGCAGATGAAATGATGGATAAACGCGTGGCACAACTTTTAAGTAAAATTCATCGCTCGAAGCCACTAAAAAAAATGTTGCGGAAAATCGAGAACAGTTCTTTATCTTCTGAAAAAATGCTCGCGAATTTAAACAGCTTTAAGGAACAGTTTAACGAAGCAGAAAATGTGGCCTATACATACCTTTTAGATCATGCTGAGCAAATAAATTCAGATGAGCTGGTCGTTTGTCACGGGGATATGAACCATAGCAACTGGATGATTTCCTTAAAAGACGAGCTCTATTTAGTTGATTGGGATTCCGCGATGCTTGCCGATCACGCAAGCGATTTAGCGATGCTCCTTTATCAATATATCTCACGAAATAAGTGGGGCGAGTGGCTAAGTGCATACGGAGAAGCATACTCGGAAAAACTGCACCACAAGTTAAAATGGTACGGTTTATGTCAGGCATTAACACGTATTTATGCGGCTAATCTAGCCGAGCAAGAACGTTCAAAAGCGAGCGAGCTTTTAAAAGTAATCTTAGAAGATAATGAGGTGTAACCAATTCATGCGTGTAAAGCATAAACCATGGGCGAAAGATAAATTGCTAAGCCATCCTGAAGTTTGCGTCGCAAATCCGGCTGACTTTAAAGGGAAGTGGCAAGAGCTTTTTGGCAATCAAAATCCCATTCACATTGAAATCGGCTCAGGAAAAGGCCAATTTGTAAGCGGCATGGCTAAACAAAATCCGGAAATCAATTATATCGGCATTGAAGTCGTTGAAAGCGTACTTGTTGTTGCGCTTGATAAAGTATTAAATGCGGGCGTTTCAAACGCACGTCTATTGTCTGTTGACGGTGCAGCACTACTTGAATATTTTGAACCGGGCGAAGTGGCGCGAATTTATTTGAATTTTTCTGATCCATGGCCAAAAAAACGGCATACGAAGCGGCGCTTGACGAACCCGACCTTTTTAGATATTTATAAAGCGCTTTTGCCAACTGATGGTGAAATCCATTTTAAAACGGATAATCGTGGATTGTTTGAATATTCGCTCGTTGCATTTTCTGACTATGGCTTGCAACTAAGCTATGTGTCACTCGATTTGCATGCCGACGAAATCAGCGACAATGTGATGACGGAATACGAAGAGAAATTTTCACAAAAAGGCTTTCCAATTTACCGTTTAGAAGCATCATTTAAATAAACGAAACAAGAAGTTGCTCAGCGCGACTTCTTTTCTATAATAATATTATGTAAACAAGGGGTGCTCTTATGAAAATTGGCAAAATTGAAATTCATTGGTTAAGAGGCGGAAAATTGGCGTTTGATGGTGGGGCGATGTTTGGCGTTGTACCAAAAGCGCTTTGGAAGAAAAAATATCCGGTCAATGAAGCCAACCAAATTGCGGCATATGCCGATCCAATGTACTTAAAAGTCGCAGGCAAACATGTCCTAATTGATGCAGGACTGGGGGTAAACCGACTTACAGAAAAACAAAAAAGGAATTTTTCCGTAGAAGAAGAATCTTTTATCGTTCAGGATTTAGCTCGTTTAGGTGTGACGCCTGAAGAAATTGACTTTGTGCTCATGACGCACTTGCACTTCGATCATGTGACAGGGTTGACGGGAACTGCTGAGGACGGAACACTCACATCGGTTTTTCCGAATGCAAAAATTATTGCTTCTGAAACGGAATGGGACGAGATGCGCGCCCCAAATATTCGCTCAAAAGCGACGTACTGGCCGGAAAATTGGCAAAAAATTGAAGCCCAAATACATACTTATTCGGAAAAAATGGAGGTTCTTCCTGGCGTGACGATGCATCATACGGGGGGCCACAGTGCGGGACACGGTATCGTTGAAATTTCTTCTGACGGGATGCACGCCGTTCATTTAGGCGACATTTTCCCAACACACGCGCATTTAAATCCACTATGGGTGACTGCCTATGATGACTATCCAATGGACAGCATTTTTGCGAAAGAAAAATTGTTCGCCAAATGGATGGATGAGCAAACATGGTTTTTATTTTACCATGATGCATTTTATGAAGCGATTCAACTCAATCGCGCTGGCGAGATAACGAATAAAATGGAAAAGAAAAGGGGCTGATAAGCTTCTTTTTTTTGCGCTCAAAATTAACATAGGGGGCAGGGGTATATCTATCTGAATACTTATAGGGGGTATTGTAAAATTGCATAAAAATGCCCCTTCATGTAAAAGGGGCATGCTCTCTTATGTAAGGTATACGTCAATAATCGTACCCGTTTTTGCATCTGCAATAAATTCAAACTGTTTCTTTTCGCCTTCGCGAATTGCCGTAATTCCGCCGTGATATACGAAAGTATCAATCGCATATTTTTTATAATGCTGTTTTTTTAGTTGAATCCAAGAGCCTTCAATAGGTCCTTCCTTTTTAAAAGCATCTTTGACATTTTCTAAAATAACATCACCAGATATCGATTTATCCGAAAGACAGTAATGGTTCAGTAAATGACCAGCAGCAGCGCCAAAAGCAGCACCTGCAATAAAAGCTTTCCAGTCCATGTTTTTCCTCCCTCAATAATTTCCCTCTATGTGCGAAATTTACTCACGTACTCATTATACTACACTTTCGGAAAATGGAAAGTATTTTTAATGACGCTTTCAAAACACACGTAATCTTGCTATACTAAAAGAGTTAGAGCGAAAGGGTGGTTAACAGTGAAAGAAGAAACATTAAAATTGTTTAAAACATTGACCGAGTTACAAGGAACATCCGGTGATGAATTTCGAGTGCGGGATTTTGTACGAAAAGAAATTGAACCAGTTTCAGACGAGGTCATTCAAGACGGGTTAGGCGGCATTTTTGGTGTGCGACACGGCGACGCAGCTGGCCCGCGCATTCTAGTTGCTGGACATATGGATGAAGTAGGCTTTATGGTGACACAGATTACAAAAGCCGGTATGCTCCGCTTTCAAACAATTGGTGGTTGGAATCCGCAAGTCATGCAAGCGCAGCGCGTTCAGGTTATGACAGAGAGCGGCCCAGTCATTGGCGTCATCGCGTCTGTACCGCCACATTTAATGTCCGATGCAGAACGAAATAAACCAACGGATCCAAAAAACCTCCTGATTGATATTGGCGCCGACTCCAATGAAGAAGCAAAAGAACTCGGACTTAAACCGGGGCAATTTATCGTGCCAGTATCTGAATTTACACCGCTCGCAAATCCGAAGAAAATTTTAGCAAAAGCTTGGGACAACCGTTATGGTGTCGGGCTCGCAATTGAACTTTTAAAAGAGCTTAAAGGCGAAGCACTCCCTAATACATTGTTTTCAGGAGCTAACGTCCAAGAAGAAGTCGGACTTAGGGGCGCTGGCGTAAGTGCTAATATGATTCAACCAGACTTGTTCTTCGCTTTAGATGCTAGCCCTGCAAACGACACAACAGGAGACAAAACACAGTTTGGTCAACTTGGTAAAGGCTTCTTAATGCGGATTTTTGATCGAACGATGATTATGCACCGAGGCATGCGCGAATTTTTACTCGATACAGCCGAAAGCAATCAAATTCCGTATCAATATTTCACATCACCAGGTGGCACAGACGCTGGGAAAGTACATACTTCGTTAAGCGGCATTCCAAGCGCGGTTATCGGTATCCCATCAAGATATATTCATTCCAGCAATTCTATTTTGCACGTCGATGACTACGCTGCTGCCAAAGAAATGATTACAACCATCATTCGAAGTCTCGACCAAACAACATACAACACCATACGTGAAAATGCTTAGGTTTTTGAAAAAAGCGACGGTTTTAATCGGTGTGGCTCTTCTCATGAGTGGCGTCATCTGTTTCATTTTAAGTGCGCTAAAGATTGGAAACTTCGAGCAAGGCTGGGCGCTCACCGCTTTTGTAGCAGGGGTGATGATACTCATTTATGAAGGCTTGCAATTTTATATCGCAGAACGCAAAAAAGCACGAAAATCAAATCGCTGATTTTCGTGCTTTTTTGCGACTAGCCAAATGTATAATGAAGCACTTTTGCCGCAGCTTCAATGGTTGCAACAGTCACGTTCGCGCGTTCTGACAATTCTTTTAACGGGTGATGCAATTTTTCCGGGCGAATTAAGATGAGCGGTTTTCCGCTCGCAACAGCGAACGAGGCGTCCGATGCCGTATTCCACTGCTTAAATTCTTCCCCAAAATAGGCCACCACAAGATCGGCTTTATTTAAAAAAAGCTGTGTTCGGAGATTGTTGATTTTGGAAGCTTGGATGTCGCGATATAGCGCGTTTGGTTGCTCGCCTAGGATAACTTCGCCGATAGAATCTGATTTTTCATGGTTTTCTTCTGGACCAGTGAATGTGAATGAAACACCTTGTATGTTGCTAATTGCATGACGCAATTCGTTTCGCCAATCAGAATGGATTTCGCCAGCTAAATAAATGTTATAGTTCATTTTTATAACACTCCTTTCTCATTTATCATAACGAAAAAAAGAAAACGCTTCAAATGTTTTACAGAAAGCGGATTTCTGGACGAATGGCACAACTTTAGGTACGATTTAACAAGGAAGAACTTAAAGGAGCGTTTTAAAATGAAAAATTTAGAATCTGTTGAGCAGTTTCAACAAGTAAAAGAACAAGGAAAAACCGTTTTTATGTTTAGTGCGGATTGGTGTGGCGATTGCCGTTTTATCGAGCCTGTCATGCCAGAAATCGAAGCAGAAAATGAAGACTTTGCTTTTTATCATGTTGACCGTGATGAATTTATCGATTTATGCGCAGAACTAGCGATTTTCGGCATTCCAAGTTTTTTAGCATTTGAAGACGGGGAAGAAATTGGCCGCTTTGTCAGCAAAGATCGTAAAACAAAAGAAGAAATCAATGACTTTTTAGCTGCGCTTTAAAAGGAGGAAGCTCTTTGAAAATCACGACACTTGCCATGAAAGCAAAATTAGAAGACATGTTACGAAAAGATGGAAGAACGTTTTCTTTCGATAGGGAAAAAGAACGTTTAAAAGTTTCAGAAAATGAGCATACGATAACGCTATCCGTTCCGCAAATCATTGCACGATTTGAAGAAGAAGGGGAGGCCTCCTTTCAAAAAGTCGTGTATTACGTCAATGAAGGCTTTCAGGCGAGCCGTCAAAAAGTCAATTTAAGTGGAAATAGCGACAAAATTTTGCCTGTTATTCGTGCTGGCTCTTTTCCGCAAAAAACAAAAGCGGGAGAAAAATTATTTTGCGAGAAACATACAGCCGAAACAAACATTTTTTATGTTTTTGATACAGGAAAAGCCTACAAATTTTTAACGGAAAATGATTTAGAAGCGGCGAACATTTCGCCAAATGATTTGCGCAACAGCGCCATGCAAAATGTAAGAAAACTAGATACGCCACTGAAGAAGGATACAGTTTCCGGCAATGACTTTTATTTTTTAAGAACGAATGATGGTTATGACGCCAGTCGCGTTTGCAATGACGCCTTTTTAGCGGAGATGCGTGCCAAGTTCACGGGTGAAATGGTCCTTGCGATACCACATCAAGATGTACTGATTTTAGCCGACATCAAAAACAATACTGGCTATGATGTGTTGGCACACATGACGATGCAATTTTTTTCAGAAGGAATTGTTCCAGTTACCTCTTTGCCATTTGTGTATAATAATGGTAAACTGGAACCGATATTTATTATGGCGAAAAATAGACCAAAGGAGTAGGGGAACTTGATAGCAAACGTATTTTACAATGAAAAAGGAATCGGCGACACCCTAATTGTTGCCATCAAAGACATTAATCGATACACACGTTCTTTTGAGAAAAAAGGCGATGTAGTACGAATTTTTGACACTGAAACAGGCGATTTAAGCGGCTTTAACATTTTCAACGCTTCCAATTATTTCGCACTACAAGCAAATGGAAAAGTCAAATTGACGGAAGAATTTGTCGCAAAAATGCAAGAGGTGATTAAAAACGCCGGCTTTGCTGACAATTTAGATATCGATTTATCACCAAAATTTGTCGTGGGTTACGTTGAAAGTATCGAAAAACATCCAAATGCCGATAAACTTCGCATTTGCCAAGTGAGTGTTAAAAACGAGCAATTACAAATTGTTTGCGGCGCACCAAATGTTGATGCAGGCCAAAAAGTAGTTGTTGCAAAAATTGGTGCAGTGATGCCAAGCGGACTGGTCATCAAACCATCTAACTTACGTGGTGTCGATTCTTTCGGGATGTTATGCGCTGCGCGAGAATTAGCGATTCCAGATGCGCCACAAGAAAAAGGTATTTTAGTTTTAGAGGCCGACAATGAAGTCGGCGCAGCTTTTCCAGTTTCTTTTTAATCCAATCAAACTAGCTAGCATCGTCTAGCTAGTTTTTTTTGTAAATAAAAGTGTGTACAATACTGCTTCGAAATGTTCTTTTTTTACCTAAGAATTGGGATATAAGATTATATTATGACCCCTTTGAAGCTTTATACAGCAACGGTTAAAGTAGGTTCTGAAATATTAATGACGAAATTACGATGGTCATGTATAGCTTTAATTATTTTTCTCTGTTAGAATCAAAAAAGAAAATCAAAATTAGGTGTGATAGATATGGGATGGTTAAAAGATTTTTTCTTTGGGGATTTTGAAGATTCAAAAGAAGAAGTGCCGAAACAGCAGACGGCAGTCGTAGAAACCAAAATAAAACGAGAACAACCAAAAGTGAATATGAAAAGGACCGCAGAACGTCCAGTAAATATAGGGCAAAAAAAACGGACAGTCGCAACGAAAATGGTATATGAATACCCAAAAGGTAATTTTCGCTTTCCAGTTATACCTGACAAAGCGCAGGCAGAAAGGGTACCAGTTGTGCAAACGAGAAATAATACAATCGATAAAGTGGCACAAACGCACACTACTGTAGAAAATAAAGTTGTAGCGAAAGAAAAATTCACGCCGACAGATGTTCCGTCGCCAGTTTTTGCTTTCCATAAACGACCAAGCCATTTTGAATTTGATTTAGATGACCAAACATCTGAAAAGCCAACACAAGAACGCATTTCGTTAATTACTGAAGAAGTGGAGCAGTTTGTGGAGGAAAAACCGGAAGTTATTGAGGATTTAAATACAGCTGTAGTCACGGAAGAACCAGTTTTCCAAAAAAGCGAAGAAGTGAAAGAACCTCAAGTGAAAAAAACAGAAAAAACGTTTTCGCAGAAAAAAACAGCAACGAAATCGCATATTCCGTTTAATGTCATGATGGTAAATAACGATCAGAAAGACGAGTCAAAAGAGGAAGCGGATTCCTATTTGGCGCAAACGGAGCAAGTTGTGACCGTTCCTGAGAAAAAAGTGCGAGAAGAGGGGGAGCAACCGTCCTCTTACTATCTTCCTTCGCTGCGCCTATTAAGTCCTCCAGTTTCATCGAACAAGGATGAGGGCTGGCTTGATTATCAGGAAGAGCTTTTGAATGAAACGCTAAAAAACTTTAATGTGGAAGCGCATGTTGTGAACCGAACGCAAGGTCCATCAGTGACGCGTTTTGAAGTACAACCTGAAAAAGGTGTTAAAGTAAGCAAAATTACGAATTTAACTGATGATATTAAATTGAGCTTGGCGGCAAAAGATATTCGAATTGAAGCACCGATTCCAGGGAAAAGCACAATCGGTATTGAAATTCCCAATCCTTCTAGCCGACCAGTGATGATTTCTGAAATTATGAATACATCGATTTTCCAAGAGAACCATTCTCCGCTAACCGCCGCGCTTGGGCTCGATATTTCAGGAGCGCCTATCGTGACGGATTTGCAAAAAATGCCACATGGACTTATTGCAGGGGCAACGGGTTCAGGGAAAAGTGTGTGTATTAACTCGCTCTTAGTTAGCTTGCTTTATAAAGCGCGACCAGATCAACTAAAACTACTTTTAATTGATCCGAAAATGGTCGAGCTAGCACCGTATAATCGTATTCCACACCTCGTGAGTCCGGTTATTACTGATGCAAAAGCAGCCACAGCAGCGTTAAAATGGGCTGTTGAAGAGATGGAAAGACGCTACCAGCTATTCTCGCATACAGGGGTTCGCAATATGGAGCGTTATAATCAATTATCAGAAGCAGAAGGGCACTCTGGGGAAAAACTCCCGTATATTTTAATCGTAATTGACGAATTAGCCGACTTAATGATGGTCGCTCCAAATGATGTGGAAGAGTCAATTAGTCGCATTGCTCAAAAAGCTAGAGCTTGTGGTATTCATATGATTGTGGCGACACAACGTCCGTCTGTTGACGTTATTACGGGACTTATTAAAGCAAATATTCCAACACGTGTTTCCTTTTCCGTATCGAGTTCGATTGATTCACGAACGATTCTTGACGCCACTGGTGCTGAGAAGTTGCTTGGAAAAGGGGATATGCTCTTTTTACCAAGTGGCGTAAGTAAACCAGTCAGACTGCAAGGAACGTTTGTAAGTGATGAAGAAATTGATGCAGTTGTTAGTCATGTACGTAACCAAGGAGAGCCAAGCTATTTATTTGTGGAAGAAGAGCTCCTTGCGAAAGAAACGCTACGTGAGGAGGAAGATGAACTTTTTGATGAAGCTTGCGATTTTGTGATGAATCAAAAAGCCGCTTCAACTTCGCTTCTACAACGTCATTTTAGAATTGGCTATAATCGCGCGGCGAGACTGATGGAAACATTAGAAAACTATAATATTGTTTCAGGTACGAATGGTTCTAAGCCACGAGATGTAATTATCACACATGAGCAGCTTGAAAAGTTGCGGAATAAAGATACGGCAAACTAGGGCTAAATTCATATGAAAGCGCAGATAATGAATAAATTAAAACGTTTTCTTACTTGATTATCTAAGCCTTTTTCCGTGATTTAGAAGAATCGTTGTTCTAAACAGGCGATAAATGCTATAATATAACGAGTGAACGAGTGCATAAACTATTTTACATTAAACACTATTATGAACAGGAAATAAGATGATGTCTAAAATTACAGGATATATATCTTTTTAGACACCCTCTTCAAGTTGAAAATACGGGGGTTCGAAACAATGACAACTTATCATTTTGTTGGGATTAAAGGCGCGGGAATGAGTGCGTTAGCTCAAATTTTACATGATAAAGGATACAAAGTGCAGGGCAGCGATGTTGAGAAGTATTTCTTTACACAAAAAGTATTAGAAGATAAATCTATTCCAATTTTCCCATTTGGTGCAGAAAACATCAAAGAAGGTTTAACTATTGTGGCTGGTAATGCTTTTCCAGATACGCATGAGGAAATTTCAAAAGCATTAGAAATGGATTTGCCAGTTATTCGTTACCATAAATTCTTAGGCCAATTGTTAGATGGTTATACTAGTGTGGCGGTGACAGGTTCTCATGGCAAAACATCAACAACGGGTTTACTTTCGCATGTATTAGAAGCCATCAAACCAACGTCTTATTTAATTGGTGACGGTACTGGTAAAGGGGATAAAAACGCGGAATATTTTGCTATAGAAGCGTGTGAATATCAACGTCATTTCCTTGCATATAAGCCTACATATGCGATCATGACAAATATTGACTGGGATCATCCTGATTACTTTAAAAGTGTCGATGATGTTTTTAACGCGTTTGAATCTTTTGGTAAGCAGGTAAAAAAAGCTGTCTTTGCTTTAGGTGATGACGTTCAACTTCGTCGCTTAGAAGACGTGTTAACTATTCCAGTTGTTTATTTTGGCTTTGGCAGTGAAAATGAATACATCGCAAAAAATGTTGTTAAAAAAACAACAGGCACTTTATTCGATGTTTACCATGAAGACAAACTTTTAGGGAACTTCGAAATTCCAACTTACGGGGATCATAATGTTTTAAATGCTCTTAGCGTTATTTCGCTTGCTCATTATGACCAGTTAAGCATGGAAGAAGTGAAAAAAGAGTTACTTACATTCGAAGGTGTAAAAAGACGTTTTAGCATTACGGAAAAAGCGAATCAAATTTTAGTGGATGATTATGCACATCACCCATCTGAAATTCGTGCAACAGTGAATGCGGCGCGACAAAAATACCCTGATAAACAAGTAGTTGCGGTTTTTCAACCACATACTTTTACACGCACAAAAGCATTTTTACAAGGTTTTGCTGATAGTTTGAATTTAGCAGATGAAGTTTATCTGTGCGATATTTTTGGTTCAGCCCGGGAAAAAACTGGGAATTTAACCATCTATGATTTGGCCAAAAAAACAAAAGGAAATCATGTTATTAAAGAAGAGCATACTGATGCACTTCTTGCTTACGATAATGCTGTCATTTTATTTATGGGGGCTGGAGATGTTCAAAAATTCCAAGCCGCTTATGAAAAAGTACTAGATAACCAATCGAAAACACAAGCATTAGGAGAAAAAGCTGCATTTTAATTTGAACGATTAAGCTGGTACTTTTGTATCAGCTCTTTTCTAAATATGACACTAAAAAGCAACTAGGAGGGAATTTTGACGTGGCTATTCGTTTAGTAGGCAATAAGGCGCCAGATTTCTGTGAACTGGCAGTAATGCCGGATTCGACCATCAAAAAGCGAAGTCTAGCAGATTTTTTAACATCTGATAAATGGCTCGTGCTGTTTTTTTATCCGAAAGATTTTACGTTCATTTGTCCGGCAGAAATCAACGCGATTTCGGCTAGAGTAAAGGAATTCCAAAAACTGAACACGGAAATTGTCGGCATCTCAACAGATAGTGTTCAAACGCACTTAGAGTGGATACAAACGCCCATTTCAAAAGGCGGAATTGGTCAACTCACCTATCCTTTACTTGAAGATGTATCGCGCACTGTAGCGCTGAATTATGGTGTTTTTGACGAAGAAAATGAAGAAGCCTTGCGTGGACTTTTTATTATCGACCCAACTGGAAAAATTCAATACGAAACGATTCATGTGAACACCGTATCACGCGAAGTCGATGAAATTTTACGAGTACTTACAACTTTGCAAACCGGTGGACTGTGCGAAATAGAGTGGTAAAAAGAGTCCGTGACATAAATGAAAAGAAGCATAAACTCAGTAAAGCCCGATGGCATTATTACTGGATTTATGCTTCTTTGTTTTTCCGCTATCTAATTACCTGTATCTTTTAAACTAAGTTTGCGGGATTTAAAATTTCTAATTCAGGTAACACGAATAAACCATCTTTACGAATTAAAACATCGTCAAAATAAATTTCCCCGCCGCCGTATTCCTTGCGCTGAATGTTAACTAAATCCCAGTGAATTGCAGAAGTGTTGCCGTTATACGCCTCGTCATAGCATTGTCCCGGCGTGAAATGGAAACTACCTTCGATTTTTTCATCAAATAAAATGTCGCCCATCGGTTCATGAATGAATGGATTCACACCAATTGCGAATTCGCCGATGAAACGGGCTCCGTCATCTGTGTTTAAAATTTCATTGATGCGTTCGGTATCATTAGCTGTAGCTTCAATAATTTGACCGTTTTCAAATGTAAACGACACATTTTCAAAAACAAAGCCTTGGTAGGGACTTGGCGCGTTGTAGCTTAATGTTCCTTGTACAGAGTCGCGAACCGGTGCCGTATAGACTTCGCCATCAGGAATATTTAGTTCGCCTGCACATTTAACAGCAGGAATATCCTTAATCGAAAAACGCAAATCAGTCCCAGGGCCCACGAGATGCACCTTATCAGTTTTATTCATTAAAGCAACTAAACTATCCATGGCAGCACTCATTTTCGCGTAGTCGAGTGTACAGACATCAAAATAAAAGTCCTCAAAACCTTCCGTACTCATACCGGACAGTTGCGCCATTGAAGAAGTTGGATAACGTAAAACAACCCACCTCGTTTGTTTTACACGAATATCCGTGTGCATTTTTCCAAGCGTACCACCAGAAATTTTCATTTTTTCAGCAGGAACGTCAGATAATTCGTTAATGTTGTCGCCGGAACGAAGACCGATGTAAGCGTCCATTTCTTTCATCACAGCCCCTTCAAAAGAAGCCATAAGTTCGTACTGCTCTTTATTTGCTCCGAGTAAAAGGGCGCGGTCGATTTTAGGTTCTTTGATAGAAACAAATGGGCAACCGCCAGCGTCATAGGCTTCCTTCACCAAAGCTTGAACAAGTTCTGTTTGCAAACCAAAGTTTTCAATTAATACTTTTTCGCCTTTTTGAAGTTTGATGGAATAGTTGATGAGATTATAGGCTAATTTTTGGATACGTGGATCTTTCATTTAAATGCCTCCCTAAAAGTTTTCTCTCTTATTTTACATGAAAAAAGAAGGAATGGGAACGCATAAAAATTCATTTTATTTTATTTTTTCGTTTGAAATTGCTAAAATAGATGTGTAACACGTGAAATCGTTTTAGTTTTACATAATTAACGATAGGGTAAAGAAGTAGAATATGGAGGTGTGAGTACATGATTGTCATTCTATATATTGCAGCACTCATCGCGGCAATCGGCTTATTTGTTATTGCAATTTACTTAAGCAAGACGTTGAAATCAACATCACAAACACTTGATGAAGTAGCAAAAACAGTAGACAAGATGGCGACAGAGCTACAAGGAATTTCGGGGGAAACGCAAAAAATACTCGACAAAACAAATGATTTACTTGAAGATGTGAACGGAAAAGTTGCGAAAGTCGACCCAGTTTTTGATGCTATTGGTGATGTTGGAACTTCTCTACTTGGCTTAAGTCAATCTGTTCGTGAACTTGCAACATTAGCGACGAACAAAGTTTCTGCAAACGATAAAAAAATTGCTCAAGCAGTTTCGATCAGCAACTCAATCCTTGCTTTTAAAGACAAAATGAAAGCAAGCAAAAGAGCTAAGGAAGCCGCAAAAGAAGCTACGAACGAAACAATATCTTGATGGAGGGGAAAAAAATGGCAGATAAAGATGGTTTAAATGTAAAAGATTTTCTAATTGGTGGTTTAATCGGCGGGATTGTCGGTTCAGTAACGGCTTTGCTTTTAGCGCCTAAGTCAGGAAAAGAATTGCGTAGTGATTTAAATGAACATGTGGATGTACTTAAAGAAAAAGGTAACGAATGGAAAGATGTTGCCTACGAAAAAGGTATTGAAATTGGCGGTGTTGCTAAAGACAAAACAAGCCAATTAAAAGATTCCGCAGGTGGTTTTGTAGAAGTGGTAAGAGACAAGTCACAGCAATTAGCAGATACAGTTGCTAAACAAGGTAAATCAGTAAAAGATGTCGTTTTAAAAAATAAAGAAGAAGATATTGAGGCTGCGTCTGAAGCTGCTGAAAACGTGAAAGAAGAAGTGGAAAGCGCTTCTAAAGGCGTACAAAAAGCTGCTGATAAAGCTAAATCCGATGCTAAAAAAACAATCGAGTCAGGCAAAGAGGAAGCCGAAAAAATAATTAAAAAATAAAGCTTAAAAACATTGCACTAATTTGGTGCAATGTTTTTTTGTCGAAAAGGTTGCCAAATCATGTGAGGAATGATAATATAACTGGTATAACTCTTTATCACTTAAAAGCGATTAAGCGTAAAAGAATGATGACAAAGAACGAGTTATCCTCTATAATGAATGGTAATCTTTATATAAGGTAACAGAAGGGTGGAATACTGATGGTGAACAAAGACTTAGATGCGCTTCGCAATCAAGTGGACGAGCTCAACCTTGAATTGCTAAATGTGATTAACAAGCGCGCAAATTTAGTGCAAGAAATTGGTAAAATTAAAGGAGTGCAAGGTTCGCTACGATTTGATCCACTCCGCGAAAGAGAAATGTTAAATCAAATTGTTGAAAGCAATAATGGACCATTTGAGGATTCAACAATTGAACATTTGTTTAAAGAAATCTTTAAAGCTGGACTCGAATTACAAGAAGAGGACCATTCCAAAGCGCTTCTTGTTTCTCGTAAAAATAAAAAAGAAGATACCATTGTCAATGTCAATGGCCTTCCAATTGGAAACGGGGAACCGGTTTTTGTTTTTGGACCATGTTCGGTTGAATCCTACGACCAAGTGGCAGCAGTGGCAGCTTCTATTCGCGATAAAGGCCTCAAATTAATTCGTGGCGGAGCGTTTAAACCGCGCACAAGTCCGTATGACTTCCAAGGTCTTGGTCTTGAAGGCTTGCAAATTTTAAAGCGCATTTCAGATGAGTATGGTTTAGGCGTGATTAGCGAAATTGTGACGCCTGCTGATATTGAAACGGCACTTGATTATGTGGATGTTATTCAAATTGGCGCACGCAACATGCAAAACTTCGAACTATTAAAAGAAGCTGGTCGTGTGAATAAACCTATTCTTTTAAAACGTGGTTTGTCGGCTACAATTGAGGAATTCATTGGGGCGGCAGAATATATTATGTCCCAAGGAAATGGTCAAATTATTTTATGCGAGCGCGGAATTAGAACGTATGAGAAGGCAACTCGGAATACGTTAGACATTTCTGCTGTTCCGATTTTAAAGAAAGAAACGCATTTGCCTGTTATGGTTGATGTGACGCATTCCACTGGCCGTAAAGATTTACTCTTGCCATGTGCGAAGGCGGCGCTTGCGATTGAAGCGGACGGTGTGATGGCGGAAGTTCATCCAGATCCTGCTGTTGCGCTTTCTGATTCTGCACAGCAAATGAACATTCCAGAGTTTGATGCTTTCTGGGAAGAAATTTTAGCATCAAAATTAATGGCTCATCGAGTAAAATAAAAAAGGAGTAGCTTTCTGCATGCGGAGAGCTACTATTTTCCATTCAAAAGTAAGCCTTTTCATATCGAAATATGTATATTCATGGTGTATCCATGCTATTTTAATATGAAAATAAATGAAAAACAGAGATGAAAACAATTGCATAACACAAATGTTTGCTGTATGATAAAGTGAAGGTAAGCATGTTTACGTTTACATTGGAAGCAACTTGCTTCTTTAAATATTTTTTTGGAGTGTGAATTGAGATGAATGTGACCATTTATGATGTTGCACGTGAAGCGAATGTGTCAATGGCAACGGTATCACGTGTCGTGAACGGAAATCCAAATGTTAAACCCGTAACAAGAAAAAAAGTTTTAGATGTCATTAATCAGTTAGGCTATCGTCCAAATGCTGTCGCACGAGGGCTTGCTAGCAAACGAACAACAACAGTTGGCGTTATTATTCCTGATATTTCCAACGTTTTTTATGCGGAGCTTGCACGAGGGATTGAAGATATTGCGACGATGTATAAATACAATATTATTCTAAGTAGCTCGGACGAAAACGAAGATAAAGAACTGCAAGTTTTGAATACTTTATTAGGAAAGCAAGTGGATGGCATCATCTATATGGGTGAAAAAATTACGGCGCAATTGCAAGAGGAGTTTGATCGCTCGCCAGCACCTGTAGTACTCGCTGGAGCTGTCGATATGGAACAGAAACTTGCTTCTGTCAATATTGATTACCGGGAAGCTACAAAATCGGCTGTCGCGCGCTTTATAGCAAACGGGCACAAACAAATCGCGTTTATCACGGGTTCTTTAGATGAGCCAGTTAACCGCGAGTTTAAGCTAGAAGGGTATAAAGATGCGCTTAAAGAAGCTAAAATTAAGTACGACGAAACCTATGTCATCGAAGCGGATTATAACTACGATGCTGGGGTAAAAGCTTGGGAAAAACTTTCTGGATTAAAATCGAGACCAAATGCGGCTATCGTGACCGATGATGAACTGGCTATCGGCGTCTTAAATGCCGCACTAGATGCTGGTGTCAGCGTTCCTGATGAGCTAGAAGTGATGACAAGCAATAATACGAAACTAACACTTATGGCGCGCCCACAATTATCGACAATTGTTCAACCGCTTTATGATATTGGTGCCGTAGCCATGCGTCTTTTAACGAAGCTCATGACAAATGAAGATGTCGAAGAAAAAACAGTTGTTTTACCGCATAGCGAAAAACTTCGCGGTACGACAAAGTAAAACAAATCTTGACGAACGATTTTAATAATGGTATAACTAAAACTATAATTTGAATATGTAAATGACAATGAACGGACGAAGTAGTTTCTTATCCCTGTTACAAGAGAACCAGTGGTTGCTGTAAACTGGTACAAATAAGGAATGAATTACATCCTGGAGTCACGTTGCAGCAGTGCAGCCGGTTAAAAACCGTTAAACAATGAAGTTCAAAGTTGGGTGGTACCACGTTAACACGTCCCTTCGCTATTTTTAGCGGAGGGCTTTTTTATTGACTAAAAACGAGAAAGAAGGTTTTAAAATGAATATTATCGATGAACTAGAATGGCGCGGAGCAATTTATCAGCAGACAGATGAGGCTGGCTTGCGCGAATTAACCGCAAAAGAGTCCATTTCATTATATTGCGGCATTGACCCAACAGGAGATTCCATGCATATTGGACATTTGATTCCCTTTATGATTTTGCGTCGCTTTCAAGACGCTGGTCACCGTCCGATTATTTTAGTTGGCGGCGCTACAGGAACGATTGGAGACCCAAGTGGCAAAAAAGAAGAGCGCAAGCTGCAATCGCTTGAACAAATTAATCAAAACGTCGCAAGTTTACGCGCCCAACTTGGTCAAATTTTTGACTTCGAGGGAAATAGTGCTGCAACCATGGTGAATAACTATGACTGGACAAAGGATTTATCCGTACTTGATTTTCTTCGTGATTACGGGAAAAACTTTAACGTGAATACAATGCTTGCCAAGGATATCGTAGCAAGCCGTCTAGAGGTCGGTATTTCGTTTACGGAGTTTGCTTACCAAATCTTACAGGCGATGGATTACAATCATCTATATGAACACAACAATTGCCGCTTGCAAATCGGCGGTTCCGATCAGTGGGGAAATATTACGGCAGGCCTCGACTTAATCCGCAAAAAACAAGGTGAAAACGCGAAAGCATTCGGCTTAACGATTCCACTTTTAACGAAAGCAGACGGAACGAAATTCGGGAAAACAGAAGGCGGCGCAATTTGGTTAAACGCAGAAAAAACAACGCCATATGAATTTTATCAATTTTGGATTAATACAGATGACCGTGATGTCGTGAAATACTTAAAATACTTTACATTCTTGTCTGAGACAGAAATTAACGATTTAGCACGTCAAGTAGAAGAAGAGCCTCATTTGCGTGCGGCACAAAAAACGCTTGCGGCAGAAATGACAAAATTCATCCATGATGAGGCGGCTCTTAGTCAGGCGATAAAAATTTCGGCGGCGCTTTTCAGTGGCGATGTAGCGAGTTTGACGGCAGCAGAAATTGAACAAGGTTTTAAAGATGTGCCAACTTTTGAAGCGGGAACAGATGAAGCAAAATTAGTTGATTGGCTAGTTGATCTTGGTATCGAGCCTTCTAAACGCCAGTCGCGCGAGGATATTTCTAATGGTGCCATTTATATTAACGGAGAGCGGACGCAAGACCTTGAAAAAGTAATTGGTGCTTCTGACCGCATTGAAGGACAATTTACGATTGTTAGACGCGGAAAGAAAAAATATTTCTTAGTCCGTTACGCGTAAATCAAAAAAAGGAATTTCACTTTAACCAGTGAAATTCCTTTTTTTAATTAACTTTTTCTTGTGCTTCTTTTGGAATGTCTGTTTTTTGAACTTCTTCATAGGAAGTAACGCCTTTTATCGGTTTGGTATAGATTTTCAAGTAGGCGCCTTTGCGCAAGTTTTTAATGGCAGAAAAATCAAGCTCTTTTTTCTCACCGTCTTCATTAAAGCCCGGAAGCGAGTAGTTATAACGTGTGGATTGGGCATGTTCATTTTCTTTTTCGCCATCTGTTGTGATTTTTGTATAGTAAGTGTCTGCCCCGATGTGATTATAATTCATAAAATAGTAGCCTCCACCAATAAGTAAGGCTAAAACAGCTACTGTAATAATTGTACCCCATAATGCTTTCATAAAAAATACCAACTTTCTTTTGTTATTGTATAAATGTAGTATAGCAAGCGAAAGTAGGGGATTCCCTCGATGTAGATGACAAAGTGGAATGTTTGGCTTACAGTTTTGAAAGTGTGATTGTCATATAAAAAAACCCTTTGCAAGAAGCAAAGGGTTTTGACTGAAGTGTCATTAGACGATTAACGAGAGTAGAACTCAACGATAAACGCTTCATTAATTTCAGCAGCAAGTTCAGAACGCTCAGGAAGGCGGTTTAAAGAACCTTCTAATTTATCAGCATCAAATGTTACGTACTCAGGTACGAAGCTAGATACTTCTAAGCTTTCAGCAATTGCAGAGTTTTTAGCAGATTTTTCACGAATGCTGATTGCTTGACCTACAGAAACTTGGTAGGAAGGAATATCAACACGTTTTCCGTCTACTAGAATGTGACCATGGTTTACAAGTTGACGAGCTGCACGACGAGTGCGCGCAAGACCCATGCGGTAAACCAAGTTGTCAAGGCGTTGTTCAAGTAAAATCATGAAGTTTTCACCATGTTTACCTTGAAGTTTGCCTGCTTTGTTGAACGTGTTTTTGAATTGACGTTCAGTTAGTCCATACATATGACGCAATTTTTGCTTTTCAGCTTGTTGCAAACCATATTCAGACATTTTTTTACGTTGGTTAGGACCATGTTGTCCTGGAGCGTACGGACGACGCTCTAATTCTTTACCAGTACCGGAAAGTGAAATCCCAAGACGACGGGAAATTTTCCAGCTTGGACCAGTGTATCGAGCCATTAAAGACTCCTCCTTTTAATTTGTTTTTTGGCATAAAACAAACGAGTTTGCATCACTGCTAGGGCAGTTTACCTTCATATATCTTCACCTATGCAGCCGCAGGGTTACACAATATACCACAGAAATCTGGGGGTAAACAACTTACTAGAGCTCATCAAACAAGCTGCATTTTACACGCCTTCTAGTATAGTATAAAAACACCAGTATTGTCAACTGATTTCAGCGATGATTAAGTCTCTCATTTTCTCAAGCCATTTTTGATCAGTTGCATCAAAACGTGATGTGATAGGGCTGTCGATATCTAACACGCCAATCATTTTGCCGTTTTTTGAAAGAGGAATCACAATTTCGGATTGACTCGCCGCATCACAAGCAATGTGTCCGGGAAAGGCGTTAACATCTTCAACGATATACGTTTTCTGGTCTTTCAATGCACTTCCACAAACGCCTCGACCGTTCGGAATACGAATGCAGGCTGGGAGACCTTGAAATGGACCGAGAACAAGTTGATCGCTCTCTTCTTCATATAAATAAAAACCAACCCAATTAATAGTGTCTAAAGCTTGATTTAAAAGGGCGGATACATTACTTAAATTCGCGATCATGTTTGATTCACCTTGAATGAGTGCAGCCACTTGTTTAAAGGCTAGTTCGTAATTTTGTTCTTTTGAGCCTTGAAATTTTGGGATTTCAATCATAATTTCACCACATTTCTATGTTCATTTATGCAAGAAGTATAGCATAATTTAAAAAGTAGCTTCTAGCAGAATGACTTTTTTTCAAAAAAATGAAGTTAACGGGAGTAAAATTTTCTAAATCATGGTAGAATAAAGGATGAATTAGGTCGTGCCTAGCACTTTAATTAGGGCTTTGTAAGAAAGCTAAGGACAGCATTTGTGGAAATGGAGGATTTTGGATGTTTTTTTATATTTTAATAGGGATAATACTTGTTGCTATTGCCCTTTTCGGCGCTGGCTATTTACTAAAAAAGAAACATTATACGAGAATTAATTCACTTGAGGAGCAAAAATTGGCGCTTAGGGATCGTCCAGTAATTGATGAGCTTTCAAAAGTGAAAAAATTAAAATTGACGGGGCAAACGGAAGAATTATTTGAATCTTGGAGAAGGTCATGGGATGAAATTGAAACGCGACTTTTCCCTGATGTTGAAGAAGTATTGATGGAAGCAGAGATGAATACGGATAAGTACCGTTTTGGCTCGGCGACCCAAAATGAAAATGATTTAGAGCAGATGCTAGTTATGATTGACCGGCAGATGAATCAAATTTTAAACGGCTTAAAGGAACTTCTAACGAGCGAGGAAAAAAATGCGCAGGAAAGCCGGGCGACGAAGGAAAAGTTAGCGGAAATGCGTCGCGTGATTTTAACACAAGGTTTTAAGCTTGGTGGAACGCTTGAACGTTATGAGGCGGCACTTAATGAAGCGGGTGAAAAAATTAACCGCTATGATGACTACACGGATCAAGGGGATCATTTAGAGGCTCGTGAAATTATTATTTTAGCCAAAAAAGATTTACAGGTTTTAGAAGAAGAAATGGAGAAGACGCCGAAACTGCTACATGAAACCGAAACAGTGTTAGCGGGCGATTTAGAGCAGCTTAAAGAGGGCTATGCGGAAATGATACAGGCTGGCTACTTTTTGGAACAACTTGAGTTTGATAAAGAACATGCGAGATTGACGGATCAAGTGAAGAAAGCCAATGACCTCGTGCTAAAGGGGGAACTTTCTGATGCGGAAACGTTAATTGCTGAAATACATACGGAAATTAATTTGTTTTATGATGCGCTTGAAGGCGAAGTTCATGCGAAAAATTTTGTTAGTGAAAACCGCGCTGCAGTTTCTGATAAACTTGAGGCGCAAATTGAACTTTCAGCGAAACTTGCTGAACAAATTGCGGAAGTGAAAGAAACGTACCATGTTTCTGAAGAAGAGCTTGCGACTTATCTTGCCACTTCAGCAAATCTCGCGGATCAAAAAGAGATTTTCAGCCAAACACTTGCGAAGCTTAGCGAGCAAAAGATGGCCTATTCTGTCATTCAAGATGCATTAAAAGAGATTGACGATAAACTGTTAACTATTGCAGTTGAGCAAGATAAAATTGGCGAGGATTTACGCTCGCTTAGAAAAGATGAACTTGAAGCGCGTGAAGATATGGAGCGTATGAAGCGTCAAACGGTACAACTGAAGCGCCAAATTGACCGAGCGCGCCTGCCTGGTGTTCCAGCTGAATATGATGAACTTGAAGGACATATGTATGAAGCGCTTGAAAAAATGGAAGAAAGTTTGAGTGATCGCCCGCTTAAAATGAAAACAGTTTCGAAAAACTGGCAAACTGCGAAAGAAGATTTAGAACATATTTCGGGTAAGGTCGCTGAGATTATTGAAAATGCGGCGCTTGTTGAGTCGGTTATTCAATACGCGAACCGTTATCGCTTTGAAAGTCAAGAGCTTGATGCGGAACTCAAAAAAGCAGAACAGCATTTCTACGAAGATTTCCAATACAAAAAAGCACTTGAAATTGCTGTCACCGCACTTGAAAAAGTGGAAGTCGGTGCATTTAAGAAAATCGAAAAAGCATTTTCTGAGGTGTAATCAATTTTGTTTATTAAAGACAATCAGACTGATGATAAACGGCACTCTTCGTCGTTTGCCATCAGTCTGTACTTCTTTTTCTTGACATGTGTGGTAAAATAGTGAAGGATAACTTTTAGGAGGCGCATGTCCCAAATGATTTATTTTGATAATAGTGCTACGACAAAGCCTTATGCAGCAGCACTTGAAACATATACAAAAGTGGCGAGCCATTATTTCGCTAACCCTTCTTCTTTGCATAAATTTGGACAAAAAGTGCGGGAGCTTCACGAGGAAGCGAGGAAACAAATTGCGACACTCATGTCGGCTCGCACTGAAGAAATTATTTTCACATCAGGTGGAACAGAAAGTAATAATTTAGCCATTAAAGGCATTGCCCATGCATATCAAAATCGCGGTAAACATCTTATTACAACACAAGTCGAACACCCTTCGGTTAAAAATGTGATGCAAGAGCTCGAACAAAACGGCTTTAGCGTGACTTATTTACCAGTGACAGAAACCGGGCAAATTCGCCTTGAAGATTTAAAAAAAGCATTACGTAAAGATACGATTTTAGTGTCGATTATGCATGTTAATAATGAAGTTGGTGCGGTTCAGCCCATTCAAGAAGTGGCCGATCTTTTAGCAGAAACAGAAATGCCGCTTTTCCATGTTGATAACGTACAAGGATTCGCAAAAATGGAGCTTGACCTTGCGAAAATTGATGCGATGTCCATCTCTGGGCATAAATTGCACGGTTTGCGTGGTACAGGCGTCCTATACAAGAAAAACAAGCTAAACCTCCAACCAGAAATGCTTGGCGGTGGTCAGGAGCTGGGGTTAAGGAGCGGCACAGAGAATACAGCAGGCATAGTAGCGCTTGCCAAAGCAATGCGTTTATCGCTCGAAGATTTCCAGAAGAAAGTTTCTAATTTGACCAATTTACGCGACTTCCTACTAGCAGAAATTAGCAAGCTTGACGGTGTCACGATTCACACTGATGCAGCTAGTTCCGCGCCGCACATCATTTGTTTTTCCGTTAAAAAGCAACGCGGCGAAGTGCTTGTTCACGCTTTGGAGGAAAAGGAGGTTTTTGTTTCGACCACAAGTGCCTGCTCCTCGCGCGCTAAGCTTGAAAGCAGTACGCTCCACGCAATGAAAGTCCCGGAAAACCAGGCGACGGGGGCCATTCGGCTAAGCTTATCTTATGAAAATACAAGCTATGAAGCGGAACAATTTATTGGAATTTTAAAAGATATTTTACAAAAAATTAATGAAGTGGTGAAATAATGAAATTCGAACGTATTTTAATTCGTTACGGCGAATTATCGACAAAAGGAAAAAATCGCAAACAATTTGTGGCGCGCCTGGCGACGAATGTTAAGCGCGTTTTAAAGGATATGCCAGAAATTAAAGTGCACGGCGAACGCGACCGGATGCAGCTCTATTTGAACGGCGCGGATTATAAGCTTGCGATGGAACGTTTAAAGCCGATTTTTGGGATTCAATCATTTAGTCCCGTCGTGAAAGCTGAACTTGATGTGGCTAAAATAAACGAAGCGGCTTACGAACTTGTGAAGGCACATCATCAAGCGGGTGGCACGTTTAAAGTGGCGGCTAGACGGAGTTTTCGTGACTTCCCGCTCGATTCAAACGAGCTCAATCAAGAAGTCGGTGCTTTTGTGCTTCGAAACCTAGAAGATTTATCGGTTAATGTCAAAAAGCCAGACTTGAAACTAAACGTTGAAGTCCGTTCAGACGGCGTGTTTTTATCCTGCGAAACGATTTTAGGGGCTGGTGGTTTGCCAGTTAGTTCTTCGGGGCGTGCGATGCTCATGTTATCTGGTGGAATTGATAGTCCTGTTGCGGGTTATCTGGCGATGAAACGCGGTGTTGAGGTAGAAGCGATGCATTTCCATAGTCCACCGTACACGAGCGAGCAGGCGAAGCAAAAAGCGATTGATTTGGCGCGTAAGATTGCGAAATATAGCGGGCAAATTCAAATGCATATGGTGCCGTTTACAGAAATTCAAGAAACCATTAAGAAACAAGTGCCGGAAAGCTATATCATGACCGTCACGCGGCGTCTGATGCTCCGAATTACGGATCTGCTTAGGCAAAAGCGAAATGGTCTTGCCATTGTAAACGGCGAGAGTTTGGGCCAAGTGGCGAGTCAAACGCTAGAAAGTATGCTAGCTATTAATGCAGTGACGACAACGCCGATTATTCGACCGGTTGTATCGATGGATAAAAATGAAATCATTAAAATTGCGCAAGACATTGATACATTTGAGCTTTCCATTCAACCGTTTGAAGACTGTTGTACGATTTTTACGCCAGCAGCACCAAAAACAAAGCCAAAATTAGAGAAAGTCTTGCACTATGAAAGTTTCATTGATTTCGATGCGCTTATAGACAAAGCTTTAGCAGGAATTGAAACATTTTCTGTGGAAGTAGCGGAAGAGGCTGAAATCAAAGATGAGTTTGCAGACTTATTTTAACTAGAAAGAGAGGCTGCTAGATGGAAAAGCTGAAAAATTGGTTAATTCAAACGTTCCCGTGGTATACGGAGAAGATTCATAGTATTTTTATGTATCTTGTTATGGGAGGATTTGCAACGGTTATCAATGTTGTTTCCTTTTGGTTCTTTGCTTCTTTCTTGGAGTGGGATTACCGACTTGCCAATACGATAGCGTGGATTTTATCTGTGCTGTTTGCTTATTTTTCAAATAAAAAGTATGTATTCGAAAGCTATACACCTGGTTTTAGAGAAAAATTAGCTGAATTTACGTCATTTGTAGGATTTCGATTTATTACTTTTCTAATCGATATGGCCCTAATGGTCGTGTTCATTGACGTTTTCTACATGAACGAAACGTGGGCGAAAATATTGGTAAATATCGTGGTTCTCGTACTGAATTACGTATTTAGCAAATGGATAATTTTTAAAATAAGAAAGCCAAATTAACGAAAACCTTAAATTGAAGTGATAGCACTTTGATTTAAGGTTTTTTATTTTTTTATAAAAAACCATTTGACATTATAAATATACAATATTATAATGAATATTAATATTTTGAAAATCAGATATGGGGTGATGTGCATGAAAGTTTCTATTGTAGGAGCAACAGGTTATAGCGGTTTAGAGCTGATTCGGATTTTGCATAATCATCCGAACTTTGATATCGTTTCTATACATAATTATTCAAATGTCGGTATAGAAATTACGACGCTTTTTCCACATTTAAAATCGATATACAGCGGCATTTTAGAAGAAGTCATCCCAGAACGCATTATGGCACAAGCTGATTGCGTTCTTTTTGCAACTCCAGCTGGTGTTTCGAGCACGGCAGCAATTCCGTTTATGAAAGCTGGTTTTCCGGTGATTGATTTATCAGGCGACTTTCGGTTAGGGGCAGAAAGCTATGAAAAATGGTATAACAAAGCGCCGGCGGATGCCGTTTATTTAGAAAAAATGGCATATGGCTTGGCGGAATTTAGGCAAAACTTGGCGGCGAAATGGGTCGCGAATCCTGGGTGTTATGCCACGTCTGTTTTATTACCGCTATTGCCGCTCATTTCAGAAGTGAAGCTTTCTAGTCCGATTGTGATTGATGCGAAATCAGGCGCTTCAGGAGCGGGGAAGGTGCCAAGTGAGGCGAATCATTTTGTTCATGTTCATGACAATCTGAGTGTCTATAAATTGAACGAGCATCAGCATATTCCAGAAATCATGCGAATTTTAAAGCAGCGAAATCAGTTGAGCCCTAAAATTCAATTTTCAACGTCGCTTTTGCCAGTTGCGCGGGGCATTTTATCGACGATTTATCTTGCACTTGATGAAGTGGAGGCTAGGCGGTGCGAAGCGATTTTGCAAACTACTTTTGCACAGAAAAAGTTTGTTCGGATTCAGCCGCTCGGCAAGCTGCCAAATATTAAACATGTTATTGGCTCAAATTTCTGTGATATTGGGCTGGCGTATAATACTGAAACAGGAATTTTAACTGTCGTTTCTGTGCTGGATAATTTAGTAAAAGGGGCTTCTGGGCAGGCTGTTCAAAATTTAAATTTGATGTTCGGTTTGGAGGAAAGTACTGGGCTCCTTCATTCGCCGATTTTTCCTTAGAAAGGGGAGCTTTTACATGGAAGTAATCAAAGGGAGCATTGCATCGCCAAAAGGCTTTTATGCAGACGGAAAGCATGCGGGATTAAAACGGAAGAGGAAAGATATAGGTTGGATTTTTTCGGAAGTTCCAGCAAGTGCGGCGGTTGTTTATACGACCAATCAAATTCAGGCGGCACCAATTCAAGTGACGAAACAGGCGATGAAAGTAAGTGACACGCTCCAAGCGGTTGTCGTAAACAGCGGTAATGCTAATGCATGCACGGGAAAACGGGGACTCGAAGATGCTTTTTATATGCAAGACTGTGCGGCGAAGCAATTGGGTGTCGCGAATGAGGCGGTCGCTGTCTGTTCAACGGGCGTAATTGGGGAGTTTTTGGAGCTCGATAAAATCACGAATGGGATTAAAATGTTGCGGTTAAAACATGGTCAGGCAAGTGATTTCGAGGAAGCCATTTTAACCACAGATACGCGAGAAAAACAAATAGTAGTGCAGGACATGATTGGCGGACAACTTGTGACGCTGAGCGGTGTTGCGAAAGGATCTGGAATGATTCATCCGAATATGGCAACGATGCTGGCATTTTTGACGACTGACGCCAATATTTCAAGTGAAATTTTGCAAGTGCTAGTGAAACAATTAGTGAATGAAACGTTTAATCAAATTACAGTTGATGGAGATACATCAACAAATGACATGGTAATTGTACTCGCGAATGGTCTTGCCGAACACGAAGCATTGACAGAAGAAAATCCTGAATTTAAAAAATTTTCGGATATGTTATATGTGGTCTTTGAACATTTGGCAAAGGCGATTGCTCGTGACGGTGAAGGTGCAACGAAACTTATTGAGGTGGCTGTTAATGGGGCGACGAGCGAACTTGACGCGAGGATGATTGCGAAAAAAATTGTTTCTTCGAGTTTGGTGAAGACGGCAATGTTTGGCGGTGACGCGAACTGGGGGCGCATCATTTGTGCGATTGGATATTCTGGCGGCAGGTTTTCGCCTGACTACATTTCGATTCGCGTAGGGCCACACCTTATTTTAAACAAGAGTGAAGCTTGTAAGTATTCGGAAGCGGCGCTACAAGATTATTTGCGGGAAGCGGAGCTGATTCGGATTGAAGTGGATCTGCATGTGGGACTTGAAACGGGTCTTGCTTGGGGCTGTGATTTGAGTTATGAATATGTCAAAATTAACGCCTGTTACCGGACGTGAAGGAGTTGTGTTGATGGAAGATATCATTGTTGTGAAACTTGGTGGACTGGCGAGTCAGGCGTTAGATGAGCAGTTTTTTGGTCAAATTCAAAAATGGCGTCTGGAAAACAAGAAAATTGTGATGGTTCACGGTGGTGGGAAATACATTAGCGAAATGATGGCGCGCCTAAACATGCCGGTTGAGATGAAAAATGGGCGACGGGTGACGACGAAAGAAACGCTTGAGATTACAAAAATGGTGTTGATTGGGCAAGTACAACCGGAAATTTCTGCAAAGTTTCAAAAAGAAAATATTCCGCTCCTTGGTCTAAATGCAGGCGATGCGAGTTTGCTTGAAGCGATGCCGGCAAATGAGGCGGGGCTAGGATTTGTTGGCGAAATAAAGCGGGTAAATGCGGGATTGCTGATGGAACTGTTAGCGGTCAATTCGGTTCTCCTACTCGCACCGCTCGGCATTGACGAAAACCAACAGTGGTGGAATGTGAACGCTGATTCGGCTGCTTGCGCTGTAGCGTCAGCTCTGCAAGCGCGTACCTTTTACCTGCTAACAGATGTTCCGGGTGTCAAACAAAATAATGTTGTTTTACGCGATATGACGACAAATAAAATTAATTTTTTGATTGAAAATGGAGATGTTAGTGGTGGCATGATTCCCAAACTTGAAAGTGCCAAGCTCGCTATTCAAAGTGGCGTCGAAAATGTTTTCATCACAAGCCAAATTGGTATAGCAGGAACGCAAATAAAACAGGAGGTAACGACATCATGACACATTTATTCCCAACCTATCAACGCTTGCCAATTGAGCTAGTTTCAGGAAGCGGTACGGTGGTATACGATGAACAAGGCAAACATTATTTAGATTTTACGAGTGGAATTGGGGTTTGCAATTTGGGGCATGTTAATCCTTTAGTACATCAGGCGGTTAGCGCGCAACTAGACCAAATTTGGCACACATCTAATTTATTTTTAAACCAAAAGCAAGAACGTGTGGCGGCGCTACTTGCGAAGGGGAATTTAACATATGCTTTTTTCTGCAACAGTGGTGCCGAGGCAAATGAAGCGGCAATTAAGCTTGCTAGAAAGCATACAGGACGTACGAAAATGATTACATTTGAGCAGTCTTTTCACGGGCGAACATTTGGGGCAATGGCGGCGACGGGACAAGAAAAGGTGAAAACTGGTTTTGGAAAGATGCTAGAAGGTTTCATTTATGCGCCTTACAATGACTTCGCTACTTTTCAAAATTTATTGGATAAAGATGTGGCCGCGGTAATGCTTGAAATTGTGCAAGGTGAAGGTGGTGTCCACCCGGCGAGTCATGAATTTTTGCAGAAAGTTTCGGGGTTATGTAAGCAAAACGGAACGCTCCTCATTGTAGATGAAGTACAAACGGGAATGGGGCGCACTGGAACGATGTACGCGTATGAACAGGCTGGAATTGAACCAGATATTATAACGCTTGCAAAAGGGCTCGGGAATGGCTTACCAATTGGTGCGATAGTTGGTGACGCGAAATTGTTTGCTACTTTTTCAAATGGAACGCATGGCTCAACTTTTGGTGGGAATCAAGTTGTGCTGGTAGCGGCTGAAACGGTCGTGACGCAAATTTCAAATGCTGCTTTTCTAGCAGAGGTTAGAGAAAAGGCAGCTTATTTCAGAGGGAAGTTAGCTACGCTTACAGAATACGAGGTCGTGAAGGAAGTCCGCGGCGAAGGTTTCTTGCTAGGCATTGAACTTCAAACGAATGCAGGAGGTATCCTTCAAAAGGCAAGGGAGAACGGTTTGTTGCTTTTAAGCGCGGGAGAAAAGGTTGTGCGAATTATGCCACCACTCACGGTTTCACGGCAGGAGCTCGATGCTGCATTTTTAGTTCTACAAAAAATTTTGAAAGAAGGGTGAAAACATGCAAATAAAAGCGGAGAAAACAGTTGGGAAAGATTTATTGACACTTTTGGAATGGGAAAAAGAGGAGATTTTGGATTTGCTTACGGTCGCACTTGATATGAAAACAAACCCTGCCGATTATAGCCACGCGCTTAGCGGGAAAATTCTTGGCATGATTTTCGATAAGCCTTCAACGCGGACGCGTGTTTCGTTTGAGGCGGGGATTTTGCAACTTGGTGGACAAGCGATTGTGATGAACGCAAAAGAGCTTCAAATTGGGCGGGGCGAGCCGATTATCGATACGGCTAACGTGCTTGATGAATATTTGGACGCTATAATGATTCGAACGTTCAGTCATGAAAATGTTGAAGAACTTGCGACGCACGCTAAAATCCCGGTTATAAATGGGCTGACCGATCTGCATCACCCGTGCCAAGCGCTAGCGGATTTACTCACCATTTTTGAAGTGAAAGATCGGTTTGATGGCGTAAAGCTGGCTTATGTTGGCGACGGAAATAATGTTTGTCATTCGCTACTCCTTGCCTGTGCGAAGGTGGGGCTTGATATGACGTTTGCAACGCCAGAAAATTTCGCTGTAAGTCCTAACATTCTGGCGCTCGCGAAGCAACTCGCGGCAAATAGTGGGGCAAGTATAGAGCACACTGCCGATCCAGTTACCGCAGTAAACGATGCCGATTTCATCTACACAGATGTGTGGACGAGCATGGGGCAAGAAGAGGAAAATCAAGTACGATTACAAACTTTTGGGGAAAATTATCAAGTAAATGAAACGCTAGCAAGCCACGCAAAACCAGATTATCACTTCCTGCATTGTTTACCTGCACACCGCGGCGAAGAAGTGAGTAGTGAGGTCATTGATAATCCGCTGCATTCGCTTATTTATCAGCAAGCGGGTAATCGACTGCATGCGCAAAAAGCTTTGCTAGTTGCCGTTTTAAAAGAATCTGTACGCTGATTTTTAATAAGTAAAGAACCTACCATTTGGCAGGTTCTTTTATTCATTATAAGAAATTGCGTTTTACTTTGTCCCAGAAAGAGTTGTCTGGAAGTTTAATAATGTTGATGAAACGGTCGCCGACTTCTAAGTTGATTTCGTGGACGTGTTGAATACTTAGTGCTTCGCTATCCATGCCGATAAGAGGGAATTCATTGTTTCCTTCAGAACCTAGGACGATTTTAAGTTTGCGTTTTGGACTTAAAATGAACGATGAACCGAGCGTTCTGAAACGATTGTTGTTGAGTGATGCTAGTTCACTAACTTGCATAGAAGGGAGTAAAGGGTCAACAATAGAGCCATTAACAGACTTATTGTAAGCCGTACTTCCAGTTGGCGTTGAAATAACCATGCCATCGCCACGGAATGTTTCAAAGTGGCTACCGTTAATGTAAAGGTCCATGGTTAGCGTTCGGATAATTGAAGAACGAATGTTAAACTCATTTAGTACATAAAAAGCTTTCGTATTGTTCACGGTTCCGTAAATCGTTGGATATCTTCTAACGAGCCAGCGTTCCTCAGAAGCCGCTTTGATGATTTCATCTAATTGATGGATATGGAAGTCGCAATATTGACCGAGCTGTTCAGTTAGAGCAATCCCAGCGTATAAGCAATCTTGACGATAATTTGTTTCACGAACGGATTTTAGAAAAGCACCATCACCACCGATACTAATAATAACGGTTGCTTTTTGATAGTCTTCTGTTAGTTCAAAACCATAATCTGTTGTGATTTTCTTTAAATCTTTCGCGATTTTATGCAGTTCTTCGGTTTTCCGGTAAGAAAAGTGGAAAATTTGTTTTGACATGTTTGTCCCTCCAGTGGCAATTTCAAAATTTTAGTAGAAAATCTTCTTTATTATCATATCATGCTTTTCAAAAGATTGCTTTTTAAAACTGAAAATTTTTAGTTGTCGAGATGTTTTTCTCTTGATACACTTACATTATCTGTAAATAAAAAAGGAGAGAAAATAATGAATGCTAAACGATGGATTGCACTGTTACTTGTTTTTGTTATCGTCATCATCTCAGGGGTTGCAAAAATCACCTCTACATTTTTAACGAGTGACAAGGAAGAACAGCGTACAAAAAGCGTTGTGAGTTCGCTACTTTCTAACAATGAATTAACAGAAGAAGAAATTAAAACCGGAGATGCCGATAAGGTAGCGATTTTATCTGTAGATGGCACCATTCAAAACACGGGAGAAGACGCATCGTTATTTAGTTCAACAGGTTATAATCATGTTACATTTATGGAAGAGCTTGAAGCTGTTCGAAAAGACACCAAAGTGAAAGCTGTATTGCTTTATGTCAATTCACCTGGTGGTGGAGTGATGGAATCCGCACAAATTCGTGATAAAATCTTGCAAATTAAAGCTGAACGAAAAATTCCATTTTACGTTTCGATGGGAAGTATGGCCGCATCAGGCGGTTATTATATTTCGGCACCGGCCGACAAAATTTTTGCAAGTAAAGAAACGTTAACTGGGTCGCTCGGCGTTATTATGCGTGGCTATGATTATAGTGAATTGATGAAAAAAGTAGGAATTTCTGACAATACCATTAAAAGTGGTGAATATAAAGATATCATGAGTGGCTCAAGACCGATGACCTCTGAAGAGAAGCAAATTATGCAACGTATGATTGATGATTCCTATAATGAATTCGTTCAAGTTGTCGCAGAAGGACGCGGCATGCCAGAAGCAGAAGTGAGAAAAATCGCCGACGGTCGGATTTATGATGGTCGCCAAGCAAAGGAAAACGGCTTGATTGATGAATTCGGCTATCAAGAAACCGCTCTCGCCGCTTTACAAAAAGATTATGATCTACAAGACGCAACGGTTTTTAAATATGATACACCAACAGGCTTTAGCAGTTTCTTCTCAAGCGCCGCTACTTCGCTAAGCGGAAAAAACGCTGATTTAATCGCGATTATGAAACAAACCGGCACGCTTGAAGCACCACGCATGATGTATCTTTACGGAGAATAAGGAGGGGATTATTTTGGAAGAAAAAGAACGACAAGTTTATCATTACGAAGCGCCAAGTTCACCTTTTCGGAAAATACCAAAACCCTATTTCGCCGGATTTTGGATTCGCTTTTTTGCCTATATCGTGGATTTAATTGTGATTGCCGCTTTAAATGGGATAATTGTCAATCCGGTTTTGCGCGTATTACAAGTTGACATGTCAGGCGGACTTTTTAGTTTGGTTGGTTTCGTCAAAACCATTCTTTTCTTGCTGTATTTTATTCTAATGACAAAGTTTTTCGCGCAAACACTTGGGAAAATAATTTTTGGGTTAAAAGTCATTCGAGAAGACGGCGAAAAATTAACATGGCTCAACGTTTTATTTCGCGAAGGTGCCTTGAGATTTATCCAAAAAACCATTTTGCCGCTTTACTTCGTTGTTGCCTTTACGCCGCACAAGCAAGGTGTTGCAGATTTGATGGAAAAAACAGCCGTTGTCCATGAAAATTTAATGGCGCTTTCTGAAAGCAGATTAATGGCTTGAAGGACAAATTTTCCCTACAATAGAGAAGTGGAAAGCTAAAGGAGGAGATTTTTATGGCAAATGTTACATTTAAAGGGAATCCGGTAACACTTCTAGGTAGCGAACAAAAAGTTGGAGCATTGGCGCCTGATTTCACGGTGTTAAATCGGGATTTAGAACCAGTCACGCTACATGATTTTGACGGCAAAGTGCGCATCATTAGCGTCATACCATCGATTGATACGAGTGTCTGCTCACAACAAACTCGCCGTTTTAATGAAGAGGCGAGTGGGTTAGAAAATACGGTTGTGTTAACGATTTCGGTTGACCTACCTTTTGCCCAAAAGAAATGGTGTGCTTCTTCCGGACTTGAAGACGTGATTACACTTTCTGATCACCGCGACTTGTCGTTTGGAGAAGCTTACGGGGTTGTTATGAAGGAGTTACGCTTGCTCGCCCGTGCCGTTTTTGTTGTAGACGCATCAGGTAAAATTGTTTATGCGGAGTATGTGCCAGAGGGAACGAATCATCCAAACTATGAAAAAGCGATTGAAAGTGCTAAACAAGCCTAATAAAACCAGTCGCCTTGATGGCAAATAGTAAAGCTTCTTGTTTAACAGCTCTCTGTCTTGTGATAGGGAGCTGTTTTCCTGTATCAATTTTGCCTAGAAACTGTATTAAAAGAGCATTTTTCTTTAAAAGAAAATGCTTTTAAGTTGGTAGGAAATGCTGTATAATATTTTGTGGTGTTAGTAATGAAAAAAATTCGAGGTGTTATTTTTGGGAAATACAGCAACTCCGGAAATATTCCAAGTGCTTGATGAAACGGCAATTATTTTGCAAAATGCACTTGAAATGAGCTATTTGGAAGCCGTTTATGAAACTAGCGAGAATTTATTTCAACATGAAGTTTTGCAAAAAGACGAATTATCCGATGAGCAAGTCAAAAAATTGATGGCGCAATATGACACCATTCAATTAGCGGATTTTGCCGCAGAAGATATTCGTAAAAGTTTTCAACTCGCGCTTTTAAAAGGCATGAAGCATGGAATTCAAATGAATCATCAAATGACGCCGGATTCGATTGGTTTTATTTTAACGTATTTAGTGGAAAAGGCTATGAAATCAAGAGAACAAATCACTGTGCTTGATCCAGCTGTTGGAACGGCCAACTTGTTAACAACGATGATGAACCAACTGACATTAAAAGATAACGTTTCGGTTGCGGCTACTGGTGTCGAAGTGGATGATTTGCTTATTTCGCTTGCCCTTGTGAGTGCTGATTTGCAAGGTGTACCAGTCAATTTGATTCATCAGGATGGTCTTAGCAATTTATTAGTTGATCCAGTAGATGTTGTGATTAGCGATTTGCCTATTGGCTACTATCCGAATGATACACGTGCGGAAGATTTTGAGTTACACCGAACAGACGGACATTCATTTGCTCACTATTTATTTATCGAGCAAGGGATGCGTTACACAAAACCAGGCGGCTATTTATTTTTCCTTGTGCCAGATGCCATGTTTAGCACAGCTGATTTTGCAAAACTAGATCGCTTTGTAAAAAAATATGGCTATATGCAAGGAATCATCAAGTTACCTGATTCTCTATTTAAGTCAGAAGAAGCACGAAAAAGCATTTTAATGTTACAAAAAGACGGAGACAATGTCCGTAAGCCAAAAGAAGTTTTACTGGCCAATCTATCTTCACTTTCTGATCCGCGCATTACTGCGCCGATCTTGGCACAGATTGAAGATTGGTTCCGTGAAAATAAACGAGAAGGGAATTGAACAAAACAAAATGGAAAAAACAATTGCGATTAACGCTGGAAGCTCATCACTCAAATTTCAACTTTATGACATGCCCTCTGAGGAAGTCATTACGAAAGGTATTGTCGAACGTATTGGCTTAAAGGATTCAATCTTCACGATTTCTGTAGACGGAGAGAAAATCACCGAAACAACAGATATTCCGGATCATGAAGTAGCCGTTCAAATGCTACTAGAAAAATTAATTTCTAACAACATTATCGCATCTTATGATGAAATTACAGGTGTTGGTCATCGTGTTGTACATGGTGGAGAAAAATTCCCTGATTCTATTTTTATTGATGAACAAGTTATTCAAGATATTGAAGAGCTTTCCGAGCTTGCGCCGCTTCATAATCCTGCGAACGTAACCGGAATTAAAGCTTTCAAAAAAATCTTACCTAATATTATTTCGGTTGCTGTATTTGATACAGCATTCCATCAAACGATGCCAGAAGCGAGCTACTTATACAGCTTGCCGTATAGCTATTATGAGGATTATGGCATTCGTAAATATGGTTTCCACGGTACAAGTCATAAATATGTATCGGAACGTGCGGCAGAGCTTCTAGGTCGTCCTGTAGAAGAATTACGCCTATTAACATGTCACCTCGGAAATGGCGCAAGTATCGCTGCTATCGAAGGTGGTAAATCGATGGATACTTCAATGGGCTTCACGCCACTTGCAGGGGTTTCCATGGGAACTCGTTCAGGAAACATTGACCCAGCACTTATTCCTTTCATTATGGAAAAAACGGGAAAAACGGCTGAACAAGTTTTAGACGTTTTGAATAAAGAATCAGGCATGCTTGGGGTATCTGGTATTTCAAGCGACCTTCGTGACCTTGAGCAAGAAGCTTCAAAAGGAAACGAACGCGCTGATTTGGCGCTGGAAGTTTTTGTTGACCGTATCCATAAATATATCGGTTCTTATGCAGCGCGCATGAACGGTGTTGATGCTATCATCTTTACAGCTGGAATCGGTGAAAACAGTTCTTTCATTCGTGAACGTGTTTTACGCGGCTTAGAATTCATGGGCGTTTACTGGGATCCAGCACTTAACCAAGTTCACGGCGAAGAAGCATTCCTAAACTACCCGCATTCGCCAGTTAAAGTTATTGTTATCCCAACAAATGAAGAATTAATGATTGCACGTGATGTTGAACGGATTAAAGCTGAGCGCGCATAATGAATAGATTTATAGAAGTGGAATTCAAGCAGAGTATTAGTGCTTGACTCCACTTCTTTTATTTTCCCCTATATATCTTTGTTTTTTAGTCAGTTAATTTGATATAATTATATTAAAATGAATTAACTACAAATGGGGAGGAAGCAACATGGCAAAAAGCTTTTACAGTACAATGAAGAAAATAGGTAGAGAAGTCGATCGTCAATCGAGAGCAAACGCTAGAGAAGTAGAACGACGACGTAAAGAAGAAATCAAAAGACAAAAGGAGTATGAAAAACAACAGTTAGCTTATGAAAAAGAACGTGCAATAGAATATGCAAAATCAACCACTGAAGAAGTACAATCTGAAAGAGAGGCGTTGAACAATGTCATTGATACGATTCAATTTGACAGTGAGGCGTCGAATTTTCAAGATTTAAAAGAAGTAACACCATTTTTAAATGAAAAACCTGTTCCACCTATTACTAAGAAGAATCCAGAAAAACCTGTTTTAAAATATAATTTTGTAGATAAATTATCGAATAATAGGCAATTAAAGAAAAAGGAAGCCTATGATAATGCATTAATTAAATGGGATAGTGAGCTCAAAAAAGTTGAAGAGTACAATGCAAGTTTATATAAAAAATATGAAGCAGATTTAACTGTATATTTGAAAGGCGAAGAGGAATTTCTAAAAAAACAAGATGAGCATAATAAATATATTCAAGAATTAGAAGATGGTTTAATAATGGGCAAGCAGGAAAGCATTGAATTATATTATAACCGTGTATTTGAAAGCTTGATATATGATTTTGATTTAGAAACATTATCTAACATAGAATACAGAGAAACAGGTAAAATACTTCTCGTTGATTATTATTTACCAACTCGAGAAATTATTCCTAGACTTAAGTTAATGAAGTATGTCCAATCTAGAAAAGAGTTTACTGAATCACAAATTTCTGAAAAACAAACAAATGATGTATACAATAACTTGCTATATAGCCTTATTTTAGAGGTGACAAATGTTATCTATAAAGCTGATGAAAACGCGCATATCGATTCTGTTGTAATAAACGGTTGGTTAGAGGATATCAATCAAGCAACAGGAAATCTAGAGAATTTTTGTCTTATGAGTCTACAAACTAACAAGGAAGATTTTCAAGAACTAAACTTAAGCAGAGTTGAACCGAAAGAATGCTTTAGAAAATTAAAAGGTGTTGCCAAATCGAATCTAAATGATTTAGTTCCAGTTGTTCCGATTCTTACATTAAATCGGGAAGATGAAAGATTTGTAGAATCAAAATCTATTGGAGAAAAAATTAATGGTACAAACCTCGCTACGATGAATTGGGAGGAATTTGAACATCTTGTTCGAGAGTTGTTTGAAAGAGTATTTACGGAAAAAGGAATTGAAATCAAAACTACTCGTTCTTCTAAAGATGGTGGTGTTGATGCAGTAATGTTTGATTCAGACCCTATAACAGGTGGGAAGTTTATTGTTCAAGCTAAAAGGTATACAAATTTAGTTGGTGTTTCTGCAGTTAGAGATTTGTATGGAACTATCATGAACGAAGGTGCTACAAAAGGGATTTTAGTAACAACTTCTGACTATGGCCCTGATTCCTATGAATTCGCTAGAAACAAGCCTATTTCTTTGTTAAATGGGAATAATTTATTAAGCATGTTATCAGAGCATGGATATGAAAATATTCGAATTGATTTAAAAGAAAAATAAGAAAGACCCTAGACAATTTCATCTAAGGTCATTGGCGACTATGGTTATCCTAGTCGTTTTTTTTACTCTACATACTCAGGTTCATCATTTCTCACAACAAGCACGTCGCAAGGGGAGTGACGAATAATGTACTCAGAAACACTACCAATAAGTAAACGTTCAACCGCATTCAAACCGGTTGCACCACACATAATTAAATCAGCTTGGAATGCTTTTGCAGCTTCTTTAGTAATCGCTGTTTTCGGGGAGCCATATTCAATGTAAGTTTCTACGTTTGTTACGCCAGCTTTTAAAGCATCTTCTTTATAACCACTTAAAAGTTCATCCGCATATTCTGTCGCTTTATCTGCCATGCTCGTGTCATAATTCGCCACTGATGAAAAAGCACGTGTATCGATAACATGAACAAGTCCAAGGGAACCATCATTTCGTTTTGCCACTTGGATCGCTTTTTGGAATGCGCGCTCCGCTTCTTTTGATCCATCCACCGCTACTAGAATTCGTTTGTATTGTTGTAACATAAAATAACCTCCCAAGATAATTTTTTCTATACTTTATATTTTACCCCTTTTTGGAAAAAACAACCACAAAAATGGCGAAAATTTTTGAATAAGAAGAGGTAAGTTTATTCATCCTTTTGCATAGGAAAAGATTGTGATAAAAAGCGCATAAAGGCAGGGCATGACGTAATGAATAAATTTGTTAAAATTGAAGTTTTATTATTGCTCAATTTAGGAATATTGTGTTAGAATTTAAATGTAAGCGGTTAACTATAGGTATATTTCACTACAAAAGGAGAGGTTTTAAATGATTATAGGTGTACCGAAAGAAATAAAAAACAATGAAAACCGAGTTGCAATGACACCAGCTAGCGTACTTTCTTACGTCAATGCTGGACACCATGTTTTAGTCGAAAAAAATGCGGGTTTAGGTTCGAATTTTCATGATGCTGATTACGCGAGTGCAGGGGCGAAAATCGTAGACACAGCAAAAGAAGTTTGGGCTGCTGAAATGGTCGTAAAAGTAAAAGAACCGATTGCTTCTGAATATCAATATTTCCGTGAAGGCTTGCTTCTTTTCACATATTTACATTTAGCGAACGAACCAGAACTAACCGAAGCTTTAGTTAAAAATAAAGTAAACAGTGTGGCGTATGAAACCGTAGAACTCGATGACCGCTCGTTACCGCTTCTAAGTCCAATGAGTGAAGTGGCAGGACGAATGGCGACCCAAATTGGTGCGCAGTTTCTCCAAAAAATCCACGGTGGCATGGGCGTTTTACTTAGCGGTGTGCCCGGGGTTGAGCGGAGCAATGTCACCATTATTGGCGGAGGTATGGCAGGAACCAATGCTGCTAAAATTGCAATTGGTTTAGGTGCCAAAGTCACGATTTTAGATTTAAATTTGCATCGTCTTCGCGAATTAGATGACATTTTTGGCAATGATGTTACGACGTTAATGAGTAACGATTTCAACATTGAAGAGTCCGTGAAAAATTCCGATCTCGTCATCGGCGCCGTTTTAATTCCCGGAGCAAGAGCACCGAAACTCGTGAAAGAACATATGGTTAAACAAATGAAACCAGGCTCTGTTTTAGTAGATATCGCCATCGATCAAGGTGGCATCTTTGAAACGAGCGACCGCGTGACAACTCATGACAATCCAACCTATGAAAAATATGGTGTTGTTCATTACGCAGTAGCAAACATGCCAGGTGCCGTGCCGCGTACATCAACAATGGCACTTACAAACGCAACATTACAATATGGCTTAAAACTGGCGAACCAAGGTCTTATTCAAGCCGTGACGAACGATTTCCATCTCTATAAAGGTGTCAATACCTTTGAAGGAAACGTCACTTATCAAGCAGTAGCCCGCGATTTAGGCTATGATTATAAGGAGCTAAGCACACTCTTAAATAATACAACAGCGAAATAGGCAAACAAAAAACGAACTTTTCGTTCCTTGAAAAGTTCGTTTTTTGTTTCTTAATGAATCACTAATAATTCTTTCGGGAACTCCGTTAAAATTTCATATCCCTCTTTTGTCACCACAATATCATCTTCAATCCGAACGCCTGCAACACCCGGAACATAAATACCTGGCTCGATTGTAAAGACCATATTTTCCGCAAGCGGCATATCATTTGTTTCCGTAATAGAAGGGAATTCATGAACGCTAGCACCCAAACCGTGTCCAAGCCGGTGCGGGAAATAATCGCCGTATCCAGCGTCACGAATCGTGTTTCGAGCCGTCAAATCGAGCTCTTTAGCCGGCGCACCAGCGCGAACTTTCGCAATCGCTTTTTGCTGCGCATCTAAAACCGTATCGTAGATGTTCTTTTGCTCCGCGGAAATCTCACCAAACGCAACTGTGCGCGTAATATCCGAACAATAACCTTTATGAACAACCCCTAAATCAAATAGGACTAAATCGCCTTTTTTGATTTTTGTGTCACCCGGTGTTCCATGTGGAAGTGCGCCATTCTTGCCGGTCAAAACCATCGTATCAAAACTCATTTTAGAAACGCCTTTTTTCTTCATTTCGTATTCGATTTTGGCCACAATCTCGGCTTCTGTTTTCCCCTCAGCAATTTCATCAATGCCAACTTGAACGGCATAATCAGCAAGGAGTGCGGCTTCTTTTAAAATTTTAAGTTCGTCTGGTGTTTTGACAAGGCGAATCATTTGGATTTTATGCTCAATTGGCGCAAAAGAAGTGGAGCTGAATTTGCCTGAAAGTTGCTCAAAACGGTCCAAAGTAATGTGGTTTTTCTCAAGCGCAATCTTGGTCGGATTTTTAACCCGAGCTTGAATTTGTTCGGCAATGATTTTAAAAGGATCTTCGGTGTCGCTGTAGCCGTAAACATCGTGTTTCCAGCCACTCGTCTTCGCATCTTCGACTTCAAGACCGGGCGTGAATAGAAACGGCGGATGGTCTGCAAAAACAATTAATCCGAGTACGCGTTCGTGTGGATCGCTGTGATAGCCTGTGAAGTACGCAATGTTTTCTGGCTCGGTAATAAAGGCAGCCGAGGCATTTTGCTCTTTTAACCAATTTTCTAAAACATCAATATTTTTCTCCATTTTTTTTACCTTCTTTCCGAAGCGAGTTCCTCTTCATCATAGCACGATTTTTAGCTTTTCGCACGCTTTCAGTTGCTTTTCTATTCTAATAAATATAAAATTAGAGTGGTACAGATAAAGCTATGTATATCAGTGGTTCGTTTTATTTTTTCTGTAGCTTTGTCATCTATACTATAGCAGTTTATAACACAAAAAATGCGAAGGGAAGTTTTGAATGTGAAAATTTCATTTCACGGGCAGTCATGTATCAAAATGACAACGGGCGAACGGACAATACTCATTGATCCTTTTATTTCAGGCAATCCAGCATGTGATTTAGTTGTAGCGGAACAAAAACCAGATTATATCGCGGTAACTCACGGACATGATGATCATGTTGGGGACACAGTGGAAATCGCCAAACAATCAGGCGCAACGATAATTTGTAACGCAGAACTCGCTGCTTTTTTCAGTTTACAAGGCGTCCAAAATATTGCACCCATGCACATTGGGGGAAAAAGGGAGTTTGACTTTGGAACGGTTAAATTGACACAAGCCTTCCATGGTTCTTCTACCGTTGTAGACGGCCAAATTGTCAACTTAGGTTTGCCAAATGGATTTGTTTTTACTTTGGAAGGAAAATCTGTTTACCATGCTGGCGATACGGGCCTTTTCTCCGATATGAAACTAATTGGCGAACGAAATTCGCTTGAATTAGCCTTTTTGCCAATTGGTGATAATTTTACGATGGGACCAGATGATGCCAAAATTGCGGCTGACTTTTTACAGGCGAAAACAGTTATTCCAATACATTACAATACATTTCCACTTATCGAACAAAATGCCGAAGCGTTTGTAAATTCACTATCTGCGAATATTACTGGAAAAGTGATGGAAATAGGAGACGAAATCGAAGTTTAAAGAAATAGGTGAAAAAATTGGCTACTAAACATGAACAAATATTAAAATACATTGAAAATCTTGCTGTTGGCGAAAAAATTTCGGTGCGAAAAATCGCAAAAAATCTATCTGTTAGTGAGGGTACCGCTTATCGGGCCATTAAAGACGCAGAAATTATCGGTTTCGTGTCAACGATAAAAAGAGTTGGAACACTCCGAATTGAACGGAAGCAAAAAGATAGTATTGAAAAATTAACATTTGCTGAAATAGTCAATATGATTGATGGTCAAGTGCTCGGTGGACGGGAAGGCTTATATAAATCACTGAATAAATTCGTCATTGGTGCGATGACGGTTGAAGCGATGGAACGCTATACCGACGCTGGAAATTTAGTCATTGTCGGAAATCGCGAACGTGCACATGAACTGGCACTACATAGAGGCGCTGCCGTTTTGATTACAGGTGGTTTTGATACAAACGATGAAGTGAAACGTTTAGCAGATGAAAAAGAATTACCGATTCTTTCAACTTCTTACGATACGTTTACAGTCGCAACGATGATTAACCGCGCCATTTATGACCAATTAATCAAAAAAGAAGTCGTTCTCGTGGAAGATATTTCAACACCGCTTGAAGACATTGCTTATTTAGACACATCTGGAAAAGTTGCTGATTGGCATAAATTGCAAGAAAAAACAGGGCACAGTCGCTTTCCAGTTGTCAATAAAGCGAATCGTCTTGTTGGCATGGTTACAAATAAAGATGTGATTGATAAAAATCAAGCTATCTCAATTGAACGCGTCATGACAAAGAACCCGCTGACGGTTGGATCAAAAATGAGCGTAGCCTCTGTGGCGCATATGATGGTATGGGAAAGCATTGAAGTTATCCCTGTTGTAAAAGATGATTTAACTTTACTTGGCATTGTTAGTCGCCAAGACATTTTAAAATCGATGCAAATGATTCAAAAACAACCTCAAATTGGTGAAACAATTGATGATACCATTGCAAAACAACTTGATGAAAAAGAAACGGACGATCAAGAACATACGTATGAATTTAAAGTGACACCGCAAATGACCAACTCACTTGGAACGTTGTCATACGGTGTGTTCACGCAGCTCGTTTGCGATGTCGTGCAACAAAAATTATTTACGATGAAAAAAAGAAATGTCGCTATCGAAAACGTCACGATGTACTTTTTAAAACCGGTTCAAATGGATGCGACTCTTTCCATTAAGCCGCGTGTTCTTGAAATGGGACGAAAAGCGGGGAAACTTGACGTTGAATTATACTTAGAAGGTATTTTAACCGGAAAAGCCATTGTCGCTTGCCAAATGATGGAGCGCTAACTTAAAAGAGGTGTAGAAATGAAAAAGAAAATTTTAGATGAAATCAAAGCGTATGAAACCATTATTTTACATCGACATGTACGCCCCGATCCAGATGCCTACGGTTCACAAATGGGACTAGCGGAAATCATTCGCGCTACTTTTCCAAAAAAGAAGGTTTTTGCAGTTGGTACTCCTGAACCGACGCTATCTTTTTTAGGCGAACTGGACGAGATTCCAGACGAAGTATACGCGAGTGCACTTGTTATCGTTTGCGATACAGCCAATACCGAACGGATTGATGATGCGCGTTATTCAAGCGGCGCGAAATTAATCAAAATAGACCACCATCCAAACGACGACGCTTACGGCGACTTACTATGGGTTGATACGAGCGCTTCTTCGTGCAGCGAAATGATCACTTCTTTTTACGAAAACTTCTCGGAAGAGCTTGTTTTGAATGAAACTGCGGCAAGACTCCTTTTTGCTGGCATAGTTGGCGATACGGGCAGATTTTTATATCAAAGTACAACAGAAGAGACTTTGCGCCTAGCCGCAAAACTTGTCACCTTTCCGTTTGATCGATTCATGCTATTTCAAAACCTTTATCAGCGACCGCTTAAAACCGTGAAACTATCCGGCTATATCTTCGAAAATCTCAACATGCATCAAAACGGGGCCGCAACCATTTATATTTCCAAAGAAATTTTGAAGAAATTTGATGTTTCCGCAAAAGAAGCTTCTGATTTAGTCAGTTCTATTGAAAACATTGAAGGTTTAAAGGCGTGGATAATGTTCGTTGAGGATGGTGAAGAAATTCGCGCTCGCCTCCGTTCAAAAGGACCAATTATTAACGGGCTTGCCAAAGAATATCGGGGCGGCGGACATCCACTTGCATCTGGTGCAACTGTTTATACGCAAGAGGAAGTTTCGGAAATGGAACAAAAACTTGATCAAATTTGTGAACGCGCATGACCAAAAGGGGCTGTCAAATTGACACCCCCTTTTTTTACGAACATACTTTCTTTTTTTGCATGCAAAAGCTATAATAAAAGGAGAACAACTCGAAAGGAGCGAGGATAGTGGGATTTGTTCATTTACAAGTGGCGAGCGCCTATCATTTGCTGTCGAGCACAGCGCGAATTTCAGAACTCGTCCAAACGGCGAAAGATTACCATTATTCTGCGTTAGCAATTACAGATAAAAATGCACTTTACGGAGCGATTGAATTTTATACGACCTGCAAAAAAGAAGGGATTAAGCCGATAATTGGGATGACCATTGATATTGAAGGTGTCATAAATCCCGGAAACACATACGAACTTGTTTTACTTGCCGAAACGACAGAAGGCTATTACAACCTTTTAAAAATAGCTAGTGCAATTAAAACGCGAGAAGAAGGCGAGGAGATGCCACTAAAATGGCTGCGCTCTTATTGCGATGGGATTATTGCGCTTTCGCCCGGACGAACGGGTGAGATTGAACAGCTACTTTTAGACGGAAATCAAGTTGCCGCACTAGAAGTTGTTTCAGAATGGCAAAGTATATTTGGTGAGACTAATTTTTATTTGACGCTTCAGAAGCATCAGGCAAATATGGCACAGGCTGTTGCCGAATTTGCGCAGTCCAATGGGCTTTTCGTTGTCGCATCGAAAAATGTGCGTTACATGCGGCCAAAAGACATACAAGCGACCACGGTTTTGCAGGCTATTCGCGATAATCAAACGGTCGATTGGACATCACTCGAACTCGTTGGGCCAACTTATTTTGCAAGTCCTGATGAAATGGCACGCGACTACACGTCTAGTTTTGAGCAGGAGGCCTTAATGCGGGCTGGCGAAATAGCGGACCGGTGTAACGCAGAAGTCGCTATGCACCAACATCTTTTACCTCGCTTTCCTTTAGAAAAAGGGGAACTTGCGCCAGACGTTTTGCAAGAAGTGGCAAGAGCTGGGCTCGTCTCGCGCGGGCTTGACGGCCGTCCTGAATACGAGGAGCGGCTTTCCTACGAACTTGATGTCATTGTTCGAATGGGTTTTGCGGATTACTTTTTGATTGTGTGGGACGTGATGAAATATGCACGGGAACACGATATTTTAACGGGACCGGGGCGTGGCTCTGCTGCGGGTTCGCTCGTTTCGTATGCCTTGCAGATTACCGATGTCGATCCGATTTTGTACAATTTACTATTTGAGCGCTTTTTAAATCCTGAGCGGGTGACGATGCCCGATATTGACTTGGATTTCCCAGATAATAAACGCGATGACGTTATTTCTTATGTCGTTCACAAATACGGCGAGAAGCATGTTGCGCAAATCGGCACGTTTGGAACGCTTGCGGCGAAAGCGGCGATTCGTGATACGGCACGAACATTTGGTTTAAACACGGTACAACTCGCGGAGTGGGCGAAATTAATTCCGAATCAGCTTGGTATTACGCTTGCGAAAGCACGTGAGCTAAACGACCGCCTTGACCGACATATTGCGAGCACAAAAGAAAATGAAATGATATGGGACGTCGCTTGTCAGCTTGAAGGCTTGCCGCGCCATATTTCAACGCACGCAGCCGGCATCGTCATCTCGGACAAGCCGCTAGTGAGCCAAGTACCGCTACAGGCAGGCAGTAACGCTGCCCTTTTGACGCAATACCCGATGAATGATTTAGAAGCTATTGGTTTGCTTAAAATGGATTTTCTAGGTTTGCGTAACTTAAGTTTATTAGATCGCGTTTTGCGTTCAGTAAACTACAATCGCAAATTGTCTTTAACCATTCAAGACATTCCTTTAGACGATAAAAAAACGCTTGAATTGTTTAGACGCGGTGATACAACGGGTGTGTTCCAATTTGAATCAGACGGCATCAGGCGTGTGCTCCGCAATTTGCAGCCGACTTCCTTTGAAGACATTGTGGCGGTTGATGCGCTTTACCGTCCAGGACCAATGGAGCAAATCGACACGTTTATTGCGCGAAAACATGGCAAACAAGCCGCCCAATACCCACATCCCGATTTAAAGCCGATTTTAGAAGTCACGTATGGCGTTATCGTGTACCAAGAACAAATTATTCAAGTGGCGAATCAAATGGCAGGGTTCTCGCTTGGTGAGGCCGATTTACTTCGCCGTGCAGTCAGCAAGAAGAAAGCCGACGTTTTAAACGAGCAGCGCCAACATTTTGTGCTTGGATCCGTCAAAAAAGGCTATTTGGAATCGAGTGCAAATGAAGTTTACGATATGATTGTGCGCTTCGCCAATTACGGCTTTAACCGCAGTCATGCCGCAGCCTATTCCAAAATCGCGTTTCAGCTTGCCTACTTAAAGGCCCATTTCCCCGCAGAATTTATGTCCGCCTTACTTAGTTCGGTTTTCGGAAATGATGCGAAAATCAGCCAATATGTAACGGAAGTGAAAAAATACGGCATTTCGATGCTTCCGCCTAGTATCAACAAAAGTCATTATTATTTCCAAGTAGAAGGAGACGCCATTCGTTATAGTTTTCGCGTCATTCGAAAAGTGCCGAATAAATTTATTTTGGCTTTCATCGAAGAGCGTAAAATGAAGCCGTTCCAAGATTTCTTTGATTTTTGTGAGCGCATGCCAAGCAAAATGATGACGCGAATCATTTTAGAAGCGCTCATTTATGCGGGCTGTTTTGATGAGTTTGGTAAAGAGCGCGCAACGCTCATCGCGTCCATTGACGGGGCACTTCAATTTACGAATTTACTTGGAAATGATGAAAAAGGTATGAATTTATTTACGGAAGATGATGATTTCCTAAAATCCATCAAGCCTCGGTACCGCGAAGTGCCGCCTTTAACTGAGCAGGAAATGCTAGAGCTTGAGAAAGAATATACGGGGCAATATGTGTCCTCACACCCGATTTCACGCTATCAAGATAAAATGCAGAAACTAAACATGCCAGCTCTTCATGAACTAAAAAAAGGGCAGAAAGCTACAATTGGGGCCTATATTTTAAATCAAAAAATCATTCGTACGAAAAAAGGGGAAAACATGTGTTTCTTGACCATCAGTGATGATAGTAAAGAATTGAGTGCTGTGTTATTCCCCGAAGCATATCGGCAATTTGCGGCGCTCACTGAAAAAGGGAGTTTAGTTGCGTTGCAAGTTAAAATGGACGAGCGGAACGGGGAACTTCAGGCGGTTGTGCAACACGTGCAAACACTGGATTCTTTGGAGCTTCCAAAACGGTTGTTTTTAAAAGTGGAAGAGAAATCAGCACTTGAAAAAATACGTCAACTTGCAAAAGCGAATCCAGGGCCATCGGTTGTTGTCGTCCATCTTTCAGGAACGCGCGAAACGATGGCGCTCCCCGCGAAATTAAACGTAACCTTTTCAACCAAATTAGAAAAAGAATTAAAAGATTGGCTAGGAGAACAAAATGTTGTGTTCAAGTAAAATAATTTTTTCATTTCCTATACGATATAAAAATATGGTATAGTTTAGAGTGGAAAACGATGCTTGCAGTCTGCTAACGCATTTTAGTGGGCTGCTGTTTCTTTAAAAGAAATAATTTTCCTATCCGTAGCAGTTATTTTAAGCACTTATATATTTTTATTTTCGTTATGGATAATTTAAAAAGCATAGATAGGGGAGGTTTCATCTTTGTTAGGAGATTTATTTACGAAGCCAAAGAAGAAAAAATATGCGGCCATTCCTACTGAAGGAGCGAAACGCGATGTTCCTGAAGGGATTATGACCAAATGTCCAAAATGCAAAAAAATTATGTACACCAAAGAGCTCGAGAAAAATTTGATGGTGTGTAGTCATTGTGGTTTTCATCATCCTATCGGAGCCAGAAAAAGAATTGAAATGTTGGTAGATGAGAATTCTTTTCGTGAACTGAATCCAGAACTAACAGCAGCAAATCCTCTTGGGTTTGAAAATTACATGGAAAAAATCGAGAAAGATAAAGAAACAACCGATTTAAATGAAGCCATTTTAACGGGGCATGCAGAAATTGATGGGCAGCCGCTTGTTGTTGCTGTCATGGATTCACGTTTCCGTATGGCGAGTATGGGATCTGTTGTTGGGGAGAAGATTTTGTTAGCGGTAGAAGAAGCGGACCGCACAGGAGAGCCTTTTGTCATCTTTACGGCATCAGGTGGTGCGCGCATGCAAGAAGGAATGCTTTCCCTTATGCAAATGGCGAAAACATCGGCGGCGTTCAAACGATTCAGCAATCATAAAGGGCTCATTATTACGGTGATGACGCATCCGACGACAGGCGGCGTTTCGGCAAGTTTTGCCTCACTAGGCGATTTTAACTTTGCGGAACCAGGTGCGCTAATCGGTTTTGCCGGTAGACGAGTCATTGAACAGACAGTGCGCGAAGAACTTCCAGAAGATTTTCAAACCGCAGAATTTTTATTAAAACATGGGCAACTTGATGCGGTCATTTCAAGACTGGAACTAAGAGAGAAACTGCGTTTTCTGCTAGAGTTTCACCAAAAACCAGGTGAGGAGGCGACCGAATCAAATGGCGAATGAAATGGATTTTGAACAGCCAGTACTCGAACTGCGAACAAAAATTGCTGACTTAAAAGAGTACAATGAAAAGTCAGATGTGGACCTTACAAAGGAAATTGAAAAACTTGAACATCGTTTAGCGAAACTTGAAGATGATATTTATAGCAACATGTCTGCGTGGGATAAGTTTCAAGTAGCGAGACATCCTGAGCGTCCGACAACGCTTGATTATATCAATCTTTTGTTTGAAGATTTTATGGAGCTGCACGGTGATCGTTATTTTGGCGATGATCCAGCGATTGTTGGTGGCGTGGCTAAATACCGCGGCATTCCGGTCACGGTCATTGGACATCAGCGCGGGAAAGATACGAAAGATAATTTATATCGTAATTTCGGTATGCCTCACCCAGAAGGTTTTAGAAAATCCCTGCGTCTTATGAAGCAAGCTAATAAGTTTGGGCGGCCGATTATTTGTTTTATTGATACGAAAGGGGCATATCCTGGACGCGCTGCTGAGGAACGCGGACAAAGTGAAGCTATTGCGCGCAATCTTTATGAAATGAGCGATTTAGAAGTTCCCGTTATTTCCATTGTAATTGGTGAAGGTGGCAGCGGAGGGGCGCTTGCGCTTGGTTTAGGTAACCAAATTTTCATGTTAGAAAATGCGGTTTTTTCCGTTATTTCACCAGAAGGCGCTGCTGCGATTTTATGGAAAGATGCGAGCATGGCGAAAAAAGCGGCAGAATCGATGCGCATTACGGCAGAAGATTTATTTGACTTAGGCATTACAGATGGTATCATTCCAGAAGTTCTAGGCGGTGCGCATCAAAATGTTAAGGAACAGGCGAAACGGATTGATGAAACGCTAGCCAAATCAATTCGCACATTAACATCCTTTACGAAAGAACAATTAATAGAACAACGCTATACAAAATTTAAAAAAATTGGCGTATATGCCGATATGTAAAATTGGGCGTGGTATGTTTTGTTGCAAAACGTATCATGCTTCTTTTTATGTTGTGAGCTTTTTAGCAAGCTTGTTTTTGTATAGACCAATTAACTTGGAATCGCGAAACTAATTGTTTGCGCATACTTAACCAATATTTTTCAAACAGGAAAAGATTTGTAAAAAGTCTGTATTCATACTTTTCATTTTATGTATTTTCATGTAAAATAAGAGCGTGTAATGGAAAAATATCATTTTCTGAGGTGGTAGTAAAAGATGAAACGTATTGCAATTTTAACAAGTGGCGGGGACGCGCCAGGTATGAATGCTGCAGCCCGTGCTGTTGTTCGTAAGGCTATTTATGCAGGGTTAGAAGTTTACGGAATTAATTATGGTTTCCTTGGTTTAGTGAACGGTAATATTCATAAACTTGAACTTGGCTCTGTTGGCGATAAAGTACAACGTGGTGGTACCTTCTTGTATTCAGCTCGCTATCCGGAGTTCGCTACAGAAGAAGGTCAGTTGAAAGGAATCGAACAACTGAAAAAACATCAAATTGATGGTCTTGTTGTAATTGGTGGAGATGGTTCCTATCACGGGGCTGAAGCGCTCACAAAACGCGGCTTCCCAACCATTGGAATTCCTGGAACGATTGATAACGATATTTCTGGAACTGATTTTACGATTGGGTTTGATACTGCGCTTAATACGGTATTGGATGCGCTCGATAAAATTCGCGACACAGCGACAAGTCATGAACGTACTTTCATTATTGAAGTTATGGGCCGTGATGCTGGTGATATCGCACTTTGGTCTGGTCTTGCAGGCGGAGCAGAAGCTATTATCGTACCAGAAGAAGAATTTAAAATGGACGAAATTGTTGCTCGCTTAAATAAAGGGCGTGAACGCGGTAAAAAACATAGTATTATTGTTGTTGCTGAAGGCGTAATGTCTGGTAATGAATTTGCGAACCGCCTTGCTGAATACGGCGATTATCACGCACGTGTAACAGTTCTTGGACACGTACAACGTGGTGGTAGCCCAACAGCCTTTGACCGTGTTTTAGCAAGCCGTTTAGGGTCACGTGCGGTTGATTTATTGATTGAAAATCGCGGTGGTCTGGCAGTCGGAATCCGTGAAAATAAAATCGTGGAAAACGACATTACAGAAATTTTAAAAGAAAAACATAAATTGGATGATGACATGTTTAAACTGGCATCGATTCTTTCGATTTAATTGAAATTCGGTCACCGGGACGAACTTTGGTGGCCTTTTTTCGCGAAGATTTATGAAAATAATTCATGAAAATGTGGAGATTGTCAAGTTGCACAAAAAAGTATGAGGAATGATAGCAACTTGCATAAAAGTTCACAAACAGCTTGTGTCCTATGGCTGTTACTGGTAAAATGAGTAAGATGTGTTTATAATGAAAAGTATGAATGGTAGTTTCTAGGAGGAATAGGAAAATGAAAAAAACGAAAATTGTTTGTACAATCGGACCTGCTAGTGAATCAGTAGAAACACTAGTAAAATTAATCGAATCAGGAATGAACGTTGCACGTTTGAATTTCTCACACGGTGATTACGAGGAGCACGGCGCACGTATTCAAAATATCCGTGAAGCAGCGAAAAAAACTGGGAAACCAGTTGCTTTGTTACTTGACACAAAAGGTCCAGAAATCCGTACGAATGACATGGTCGGTGGAAAACTTGAATTTACAACAGGAGACGTTGTTCGTATCTCCATGACTCCAGTTGAAGGTACAAAAGAAAAATTCTCTGTTACTTACGGTGAACTTTTTGACGATGTTGAAATTGGTTCTAGCATTCTTTTAGATGATGGTCTAATCGGCTTAGAAGTTACAGAAAAAGACGCAAGCAACCGCGAATTAGTTACAAAAGTTTTAAACGCAGGTGTTTTAAAAAATAAAAAAGGTGTTAACGTTCCTAACGTTTCTATTAACTTACCTGGAATTACCGAAAAAGATGCGAATGACATCCGTTTTGGTTTAGAACAAGGTATTGATTTTATTGCGGCTTCATTTGTTCGTCGTGCTTCTGACGTGTTAGAAATTACTAAAATCTTAGAAGATAACGATGCAACTCACGTTCAAATTATTCCTAAAATCGAAAACCAAGAAGGTGTCGACAATATCGATGAAATCCTTCAAGTTTCTCAAGGTTTAATGGTTGCACGTGGTGACCTTGGTGTTGAAATTCCGGCTGAGGAAGTTCCAATTGTACAAAAAGAATTAATCCGTAAATGTAATAAATTAGGAAAACCAGTTGTAACAGCTACTCAAATGCTTGATTCTATGCAACGTAACCCGCGCCCAACACGTGCGGAAGCGTCAGACGTAGCGAATGCTATCTTTGATGGTACTGATGCCATCATGCTTTCAGGTGAAACAGCTGCTGGGGATTATCCAGTTGAATCCGTTCAAATGATGGCAAAAATCGCACTTCGCACTGAAGAAGCACTTATCGCGCAAGACAAATTTGCGCTTAAAATGCATGCTAATACGGATATGACTGAAGCAATTGGTCAAGCAGTAGGACACACTGCTCGTAATTTAGATGTTCAAACAATTGTTGCTGCGACACAAAGTGGTCATACCGCACGCATGATTTCGAAATACCGTCCAAAATCTCATATTTTAGCGGTCACATTTAACGAACATGTTTGTCGTGCATTGGCACTTTCATGGGGCGTATATGCGCGTCTAGCAGAACCAGTTCAAAATACAGATGATATGTTTGATCTTGCTGTTAAAGAATCCATTGCTTCTGGATTAGCACAACAAGGCGATTTAATCATCATCACAGCTGGTGTACCAGTAACTGAAAGTGGTACAACAAACTTGATGAAGATCCAACTAATCGGTGAAAAAGTCGTAAAAGGCCACGGAATCGGACGTAGTTCTGTAAGTGGAAAAGCGATTGTAGCGAAAACAAATGAAGAAGCGCTAGCTAAAGCTGAAGAAGGCGGAATTCTAGTTGTGAAGACAACAGATAAAGACATGATGGCAGCATTTGAGAAGAGTGCCGCAGTTATCGTCGAAGAAGGTGGCTTAACTAGCCATGCTGCTGTTGTAGGAATTAATTTAGGCATTCCAGTCGTTGTGGGTGCAAAAGATGCGACATCTTTAATCAACGACGGTGAAACTGTTACAGTTGACGCACGCCAAGGCAGCGTATATAACGGTAAAACAGCAACACACTAAAATGAAATAATCTAAAAATAACTAACAAAAGGCTAAGACGCTAAGAGTGTCTTAGCCTTTTGTTTTTTTATCAAAGCAAAATGCGTTATAATAAAAATATGATTATCATTGGAGTTGATAGCTTGAAAAATGTATTTTTATATTGGATTTTATACGGCTTTGTTGAACTTCTTATTTATGTGTGGCTGTTTAAGGCAATTGGTTTTTGGCCGCTTGTTTTTGTTCAAATTGCTTCAACGACACTTGGCGTTTATATGTTTAAAAAAGTAGGGCGGAATATTTTTAGAAATATTCGTGATGGTCGAACGGTGGCGCCGTATTTGCTAGATACAATTTGTTTCTTTATTTCTGCGCTATTATTGACCATTCCGGGTATTTTAACAACGATTCTTGGTTTGCTGCTTTTCATTCCTTTTATACGGAACCTCATAAAACCAAGGCTCGCGAAATGGTTTACGACTAAAAAACATAAAACAGACTACTATTTTGATATGTAAAAAGTGCGGGCTGTGAAAAGCTCGCTTCTTTTTGAAAAAACTTTAATAGCATTTTCTTATGTTGTTTTCAAAATAAGATAGGTTTGTTTTATACTATTTCTCCATTTTATGCTATAATATTTTCTATCTTGTGTGTTTTCAAGGTAGCAAGAAGGGTGTCAAAAATGTTTACAGAAAGCATGCTATTTTTACTCTTATTTTTATTACTAGGGATTATCGCCAAAAACAACTCATTAATTATTGGCGTGGCGGTTGTCATTTTACTAAAACTTTTTGCGGGAAATACAAAGATTATGGAAGTGGTTCAAGCAAAAGGGATCAATTGGGGGGTTACCATTATTACGATTGCCATCTTGATTCCGATTGCGACAGGACAAATTGGCTTTAAAGACCTGATTGAATCGTTTAAGTCACCAGCTGGTTGGATTGGCTTATCGGCGGGTATCTTAGTATCCATTTTATCTAGAAAAGGTGTTAGTTATATGGCTGCGGATCCGCAAATTACGGTTTCGCTCGTTTTTGGGACGATATTAGCTGTTGTGTTATTTCGAGGCATTGCAGCTGGCCCTGTTATTGCGGCAGGGATTGCCTACATGGCCATGCAACTGGTTACTTTCTTTACAAAATAAGAAGCGTGAAGGAGGATTTCTATGACAGTTTCAAAAGGATTAGAAAATGTTTACGTAGCAGAAACGTCTATTAGTTCGATTATAGACGATACATTAAAATATGTGGGCTACTCGATTGATGATTTAGTCGAAAATAATGTGAGCTTTGAGGAAGTTGTTTACTTGCTCTGGCATCTTAGACTTCCGAATAAGGAAGAGTTGATTAAGTTTAAAGATGAAATTAATGAGCATATGGCTATATCTGACACGATTATTACGAGTTTACGCATGCAAAATCATCAAAAATTACACCCGATGAGTGTGCTCCGGACAACGGTTTCAATGCTGGGTGTGTTTGATACAGAATCGGAGCTTGATGACGGTGAGTCCATTTATAAAAAAGGGTTGCGTTTACAGGCGAAAATGCCGACAATTGTTGCTGCTTTTGCGCGCATTCGTAGAGGACTTGATCCAATTTCACCAAAGCCTGGGCTCAGTGTTGCAGCTAATTTCCTGTATATGATGACAGGGGAAGAAGCTGATCCTCTATCTGTTGAGGCGATGAATAAGGCGCTTGTACTACACGCTGACCATGAATTTAACGCTTCAACTTTCACAGCGCGTGTTTGCGTCGCGACCTTATCAGATGTATACTCCGGGGTTACTGCAGCGATTGGTGCTCTAAAAGGACCTCTCCACGGGGGAGCAAATGAACGAGTTTTTGATATGCTTGTAGAAATTGATAGTGCTTCTAGTAATGTGCGCGACTATATTCAATATAAAATCGACCAAAAACAAAAAATTATGGGCTTCGGGCACCGTGTTTACCGCGGCGGCGACCCACGTGCGAAACATTTAAAAGAAATGTCTGAGCGTCTTACAAAAGAAAAAAACGAGGAAAAATGGTTTGAACTGTCTAGCCAGGTAGAAGAAGCTGTTTGGGAATTAAAGCATTTGCGTCCAAACGTTGACTTTTATTCGGCGTCGGTCTATCATGCGCTTGGAATTGATGCAGATTTATTTACGCTTGTCTTCTCGGTAAGTCGAGTCTCAGGCTGGCTGGCACATATTTTTGAACAATATCGTGATAATCGCTTAATTCGCCCGCGTGCGATTTACGTAGGGCCAGAAGCGCGCGTTTATCAACCAATTGAAAAGAGAGTTTAAGGAGGAAAATGGAATGGCTGAAAAAATCACTGTACAAAATGGCGTTTTAAATACACCAAATGAACCGATTATCCCTTTTATTGAAGGAGACGGGACTGGACCAGATATTTGGCGTGCTGCACGTCGTGTCCTCGATGCTGCTGTCAAAGAAGCTTATGCAGGAACTCGTAAAATCGAATGGAAAGAAGTGCTTGCTGGTGAAAAAGCATTCGATCAAACAGGCGAATGGCTGCCACAAGAAACGCTTGACACAATTCGTGAATACTTCATTGCGATTAAAGGCCCACTTACAACACCAATTGGTGGCGGAATTCGTTCGTTAAACGTTGCACTTCGTCAAGAATTAGACTTATACGTTTGCCTTCGTCCAGTTCGTTATTTTAACGGTGTACCTTCGCCTGTTAAACGACCGGAGGACACTGATATGGTCATTTTCCGAGAAAATACGGAAGACATTTATGCAGGCATTGAGTTTAAAGAAGGTAGTGCAGAAGCTGAAAAACTCATTTCATTCTTAAAAACTGAATTTGGCGTTGATAAAATTCGTTTTCCTGAAACGTCTGGAATTGGCGTCAAACCAGTTTCTAAAGAAGGGACTGAGCGCCTTGTTCGTGCGGCTATTGAATATGCGATTAGTGAAAAACGCGAGTCGGTGACACTTGTCCATAAAGGAAACATTATGAAATTTACCGAAGGGGCGTTTAAAAACTGGGGTTATGAGCTTGCTGAACGCGAGTTTAAGGATCAAGTGTTTACGTGGAATCAATACGACCGCATCAAGGAAGAGCACGGCGCGGCGGAAGCTGATAAAAAACAAAAAGAAGCGCTTCAGACAGGAAAAATTTTAATTAAAGATTCGATTGCGGATATTTTCTTGCAGCAAATTTTAACGCGTCCAGCTGAATTTGATGTTGTGGCGACAATGAACTTGAATGGTGATTACATTTCTGATGCGCTAGCTGCCCAAGTTGGTGGGATTGGAATTGCTCCTGGTGCGAATATTAATTACGACACAGGACATGCCATCTTTGAAGCAACACACGGGACGGCACCGAAATATGCTGGTTTAGATAAAGTAAATCCATCTTCTGTTATTCTTTCAGGGACACTTCTTTTAGAGCATATTGGCTGGGGAGAAGCGGCTAAGAAAATTACTGATTCCATGGAAAAAACCATTGCTAGCAAAACGGTCACATACGATTTCGCTCGTCTAATGGATGGCGCGACCGAAGTTAAATGTTCGGAATTTGCGGATGAATTAATTGGAAATCTATAAAAATGTACAGTTTTACTGGGCTGTATTTGTGAAATGATAAAAAAACGTTCGGAAAAGTTGGAGATAATCTCCAGCTTTTTCTTTTAGCCAATATATATGGTAAAATGGTCATAAGTGAGAACTTGAATAGAAGGAGGTTTTCCTGTGAGTAAATTAGTATTAATCGACGGGAATAGTATTGCAAATCGCGCATTTTATGCGTTGCCATTATTAACAAATGACAAAGGAATTTATACGAATGCGGTGTATGGTTTTGCAATGATGTTAAACAATGTCATCGATAATGAAAAGCCTGACCATGTGTTAGTTGCTTTTGATGCAGGAAAAACAACTTTTCGGCATAAAACGTTTAAAGAATATAAAGGTGGACGACAAAAAACGCCAAGTGAACTTTCGGAACAATTTCCGTTTATTCGTGAGCTTTTAGATGCTTATGACATTCCACGTTATGAGCTAAAAGATTATGAAGCCGATGATATTATTGGCACGCTTGCAAAAAAAGCAGAAAGCGAAAATATGGAAACGGTTATCATTACAGGTGACCGGGATTTAACACAGCTTGCAAGCGAAAAAGTAACGGTTTATATTACTAAAAAAGGCATTACAGATATGGAAAAAAATACGCCGGAGACTTTGCAGGAAAAATATGGTCTTACACCGGAGCAAATTATTGACATGAAAGGTTTAATGGGGGATTCTTCGGATAATATTCCAGGGATTCCGGGCGTTGGGGAAAAAACGGCGCTTAAATTGCTGCATGAATTTGGTGGGACAGTCGAAGGCGTTTTAGCGCGCGCTGATGAAATTTCTGGCAAAAAGCTGAAAGAAAAAGTGCTAGACAATAAAGAGATGGCGATTTTAAGTAAGGAACTGGCGACAATTAATACGGATTCGCCGATTGAAACGTCGCTTGCTGATACGAAATACGCTGGATTCCAGGCGGACAAAGTAGTTCCATTTTTAAAGGAGATGGATTTTAAATCCATTTTGAAAAATTTTGATGATGAAGCAACCGAGAAACAGCCGCTTGCTGAAATTGAATTTGAAACGATAACTGAGTTTACGAGCGCGCATTATGCGGATAAGACGGCCCTTTACATTGAATTAGAAAATGAAAATTATCATACGGCTAGTTTTGTTGGTTTTGCCGTTCATTCGTCAAAAGGGACATTTTTCTTTAATGAAAAGACTGCTCAAGCGAGTGAAGCGTTTAAAAACTGGCTTTCCTCAGAAAAAAGTCAAAAGATTGTGTACGACGCGAAAAAAACAAAGGTGGCGGCGAGTCGCCTTGGAATTCTCTCGGAAGGGCTGACTTTCGATATTATGCTTGCTTCGTATTTGCTCAATCCGTCAGACAACATTGATGATTTTGCGAGCGTTGTGGTGCGCCATGATTATGATAATGTGCAAACGGACGAGGCGATTTACGGTAAAGGGGCTAAGCGCGCTATTCCGGAAGAAGAAATTGTTGCAAAACATTTAGCTTATAAGGCGGTTGCTACATTTGAGCTTGAAAAGCCGCTCATTCGTGAACTTGAAAACAATGAACAATTAGCGCTTATGACTGACCTAGAACTGCCGCTTTCAATTGTTTTGGCAGACATGGAAATGCAGGGCGTTCGTGTGGATTCGAAGCGGTTGCTGGAAATGAAGGCGGAGCTTTCCGAACGAATTGCGACGCTTGAAAAATCGATTCATTCGCTCGCTGGTTATGAATTTAATATTAATTCACCGAAACAACTTGGTGTCGTTTTATTTGAAAAGCTGAATTTGCCTGTTATTAAGAAAACTAAAACGGGTTATTCAACCGCTGCTGATGTTTTGGAAGCTTTATCTGGCAGTCATGCGATTATCGATGAAATTTTAGTGTATCGCCAGCTTGGAAAAATTCAGTCAACTTATATTGAAGGCTTGCTAAAAGTGATCGACAAGGAAACGCAAAAGGTGCACACGCGTTTCAATCAGACTTTAGCTCAAACGGGTCGTTTAAGCTCGGTGGATCCGAATCTTCAAAATATCCCAATTCGTCTGGAGGAAGGGCGGAAAATTCGACAGGCGTTTGTGCCGAGTGTCGCGGGTTGGAAGATTTTTTCGGCCGATTATTCGCAGGTGGAACTTCGTGTATTGGCACATATTTCGGGTGATGAGAACTTAATTTATGCCTTCCAGCATGACTACGATATTCATACGAAAACGGCGATGGACGTTTTTCATGTGAGTGAGGGCGAAGTGGATTCGCTCATGCGTCGGCAAGCGAAGGCGGTTAATTTTGGGATTGTTTACGGGATTAGCGATTATGGTTTGTCACAAAATCTTGGGATTACGCGAAAAGAAGCGAAGGATTTTATTGACCGCTATTTTGCGAGCTATCCTGATGTGCAAGAATACATGCATTCTATCGTACGTTTTGCAAAAGAAAAAGGATACGTGGAAACGATTTTACATCGCAGACGCTACATTCCTGAAATTACGAGTCGAAACTTCAATGTTCGTAGTTTTGCTGAACGGACGGCGATGAATACGCCTATTCAAGGTAGTGCTGCTGATATTATTAAAAAAGCGATGATTTTGATGCAAGATCGTTTAGAGAAAGAGAAATTAGAAGCGCGCTTACTACTTCAAGTGCATGATGAACTGATTTTTGAAGCTCCTGAACATGAAATTGAGATTTTAGAAAAAATCGTTCCGGATGTTATGGAAAATGCAGCTCTGTTAAACGTTCCGCTAAAAGTGGATACGGCATTTGGAAACACTTGGTATGACGCGAAGTAAGGAGCTATTATGCCAGAATTACCAGAAGTTGAAAACGTTCGAAGTACACTTTCAGACCTTATTATCTCGAAAAAAATTGACCAAGTGACGGTAAATGTACCGAAAATGATTGTACAGCCTGAAGCGGATGAATTCGTTCATTTGCTTGTGGGAGAAAAATTCGAAGCGGTCAGACGCCGTGGCAAATTTCTCATTTTTGATTTAACGAATTGTTCCATCTTGGCACATTTACGCATGGAAGGGAAATTTCGATTGCATCACGAAACCGATGAAGTTTCGAAGCATACGCATGTTATTTTCCATTTTACTGATCAAACGGAATTGCGCTTTTTAGATGTTCGTAAATTTGGCACGCTTGAACTGATTGAAAAATTTGGTGAAGCAAAAACGCGTTCCATTCAAAAATTGGGTCCTGAACCGCTTGATGCGCAGTTTTTGAAAGCGCCATTTGCGGCTGGCTTAAAGAAAACAACACGTGCGATTAAAACTGTGCTTTTAGACCAAAAGTTAGTTGCAGGGGTTGGAAATATTTACGCGGACGAAATTTGTTTTATGGCGAAAGTGATGCCAACTCGGCCGGCGAATTCCTTGACAAATACTGAAATTACGCGCATTTATGAGGCGACAAAAACGATTATGGCAGAGGCTGTTGAACTGGGCGGCTCCACGATTCGCACCTATGTGAATTCAGAAGGAAAACTCGGTCGTTATCAGGAAAAACTGGTTGTGTATGGTCAAAGCGGCGAGCCTTGCCCGATTTGCGGGACGGAAATTGAAAAAATAAAATTAAATGGACGCGGGACGCATTTTTGTCCAAAATGCCAAAAGTAGGTGGAAATGATGGGAATGACAATCGGACTTACGGGAAGCATTGCAACGGGAAAATCGACGGTTAGCAAAATGCTGCAAGATGCTGGTGTTCCAGTGGTTGATGCGGATATTTCAGCGCGCGAAGTCGTCATGCCGGGTACAACTGGACTCAAGCAAATTGCTGAGGCTTTTGGGACGGATATTTTACAAGCAGATGGGACGCTTAATCGCGCCAAACTTGGCGAAATCATTTTCGAAGACGCGGCGAAACGAGAATTGCTGAATCAAATTGTCCATCCACTTGTACGTGCCGATATGCTCGCTAAACGACGAATCCTTTTTTCTAAAGGGGAAAAGTGGGTTGTGTTTGATATTCCTCTCTTGTTTGAAAGTAAATTGACAGATTTAGTCGATATTACGCTTGTCGTGGCAACGAGCGAAGAAACGCAGTTAGCGCGGCTCAAGAAACGCAATCATTTAACTGAAAAAGAAGCGCGGCTTAGAATAGAAAGTCAAATGCCCATCGCCGAAAAACGACTTTATGCAGATATCGTCATTGATAATGATGATTCGCTTGCTACAACAAGAAAACAAGTGGATGAGTTTTTACAGCGACTAAAGTCATGGTATAATGAATAAAAAAGAAATGAGTCTTAGGAGTTGAACGAATGAATGAAATGTCCTACGTGCAAATATAATGGTACACGTGTTGTGGATTCAAGACCAGCTGATGATGGAAACTCCATTCGTAGAAGACGTGAATGTGAGAAATGCGGTTTTCGTTTTACAACCTTTGAAAAAGTGGAAGAAAGTCCGCTTGTTGTCGTAAAGAAAGACGGGGCACGCGAGGAATTTGCTCGTGAGAAAGTGCGCCGTGGTCTAATTCGCGCTTGTGAAAAGCGTCCTGTTAGCATGGAACAACTAGAAGAAATTGTAACGGAAATTGAGCGCGAACTTCGAAATATCGGAGATAGCGAAGTTCCTTCTGACCTCATCGGCGAAAAAGTGATGAATAAACTTGCGAAGCTTGATGAAGTTGCCTATGTGCGCTTTGCTTCGGTATATCGTCAGTTTAAAGATATTAATGTGTTTGTAGATGAATTAAAAGAACTTATGGATAAAAATAAAAAAGGATGATAGCAGTTGAGTGAATTCTGGATGGAACTTAGACCCGTCGATGCTTATCGTGTCAAAATGAACGGCGTCATCACACATTTCGATCAAAAAGTGGCGACAATGCTTTATCAGCCGCTCATGGGCGCGAATTGTCTTGCTATTTATCAGACGCTTCTTGCTGAAGTCGAGGAGAATCGCTTGTGGAGCAAAGAACACGCGCATACACAACTTCTAAATATGCTTTCTTTAAGCTTAAAGGATTTTTTTGATGCGCGCATAAAACTTGAAGGTTTGGGACTCCTAAAAACCTACGTGCAGACAGAAAATGAAGACCGTCGTTATGTGTATGAAGTCTTGCCACCGCTAAGTCCTGCGCAATTCTTCAACGATGGTTTATTAAATATTTATTTGTATAGTAAAATCGGGGCGCGCCAGTACAACCGGCTACGTCAATTTTTTGCTGATGATGCCTTTCATGAGCCCGATTTTCAAGAAGTGACGCGTGCCTTCCAAGACGTGTTTGAAGCGTTTCGCTTGAATGAAGTGGCGAGTCCAGAAGTGGAAAACGAAGAGTTGTTTGCTAAAAATCGGCCGAAAGAAATTGAACTGGACGCGAAAAATTTTGATTTCAAGACGTTCTACCAAATTTTGTCGCCGAATTTAATTCGCCGTTCTGCCATCACAAAAGAAGTGGAGCAGACGATTTTAAATATGAATAGCATTTACGGCACCGCTGAAAAGGAAATGACGAGCTTTTTATATCGCGCATTAAATACAGACGGATCCATCAATTGCGAACTTTTGCGGAAAATCATTCGGGACAGCTATCAAATTGAGTACCGCGCTCTGCCGACTTTGCAGACGAAGCAGGAAAGTGTAGACGCAGCGCCTCCGCTCGAAATGAATGACGAAACAGCGTTACAACTCTACCTTGAACGTGTGACCCCGTTCCAACTTTTAGTCGATATTGCGGACGGAGCAACGCCTGCTGAAACGGATTTACGCGTTGTCGAGGACGTGATGACACAACAAAATTTACCAGAACCCGTCATGAATGTGCTCATTGAATACGTCCTTTTACGGCTTGACCGCAAGCTTTCGAAGAACTACATGATGACGATTGCGGCTCATTGGAAGCGTAAAAATGTGAAGACGGCAAAGGAAGCAATGGAGCTGGCGCTTTCTGAACATGAGAAATATAAACGTTTGAAGGAAGAACCGGAAAATAACACAAAACGAAATCGTCATTTTTCCCAAAATAAAAGAAAAGAAGTGCTGCCAGATTGGTTCGATAAAGAAGAAACCAAACCAGCAGACAGTAAACTCTCGGATAAAGAGAAAACAGCACTTGAAGAGCAAGTTCAAAAAATAAAAGAACAATTGAAAAGGTAGGTGAAACAAGTGGATAAAATCGAACGTACGCTAGGCCAGTTATTTGAAGGACGGGACTTTGAAAAGGAATACCAACAAGTGAAAGAACAAGTCCTGTCGTATGAACCTATTCGCGCATTTTTGGCGGAAAACAAGACGGATATTTCCGAACAAATGATCAATCAAAATATTTCTAACCTTTATGAATTTATGACGCAAGACCGAAATTTTAAAGAAAAGAAAGAAACGCTTATGCCTGGATACGCGCCAAAACTTGTTTTAAACGGTGAATTTATGACGGTGACATACTATCCAACACCAGAAAAAATCGAACAAGACAAGCGCCGTGCTGTAGAAAGACGGATTCGCTCGCTTTATATGCCGAAACAAGTTGTCGAAGCCTCGCTCGACCAATTTTACACAGATGAGGATGCGCGGCAATATGCGCTCGTGGAAGCTTTTAATTTTTTGAAAGAATATGAAGCTGATGCTGGCATGGTAAAAGGCTTATATATTCATGGTAGTTTTGGTACAGGAAAGTCCTATTTGCTAGGAGCCATTGCAAGAGAACTCGCGCTACGCGGCGTTTCGACAACGCTTGTTTATTTACCTGAGTTCATGCGTGAGATTAAGCAATCGATTTCTGATAATACCGTAGGCGAAAAAATCCAGTTTGCCAAAGAAACAGAAGTCCTTATGCTCGATGATATTGGGGCAGAAGCGATGACAGCTTGGACGCGCGATGAAGTGCTTGGCGCGATTTTACAATTCCGCATGCAAGAGCAACTGCCAACATTTTTCTCATCGAACTACAACATGGCACAACTCGAAAACCACCTTACTTTTTCACAAAACGGGATGGAAGAGCAGCTAAAAGCACGACGCATCATGGAGCGCATTCGCTTTTTAGCCAAAGAAATCGAATTGAACGGCACCAATCGCCGAAATTAAAATTTTTAAAGAAAAGCTTGCAAAAAAATTTCTTTGTGCGTATAATGAGTACTAATAAATCACAAGTAATGATAAGGACAACCGCTTAATGGCATGTTTCAGAGATGGAGGGGTAGCTGAGAACCTCCTAACAGTAAATTAAGTTGGACCACCTTTGAACTTCTATCTGGAACGCTTAGCTAGTAAAGATAGACGATTCGCTCACGTTAACGGCGACAAGAGGGAGTAAGCTCGTCTTATTCCAAATCTTGGGTGGAACCACGAGTATACAAACTCGTCCCTTGTTTAGAGGGGCGAGTTTTTTTGTTGTTCTTTATTCATTAGTTGTAATCTAAATAAAGGAGTAGATCACATGAAAATTTCATTCCCAGATGGCGCAGTAAAAGAATTTGATAAGGGCGTTTCAACTGCAGACATCGCAGAATCAATCAGCCCAAGTCTTAAAAAGAAAGCATTAGCAGGAAAAATAAATGGCACATTGGTTGACTTAGTGACACCAATTGAAGAAGACGGGGCAATTGAAATTGTGACTCCTGACCACGCGGATGCGCTTGGCATTTTACGTCACAGCTCCGCTCACCTTTTAGCTCAAGCGGTAAAACGATTATATCCAGATGCTAAATTTGGCGTTGGACCAGCGATTGACACAGGATTTTACTATGACATTGATACAGACAGCGTGATTAGTGAAGAATCATTTGCTGCGATTGAAAAAGAAATGCAAAGTATTGTGCGCGAAAACTTACCTATTTCTCGCGAAGTGGTTTCTCGTGACGAAGCAATTAAACGGTTTAAGGCTATCAATGATCCTTATAAAATTGAATTAATTGATGCCATTCCTGAAGATGAGAACGTCACAATTTATACGCAAGGCGAGTTTTTCGACTTATGCCGCGGAATTCACGTGCCATCTACAGGCAAAATCCAAATTTTCAAATTGTTGAGTGTTGCTGGGGCATATTGGCGTGGTGACAGCAATAATAAAATGCTTCAACGGATTTACGGAACTGCCTTTTTCGATAAGAAAGACTTGGCGAACTTTTTAAAAATGCAAGAAGAGGCTCGTGAACGTGACCATCGTAAACTTGGAAAAGAGCTCGATTTATTTGCAAACTCAGCTGAAGTTGGTCAAGGGTTGCCACTATGGTTACCGAAAGGCGCAACAATTCGCCGCGTGATTGAGCGTTACATTGTAGATAAAGAAGAACGTTTAGGTTATAATCACGTCTACACTCCAGTAATGGCGAATGTTGAGTTGTATAAAACAAGTGGTCACTGGGATCACTATCATGAAGATATGTTCCCAACTATGAAAATGGATAATGAAGAGCTAGTTCTTCGCCCAATGAACTGCCCACACCACATGATGATTTATAAAAATGACATTCATAGTTACCGAGAATTACCAATTCGTATCGCGGAACTTGGTCTTATGCACCGCTACGAAATGAGTGGAGCACTTTCTGGCTTACAACGTGTTCGAGGCATGACTTTAAACGACGCACACGTTTTCGTTCGTCCTGACCAAATTAAAGATGAGTTTAAACGCGTGTTGGAACTTATTTTAGAAGTGTATAAAGACTTCAATATCAACGACTTTAATTTCCGTCTAAGCTACCGCGATCCTGAAAACACTGAAAAATACTTTGATGATGATGCGATGTGGGAAAAAGCGCAAACTATGTTAAAAGAAGCGATGGACGAAATGGGCATGGATTATTTCGAAGCAGAAGGTGAAGCTGCTTTCTACGGACCGAAACTCGACGTGCAAGTTAAAACTGCGATTGGCAAGGAAGAAACACTTTCGACAGTACAACTGGACTTCTTGCTCCCTGAACGCTTTGATTTAACTTATATCGGGGAAGACGGGGAAAAACATCGCCCAGTCGTGATTCACCGCGGTGTAGTTTCGACGATGGAACGTTTTGTTGCCTACCTAATTGAAGAGTATAAAGGGGCTTTCCCAACTTGGCTTGCGCCCGTGCAAATGGAAATTATCCCAGTTAATGCAGATGCACATTTAGCCTATGCAAAAGATGTGCAAGACAAATTGCAACGCGCTGGTCTACGTGTAGAAATTGATGACCGCAATGAGAAACTCGGGTATAAAATCCGCGAAGCGCAAACTCAAAAAATCCCTTACGCACTCGTTCTTGGGGATCAGGAAGCAGAAAGCGGCGAAGTAAATGTCCGTAAGTACGGTTCAAAAGACTCCGAAACAATAAAACTAGAAGACTTTATCCAAAAAGTGCTTCAAGAAGTGAATAAATATTAAGCAAATGCGCTTTTCTTGCAATAGTTGTTGTGAGAAAAGCGTTTTTCCGTTATACTAGAACGAGATTAGAAAAGCGAGGGCTTAAATTATGGATGTAAATCATGTAGAACTTGTCATTAGTGCGGTTTGGCAAGAGCAATATCCGGCAGACTCTTTGCCTGAATTTGCGCTAGCAGGACGCTCTAACGTTGGGAAATCTTCATTTATCAATAAAATGATTCGCAGAAAAAGCATGGCGCGAATCTCACAAAAACCTGGCAAAACGCAGACACTTAATTTTTATAAAATAGAAGAAAAATTTTATTTTGTCGATGTTCCAGGCTACGGTTTTGCTAAAGTTTCTAAGCGTGAGCGTGAAAAGTGGGGCGAAATGATTGAAACGTATATTACTTCACGCGAACAATTGCGGGCAGTCATTCAAATTGTTGATTTAAGACACAAACCAACAAATGACGATGTAATGATGTACGAATTTCTTAAATACTATCAAATTCCTGTCATTATTATTGCGACAAAGGCAGATAAAATCCCGCGTAGTAAATGGCAGAAACATGCTAAAATCGTACGCGAAACACTCGATTTTGATAAAGATGATAATTTCGTCATGTTCTCTTCGGAAACAGGTATGGGGAAAGAAGAGGCATGGGAATTCATTGAACAAAAGATGAGCTGAATGACGACCATTCAAGCTCATTTTTTTGTGGCAGATTATAATTTTTACAAACTAGCTAATTGAACTTCGACCTAGTAAAATGCTAAAATAAAATTATCTCAATTGTAGGGGGACTTTTAGATGTACATATTGTCTGTCGGGCTTAACCATAAAACGGCACCCATCGAGATTAGGGAGAAGCTCGTCTTCCAAACATCAGCAGCAGAACTGGCACTGAGCACATTAAACGAGGAAAAAAGCATCCTTGAAAATGTGATTATTTCAACATGCAATCGAACCGAAATTTTCGCTGTTGTGGATCAGCTTCACACAGCGCGTTATTATATGAAACGCTTTCTTGCAGAATGGTTTCAAGAAGATATGGATACACTCGCGAATTACCTCTTTTTTTACGAGGAAAAACAGGCCGTTAAGCATCTCTTTGAAGTTGCTGCCGGGCTGGATTCACTCGTTTTGGGGGAAACGCAAATTTTAGGTCAAGTCAAACAAGCTTTCCAATTGGCGCAATCAGTTGGAACAACCGGAACGCTATTAAACCAGCTTTTTCCTGAAGCGATTCGATTTGCAAAAAAGACACACCATGATACACGAATAAATGAAAATGCGGTTTCAGTGAGCTACGCAGCCGTTGAAGTCGCAAAATCAATTCATACAAACTTAGATAAGCAATCCGTCTTATTACTTGGCGCTGGCAAAATGAGCGAACTCGCATTAAAAAATTTAACTGGCAGTGGTGTGCAAAATGTTACAATTATGAACCGAACCGAGCAGACTGGTTTTGAGCTCGCACGTCATTTTCATGCGTCGTTTTCACCGATGCAAAAATTACAAGTGAAAATGGAACAAGCGGATATCATTATCGTTTCAACTGGGGCAAATGAATTCGTTATTACGGAAAGCATGGCAAAAAATGCCGTTTTAAAACGGTCAAAGCCACTGCTCATTATCGATATTGCTCTGCCACGTAATGTCGAACCTGCATGCGCACAATTAGCCAATGTATTCTTATATGATTTAGATGATCTGGATGGTATTATTTCGGCAAATACGGAAGAACGCAAACAAATCGTTAAGGCCTTAGAATTTGAAATTGAAGCCGAAACTGCTGCCTTTTTTGAATGGGAGAAGCAGTTAGGTGTTGTTCCTTTAATTCGTGAACTTAGAGAAAAGGCGCTATGCATTCAATCTGAAACGATGAAAAGTCTCGAGAACAAGCTGCCGGGTTTGACGGAGCGTGAGTATGTGCTGATTGGCAAACATATGAAGAGCATTATTAACCAACTTTTAAAAAATCCGGTTTCAGAAATCAAGGAAATGTCCATTGACGCCGATTCTGAAATGAAAATCCAATTATTTAAAGAAATTTTTGGACTGCAGGTAGCTGAATCTTCGCAGAACGCTAAAGAAATGAGGAAAACCTATGAAACGTGAAATAATTGTTGGCTCAAGAAAGAGCAAACTAGCTTTAACGCAGACGGGGCATGTCATCAGCGCATTGCAAGCAAAATTTCCAGATGTTACGTTTAAAATTCATGAAATCGTGACAAAAGGCGACCGAATCTTAGACGTCACGTTAAGTAAAGTTGGTGGAAAAGGACTTTTCGTTTCAGAAGTTGAGCAGGCTTTAGTTGATAAAAAAATTGATTTCGCTGTTCATAGTATGAAAGACGTGCCTTCCGAACTGCAAGAAGGTTTAACAATTGGCGCTATCCCAAAAAGAGAATCTCCTTATGATTGCGTTGTTTTTGTAGAAAAAACCAACTTGGATGAGCTTCCGCAAGGCGCTGTCATTGGAACGAGTAGTTTACGTCGTGCTTCGATGTTAAAACGCTATCGCGCAGATTTTCAAATCAAGTCAATTCGCGGCAACATTGATACGCGCTTAAAAAAATTGTATGCGGAAGATTTCGATGCTATCCTTCTGGCAGAAGCTGGTTTATCGCGTATGGGCTGGCTTTCTGATGAAACGTTAAGACGGCAAACCCTCGATGCCACAACTTGCTTACCGGCAGTCGGACAAGGTGCCCTCGCAATTGAATGCCGAAATGATGACGCAGAAGTACTCGCGATGCTTAGCGAAATCCATGATACAGAAACGGCTTTTTGTGTACGTGCTGAACGCGCCTTTTTAAAAACGCTAAACGGCGGCTGTGAAATCCCAATTGCTGGTTTTGCCCAAAAAGAAGCTGACGGCGGACTTGTCTTCACTGGATTCGTTGGAAGCGTTGATGGCATGACACGCTTAGACGTGCAAACAAGTGGCGACACCCCAGAAACAATTGGCATTGAAGCGGCCAATATCCTTTTAAAGCAGGGCGCAAAAGAACTAATTGACGCGCTTCGTTCGCTATGAAGACGGTCGTTTTAACGCGTGAAGTAGCGAAAAATCACGAGGCCATTCGAAATCTAGAAAAAAAGGCTATTCGCGCTATTTCGATACCACTAATTGAAACACGCCCACTCCCGTTAGAACAAGAAATAATTCTTGATACGTATGACTGGCTTTTTTTTACAAGCCAAAATGCTGTGCACTATTTTTTCAAGCGTTTCAAAAAATGTCCACCTACACTCAAAATAGCTGTCATTGGTTCAAAAACAGCAGATGCCTTAAAAAAATATAATTTGCATGCTGATTTTATTCCGAGCGAATTCGAAACGGAGGCTTTTGTTTTTGAGTGGTTACAATTTATAAGTGGAAATCCGGCGGTCCTTTTTCCGCAAAGCTTGAAGGGGCGGAGCGTTATCCCAACTTTACTAAAAGAAAAAGGGATTTTGGTGAACCGAGTGTTTTTATATGACACGTTTATGCCGGAAGTTGCACCTAGTCAGTTGCGCGCTTTCATGGAAGCAGAAGACAACTTTTACATCGCTTTTGCGAGCCCTTCTGCATGGGAAAATTTCAAAAAAATTATTAAAAAAAAGGCTGTTTGTAAATCAGTTAAAATTGCTTCGATTGGCTCTGTTACAAGTGAAGCAATCGAGCGAGATGGCTTTAAAGTCGATGTTCAGCCGACAATATTTACGATGGATAATTTACTAAAGGAGATAGAAAATGATGAATTTTGATAGACATCGCCGACTAAGGTCATCTGGCGCAATGCGTGACTTAGTTCGTGAAAATACCTTAACAATGAACGACTTCATATACCCACTTTTTATTAAAGAAGAAGGCGATGAGGTGACAGAAGTTGCTTCTATGCCCGGCGTGTACCAATACCCTCTATCTGCATTAAAGCAAGAGATAGAAAGCGTTGTTGCGTGCGGTATCCAAGCAGTCATTTTGTTCGGAATTCCTTCTGAAAAAGATGCAATCGGAACAGGTGCCTTTCATTCGCACGGTATCATTCAAAGAGCGACACAACTGATTAAAGAAACATATCCCAATCTTCTTGTAGTCGCTGATACGTGCCTATGCGAATTTACTGACCACGGGCATTGCGGGCTTGTTCAAGGTGAACGCATTTTAAATGATGAATCGCTTGACATTCTCGTTCAAACCGCTGTCAGCCAAGCGAGTGCCGGAGCTGATATTATTGCGCCGTCCAACATGATGGACGGCTTTGTCCAAGCTATCCGCCGTGGCCTTGACGAAGCAGGTTTTGAAAATATCCCCATCATGTCATATGCCGTGAAATATGCGTCAGCTTTCTATGGCCCGTTTCGTGATGCCGCAGATGGCGCGCCGCAATTTGGCGACCGGAAGACGTATCAGATGGATCCAGCCAATCGCCATGAAGCCTTTTTAGAAGCTAAAAGCGACGAAAAAGAAGGAGCAGACTTTATTATCGTCAAACCCGCTTTAGCGTATTTAGACATTGTCCGCGATGTCCGAAACGAAACACATCTACCCGTTGTCGCCTATAACGTAAGCGGCGAATACGCAATGGTTAAAGCCGCTAGCCAAAACGGTTGGATTGATGAAGAAAAAATCGTGATGGAAATGCTCCTCAGCATGAAGCGCGCAGGGGCTGACTTAATCATCACTTACTTTGCGAAAGATGTTGCGACTTATCTAAACAAGCAGGAGGGATAACATTGGATTTTTCAAACTCAAAAAAAGCTTTTTCTGAAGCAATAAAGCTCATGCCTGGTGGGGTCAACAGCCCTGTTCGGGCATTTAAATCGGTCGACGCAGCACCCGTCTTTATGGACCACGGAACTGGTGCCTATTTAACTGACATCGATGGCAACAACTATATTGATTATGTTTTATCTTGGGGGCCACTCATTTTAGGCCATGCAAATCCAAATGTGGTGGAGGCCCTGACAAAAACTATCCAAAAGGGCACAAGTTTCGGGACGCCCACAGAAATTGAAAATGAATTAGCTAAACTGGTCATTGACCGTGTGCCATCAATTGATATTGTGCGTATGGTTTCTTCAGGTACGGAAGCAACGATGAGCGCCATTCGCCTAGCAAGAGGCTACACAAAACGCGACAAGATTTTAAAATTTGAGGGCAGCTATCACGGTCATGGTGACTCTCTTTTAATTAAAGCAGGGTCTGGTGTCGCAACGCTTGGTTTACCTGACTCTCCCGGTGTCACGAGCGGACTTGCACAAGATACTATTACCGTCCCTTATAACGATTTAGAGAGTGCGCGTCTAGCTTTCAGTCATTACGGCGAGCAAATTGCATGCGTCATCGTTGAACCCGTTGCTGGGAATATGGGTGTGGTTCCACCAATTGCCGGCTTTTTAGAAGGACTTCGCAAGCTCACTACTGAATATGGTAGTCTGCTTATTTTCGATGAAGTAATGACAGGTTTCCGTGTCGATTATTATTCTGCTCAAGGCTACTACGTTGTAACGCCAGACTTAACGTGTCTTGGGAAAGTGATTGGCGGGGGAATGCCCGTTGGCGCTTATGGCGGAAAACGAGAAATTATGGAACAAATTGCTCCAGCTGGGCCTATTTATCAGGCTGGTACATTGTCGGGTAACCCATTAGCTATGACCGCTGGCTATGAAACGATTTCTCAGCTAACGCCACATCACTATGACCAGTTTCGCAGCTTAATTAAACGCATGGAAGAAGGCCTCACAAGTATTTCAGCAAAATATGAAGTGCCGCTATCTATCAATAAGGCGGGTTCCATGTTTGGCTTTTTCTTCACAGACAAAAAAGTGACGAATTTTGAAGAAGCTAAGACGAGCGATTTGAATTTCTTTAATGCTTACTATCGCGAAATGTTAAATCAAGGCATTTTCTTGCCACCATCTCAATTTGAAGGCATTTTCATTTCTACAGCTCATACAGAAAAGGAAATCGATAAGACGCTTGAAGCTTTTGAACAAACGTGTAAAACATTGAAAGCCAATTGACGAAATAGCCTCATTTTGGTAAACTACAAATATATATTGATAAAAAGCTTTGAAGAGGAAGAGTACATTATTTTCGTTTTTTTAGAGAGAAAGTGGTTGGTGAAAACTTTCATTCGAAATAATTGAAGGTAGCCTCGGAGCTGCTTTTCTGAACAATAAAGTAGGAGAAGCCGGTGAAACTCATCGTTAAACGAATGAAGTGCTCAAAATTTTTGAGTAAAAAGGTGGTACCGCGAATCCAAACTCTTTTCGTCCTTTTATAAGGACAAGAAGAGTTTTTTTATTTGATAAAAATAGGAGGTTTTAAGATGGAAAACCAAAATGAAATTGAAATGCCAACTAAATATGAACCAAATAACGTAGAAGAAGGTAAGTATGCTTGGTGGCTTGAACAGGGCTTTTTTAAAGCAGAAGGAAATTTAGAAAAAGAGCCTTATAGCGTTGTAATTCCTCCGCCAAACGTGACTGGTAAACTTCATTTAGGGCACGCTTGGGACACTACATTGCAAGACATTATTACCCGTATGAAACGCATGCAAGGTTTCGATACATTATATTTACCGGGTATGGATCATGCTGGAATCGCTACTCAAGCAAAAGTGGAAGCTAAATTAAAAGAATCAAATATTTCTCGTCATGACATTGGCCGCGAAAATTTTCTTGAGAAATCTTGGGAATGGAAAGAAGAATATGCCTCTTTTATTCGCGAACAATGGGAAAAATTAGGGTTAGGTCTAGACTATTCAAGAGAACGCTTCACGCTAGACGCAGGTCTTTCAGATGCTGTAAAAAAAGTTTTTGTTTCTCTATACGAAAAAGGTTTAATCTACCGCGGACAATATATTATTAACTGGGATCCGGTTGCTAAAACTGCGCTTTCCGATATTGAAGTTATTCATAAGGAAGTGGAAGGAAACTTCTACCATTTAAAATACCCTCTAGCTGATGGTTCTGGCTTTTTAGAAGTGGCAACAACTCGTCCTGAAACCATTCCTGGCGATACAGCGGTTGCTGTGCATCCAAAAGACGAACGCTACGCACATTTAATTGGGAAAACTATTTTACTTCCCATCTTAAATCGCGAAATCCCAATTGTTGCAGATGAGTATGTGGAACGCGACTTTGGCTCTGGCGCTGTTAAAATCACACCCGCTCATGACCCTAATGATTTTGAAGTTGGGAACCGTCATGATTTACCACGGATTATTATTATGAATGAAGACGGTACAATGAACGAAGCTTCTGGTAAGTACAACGGCATGGATCGTTTTGAAGCACGTAAAGCTATCATTCAAGATTTTAAAGAGCTTGATTTATTTATTAAACAAGAACCTCATATGCATGCAGTAGGGCATTCAGAACGTACTGATGCTGTCGTAGAGCCATATTTATCTATGCAATGGTTCGTCAAAATGGGACCTTTAGCAGAAGCTGCTATTGCGATACAAAAAGAAGAAGAAACAAAAGTTAATTTCGTTCCAAATCGCTTTGAGAAGACGTATACCACTTGGATGGAAAACATTCACGATTGGTGTGTATCAAGACAACTATGGTGGGGGCATCGCATTCCTGCTTGGTATCACAAAGAAACTGGCGAGATTTATGTTGGTGAGAAAGCACCAGAAAATATTTCTGAATGGGAACAAGATGAAGATGTCTTAGATACGTGGTTTAGTTCTGCACTTTGGCCTTTTTCAACTATGGGTTGGCCAGATACTGATGCTTCTGATTATAAGCATTTCTTCCCGAATCACACATTAGTAACAGGATACGACATCATTTATTTTTGGGTTTCACGAATGATTTTCCAATCCGTGGAATTCACAGGAGAACGTCCATTCAAAGATACACTTATTCATGGACTTGTACGTGATGCAGAAGGACGTAAAATGTCAAAATCTCTAGGCAATGGCGTAGATCCAATTGATGTTATTGATAAATATGGCGCTGATTCATTGCGTTACACACTATCAACAGGAACCTCACCAGGGCAAGATTTGAAATTTAGCTTTGAAAAAGTTGAAGCATCTTGGAATTTTATTAATAAAATCTGGAACGCTTCACGATTTGCGCTTATTAATATGGATGGCTTACAATACGATGAAATTGATTTATCAAAAATTATTGAAGTAAGTGATAAATGGATATTAACTCGTTTAAATGAAACCATTGAAACTGTTACTGCACTTTCTGAAAAATACGAGTTTGGAGAAGTGGGACGGACATTGTACAATTTTATTTGGGATGAGTTTTGTGATTGGTATATTGAAATTGCAAAAATTTCCTTGTACGGTGAAGATCAAGAAGCGAAGAAAACTACTCGTTCAGTTCTTGCTTTTGTACTGGATAATACAATGCGATTACTTCACCCATTTATGCCATTTGTTACAGAAGAAATTTGGCAAAATTTACCGCATAAAGGCGAGTCTATTACTGTTGCTGCATGGCCGCAAGTAGATGAAAGTCACATTGATCGTGCATCATCTGAAGCAATGAAAACTTTGGTTGATATTATTCGCGCAGTGCGTAACATCCGAGCTGAAGTTAACACACCTTTAAGTAAACAAATTAAAATTGAACTTAAACCAGCCAATAAAAAATTCAAAACCATTTTGGAAGAAAATATTTCTTACCTTGAACGCTTCTGTAATCCAGAAACGTTGACAATTTCTTTTGATTTGACACCATCTGATTCAGCAATGACCGCAGTCATATCCGGTGTAGAAATCTATTTACCATTAGAAGGTTTAATTAATATTGAGGAAGAAATTGCTCGCTTAGAGAAAGAACTTGAGAAGTGGAACAAAGAAGTGGCAAGAGTTCAAGGCAAACTATCCAATGAACGCTTTATTTCAAAAGCTCCGGAAAAAGTTGTTGCAGAAGAAAAAGCGAAAGAACAAGATTATTTAGCTAAAAAAGCATCCGTTGAAGAACGTATTGCTAATTTGAAGAAAAACTAATCTAAATGACAGCCTTATTGAATAAGATAGGGCTGTTTTTTAAGGGAGCTGGTATATTTGAAATTCACTTCATATGATGAAGCTTTAGATTGGATTCATGGAACGTTACGCCTAGGAATTAAACCAGGGCTTTCGCGAATGGAAAAAATGTTAGAAACGCTAGGAAATCCAGAGAAAAAAGCAAAATGGATTCACGTTGCTGGAACTAACGGAAAGGGTTCTACATTAACATTTATTCGCTCCGTTCTTGAAGCAGAAGGATATCGAATTGGGACTTTCACATCCCCATATATCGAACGGTTTAATGAGCGCATTTCTGTCAATAATGAACCGGTTTCAGATGAGATGATTGTAACGTTAGCTAATCGTGTTGCTCCTATAGCTTCCGAAATCGCCAAAACCGATTTTGGCCCTCCATCAGAATTTGAAATTATCACGACAATGATGTTTCTTTACTTTGCAGAATATGATCAAATCGATTTTGGAATCATTGAAGTTGGGTTAGGTGGCCGCCTTGATTCAACGAATGTGTTAACGCCACTTATTTCTGTTATTACAACAATAGGCCTTGATCATATGGAGTTTCTAGGTAATTCTATTGAAGAAATTGCGCTTGAAAAAGGTGGTATTATCAAGCAAAACGTCCCAACCGTTTCAGGTGTAGTTCAACCAAGCGTGATAGATGTATTGCAAAAATTAGCCAATAAGCAAAATTCTACTATTTATTTTTACGGCAAGGATTTTAATTCTAAAAAAGTTTCAAAAAATAGTTTTGTTTTTCATACAAAAAATCAAGAACTTCCTAATCTTGAAACAGGTTTAAATGGTGATCACCAAATTCAAAACGCTTCTGTTGCCATTCAAACGTTATTTATTTTACGGGAAATAGGTGATATTTCTCTAACTACGAAATCTATTTATCAAGGCTTAAAAGAGGCTTTTTGGCCGGGAAGATTAGAAAAAATTCAAGGGCTGCCTAATTTTGTCTTGGACGGCGCACACAACCCTGAAGGCATTCAATCGCTTATTAATAATTTACAACACGAAGATAATATAGAACTTCTAATTAGCATTTTAAGTGATAAAGATTATACGAGTATGATTCAATCTCTAAAAAAACTTCAACATGTACAGCTCTATCTAACAACTTTTGATTTTCCAAGATCTCTTTCGAAGGACGATGTGAAACGAATTTCAAAAGAAAACGGAATAAACGCTGTACTAGATTGGAAAGAATTTATACAGGAAAAACAATCGGCTAAATTGACGACGACTATATATATTTCAGGCTCGCTCTATTTTATTTCGGAAGTTCGAAAATTTTTATTAAGAAAGTAGTGTTTGATTTTCTCCTCCTAGATGGGGGAGTTTTTTTAATATAGTTTATCGCAAACTAAAATGCAAACGGTGAAAAAAAGATTTTACGAAGAAAGTCTGCCTACAAAATTGCATTTTTAACTAAGCAAACTTTACGAATTTAAATGTAATTCATTTCCAAAATAGATTTTTATCAATATGACTTTCTTAAAAAATACTGATAGAATCTAGAAAAAATGGAGGTTCAAATAAATTGTGCTATATGTTTGTTTTTATTTACAGTTCGATCTTTGGTTCTTTTTTACACGTTTGCGCGCAAAATTCACCACAAAAGAAACCATTTCTATTTCGTCATTCTCATTGCGATTACTGCAAACAGGAAATCTCATTCAAACACATGATTCCAATTGTTTCATATATCGTCCAAAAAGGGAAAACAATTTGCTGTCAAAAAGCGCTACACAAGATGTATTTTTGGCAAGAAATTACTTTTCCAATTTTAATGCTTGTCCTGTATCAATTTTATCTTATGCATCATATCGGTATGGTTCATTTCATTGTATTTCTCTTTTTGTATTATTTTCTTTTAACAGATATTTATTTTCTGCATGTTCCTAACCTTGCATTGGGCTTTTTTCTAACAATAATACTCATTTTTCAATTTTTAAATCAAGCGGTTTTATTCGCTACTATACAACTTATAATTAGCTTTATCGCTTATAGTGCCTGTTATTATTTTGTCAAAAAAGGATTTGGACTAGGGGATATTAAAATATTGATTATTCTAGGTACTGCAGTTGGATTTGCAACAAGTTATAAAATATTTATCTACGCGCTGACAATTGCTGCCATTTCTTTAGGTGTAGCCTGTTTAACCCATAAAATTTCGCGAAAAAAAATGATTCCTTTTGTCCCATTTATATTTCTTGGGTATTTAAGTTATTTATGTTTGAAAGTCGGTGGATTTGAATGAATTTAAAATTGGACGACCCGCCTAGGGAAAAATTAGTAAGGCATGGCCCTGATGCACTAACTCTCTCTGAATTGATGGCTTTAATTATTGAAACAGGAACAAAAAACGAGTCTGTCCTTTCTGTGGCGAATCGGATTGTTATGCGCTTTAGGGAACTGGATAGCGTTCAACACGCTACAATCGAAGAATTTCAAAAAATAAATGGTATCGGCATTGCAAAAGCTGCGAAAATTGTTGCAGCACTTGAAATGGGAAAAAGGCTAAATCAAAACGAAAAAAGCACAACTTATGTGATAAAAACACCGTTTGATGCAGTTTCAATTGTGCAGCCGGAACTTAGTTTTTTATATCAAGAACATTTTCACTGTGTCTTTTTAAATGTTAAAAATCAAATTATTCATCGCGAAACAGTGTTTATCGGTAGTTTAAACATTAGTGTTGTGCACCCACGTGAAGTTTTTCGAATTGCACTAAAATTATCTGCTGCTTCGCTTATTTGTTTTCATAATCATCCATCTGGTGATCCAACGCCTTCACAAGAAGATATCAGAGTCACAAAACGGCTTGCAAATTCTGGTGAGCTATTAGGTATTCGCCTGCTAGACCACATTATTATAGGCAAAAACAGCCATCTTAGTATGAAAGAAAAAAAGTATTTCTAAAGAAAACTTTAATTTTATTTCTTCTTATTAAAAATTAATGCCGTGATGAAACAGTTATGTTATAATGTAATGGTTGTATATGTGTTTAGATAGAAATAGTGGCACTCGAGGGATAAGGTAAACTTAATTTTTGAACTGTGCAAATGTGTCAGCTTCATTGATTACTTATACAAAAGTTAATTTTTGAAAGAAAAGGAGAATACAGATGTTTGGATTTGGAAACAAAGATATCGGCATTGACTTAGGAACTGCGAATACACTTGTATACATGAAAGGAAAGAGCATTGTTTTAAGAGAGCCTTCCGTTGTTGCAATGAAGAAAGACACGCAAGAAATAGTGGCAGTTGGTAATGAAGCTAAAAATATGATTGGTAGAACACCAGGCAATATTGTAGCTATTCGTCCAATGAAGGACGGGGTAATCGCGGATTATGATACAACAGCAGCAATGATGAAGTATTATATCCAAAAAGCTAGCAAAGGAATGAGCGCTAGCAAACCATTTGTAATGATTTGTGTTCCTTCTGGCATCACTGGCGTAGAAAAACGAGCAGTTATTGATGCAACAAGACAAGCTGGGGCAAAAGATGCTTATACAATTGAAGAACCATTCGCTGCAGCAATTGGTGCTGGGCTTCCTGTATGGGATCCGACTGGTAGCATGGTTGTCGATATTGGTGGGGGAACTACTGAAGTTGCTGTTATTTCTCTAGGAGGTATTGTCACAAGCCGTTCAGTACGTACTGCAGGTGATGACCTTGATGAATCTATTATTAATTACATTCGTAAAAAATATAACTTACTTATTGGCGATCGTACTGCTGAGTCCATTAAAATGGAAATTGGTTCTGCCGATGCTACAAATCTCAATTTAGAACCTTTCAGTATACGTGGTCGTGATTTGGTAACAGGCTTACCAAAAACAATCGAAGTAACACCTGAAGAAGTTAGCGAAGCACTATCCGATACCATTTCAGCTATTATTGATGCAGTTAAGAGTACACTTGAAAATACACCACCTGAATTGTCAGCTGATATTATGGATAAAGGTATTGTACTTACTGGCGGAGGTGCGTTACTGCGCAATTTAGACTCTGTCATTTCTGAAGAAACAAAAATGCCTGTAATTATTGCGGATGAGCCGCTTGATTGTGTGGCAATTGGGACAGGGAAAGCACTTGAAAATATGGACTTGTATAAAAAGAAAAAAATGAACTAAATGGAACACTCATTTATTTCAACTAGAAAGTGTTAGCTTCAAATCGAAAAAAGAGGATTAACGAGATGAGGTGTTCATTATGCCACAATTTTTTCTAAATAAGCGTTTAATTATTATGCTGATAGCTATCATTGTTCTTGTGGCCCTTGTCGGTTTTTCTCTCAGAGACAGAGAAAATGCATCGTGGCCTGAACAATTTGTAAAAGATGTTGTTGGTTTTGGAGAAAATGTTGTTTCGAAACCAGCAAGCTTTGTTTCTGGTGTTATAAGTGGCGCGCAAGATTTAAAAAATACTTATACAGAGAATGAGCATTTAAAAGAACGTTTAGAAGAATTGGCGCAACTGGAAAGTGATGTTGCAGATTTACGAAAAGAGAATAAAGAATTAAAGGACTCACTTAATATTCAATCGAGTTTAAGCGATTATGATCCTATAAACGGGTCTGTCATTTCACGTAATCCGACAAATTGGAATGAGCAAGTTGAGATTGATAAAGGTTCAAGAGATGGCGTGAAACCTGATATGGCGGTTGTTACATCAGGTGGGCTAGTTGGGCGAATAACGACAACTGGTGCAAAGTCATCAACTGTTGAGCTATTGACATCGTCTGACACGCGTAATCGTGTTTCGGCAATGGTTCAAGGTAGCGCCTCGGCTTATGGGATTATTAATGGTTATAATAGTGATGATAAGTTATTGGAATTAAAACAATTACCTTATGATATGAAGTTTACGAAAGGCCAAAAGATTGTGACGTCGGGACTTGGTGGGAAATTCCCATCTGGCATTTTTATTGGAACCATTGAAAAAGTTGAAACAGATAAAATGGGATTGTCACAAACTGCTTATGTAAAGCCAGGTGCTGATATGTATGATTTAAATCATGTGACGATTTTAAAACGTACTGCGGAAACTTCTACGTCTGGTGATGAAAATACTGATTCGTCTGGAGGCAATTAGTCATGAATGTCAAGAAAATCATTTGGCTTCCGGCAATCATGATTGGTACTTTTATTTTAGAAGGTGTCGTTAGTCTTCAATTTGGACACGTATTATTTGGAGAAGAGAGATTGTTTATTCCTCATTTTCTTCTTATTATGTTAGTCATTATGACAGCTTTTTACAGACGAAATACGACGCTTATTTATGCATTTACTTTAGGGATTTTATTTGATATTTATTATACGGGTGTTATGGGTATTTACTTTGCTATTTTCCCATTCATCGTTTATATAACAGATAAGTTCTTGAAGGTTTTGCAGAATAATATCGTTCTAGTTGGCTTGATAGCTGTTTTTAATGTTATATTATGTGAAGTACTTGTTTATGCGTTTTATTATTTAATTGGAACAACGACAATGAGTTTCCCGGAATTCATTGATTATAGATTGTGGACAACGCTTATATTGAATTTTGCTTTTTATTTAGTTGTTTTCTTTCCGTTCCGATATTTCTTATTCAAATTAAAAAAATCTGAATCCTAATAAAAACAGCTAAAATCGTGTGAGTCATTATCAAGTATGGAAGGTTGCTATGCTTGATAAGCACGATTAAGCTGTTTTTTATGTTAAAGAGATAAAAGTTCTGCTATAATAAAACAAGCAATCGGTTTTAAGAAAATGAGTTTAGCGGGGTGATATGGGAATGAAAAAGAATGTCCAAATGAAAGGAACAAAAGAAGGTATTCAAATTTTCTTAAGCGACACTGCAAGTATTAACGAACTAGAAGCAGAATTGATTAGCCTTTTAAAAGAACAAAAAACAGCACCTTATTCTGGCGAGAAACTTTCGGTCCAAGTCCAAATTGGGAACCGGCTTTTTTCAGAAGAGGAAGAGGCTAGAATTGCGAAAATTATCGTTCAAAATAGCCAAATGAAGATTGGTGCTTTTTATAGTAACGTGATGACGAAGGCGGATGCGAAAAAGTGGAAAGAAGCAGATCAAATCTATTCGCTCGCAACAATCATTCGGTCTGGGCAGGTTATTCAAGTTACAGGTGATGTGCTTCTTATTGGTGACATTAATCCTGGTGGGCAAATACGGTCAACTGGAAATATTTTTGTCTTAGGGCAGATTAAAGGAATTGTACACGCTGGTTTTGAAGGCGATAAAGATTCGGTCATTGCTGGTAAATTCTTATATCCTTCGCAAGTGCGTATTGCGGAAAAGTTTTTTGGCTTTGATAGTGAAGATTATAAGGATATCGCGGATACGGAACTATTTTCAGCCTATATTCGCGAAGATGAAATCATAATTGATGACATACATAAAATTAGGAAAATTAGACCTGAAATTTCGAATTTTGAGGGAGGACGATAAACATGGGTGAGGCTATAGTCATTACTTCTGGGAAAGGTGGCGTTGGAAAAACAACTTCAACTGCCAATCTAGGAACAGCACTTGCACTTCAAGGCAAAAAAGTCTGCTTGGTTGATATGGATATTGGCCTTCGAAACTTAGATGTAGTACTTGGACTGGAAAACCGAATTATTTACGATTTAGTAGATGTAATCGAAGGGAGATGCAAGATTCATCAAGCTTTAATTAAAGATAAGCGTTTTGATGATTTACTGTTTCTTTTACCAGCTGCGCAAACTACGGATAAAACAGCTGTAAGTGCTGATCAAATGAAAACGTTAATCGATGAGCTAAAACCGGATTACGAATATATTTTAATTGATTCACCTGCAGGTATAGAAACTGGATATAAAAATGCTGTAGCTGGAGCTGATAAAGCCATTGTTGTTACAACACCTGAAATTTCTGCGGTTCGTGATGCAGATAGAATTATTGGTTTACTCGAAAATGAAGATATCGAGCCACCAAAATTAATTATTAATCGTATCCGTACACAAATGATGCAAAATGGGGATGTTATGGATATTGATGAAATTACAACGCATTTGTCCATCGAACTTCTAGGTATTATTATTGATGACGATGAGGTTATTCGTTCTTCAAATAGTGGCGATCCAGTTGCAATGTTACCGAATAATCGGGCATCACAAGGCTATAGAAACATTGTACGCCGCATTTTAGGCGAATCCATTCCACTTATGTCGATTGAAACTAAAAAAGAAGGCTTTTTTGCACGGTTAAAAAAACTTTTTAGTGGTAAATAATAGATGAGACAGGCCCTCTGAAAAGGGGGCTTTTTTTAAAGAAGGTGGGGATTTTAATGCCGCAACTTATTATTAATGCAAAAAATACGGAAAAACGAATTGCTGTCACTCATAATAAACAATTGGTTGATTTTCAACTTTTTCGGCCGAGCCAAAATGCTCAAGTAGGTCATATTTTTTTAGCGCAAATTGAAAAGATTGATAAAAAATTAGATGCTGCTTTTTTGAATCTTGGGTTTGAAAAGGGCTTCCTACATTTAAAAGACTTGCCTGAATACGTTGCCGCAACGCAAGGCGCACGTTTGCTTGTACAAGTTGTTCGAATGGGGTCGAAAACAAAATTGCCTCTTGTTACGGGGATTGTCGAGGTTTCAAATTCTTATTTGGTTTATATGAAAGGAAAATCATATGTATCGGTTTCAAAGCGCATAACTGAAAATGAGAAAACGAGGTTACGGGACACAGTGACCAATATTTTAAAGCCAGAAGAAGCGGTTATTATCCGTTCTGATGCGGAAAATTTGGCGGAAGCGGAGCTTTTTTCGCACTTGGAAGAATTGCGCGGGGAATTCGCTTTGCTTGAGCAGAAAGCGGCGAAACAAAAGCGTCCGGGACTTATTCATGCATCAGAAGATTTATTTTTTGAAAAAATCACACGTTTTATCGAGGCTTATCAGGTGAAAGAAGTTTTTTCTGATGTTTCCTTTCCGTTTGCTACAAAGTTAGTGGCAGACGATGATATTTTTGATACGTTTAAGCTGAGCGGGAGCCTTGTCAAATTGTTGCAGCCTATCGTTCATCTAAAAAACGGGTCTTCCTTGTTTATTGAAAAAACCGAAGCAATGTGGGTGATTGATGTGAATTCAGGGAGCTTTTCAGGTGATTTCACGAAGGAAAAAACAGTATCAAAAGTGAATTTTGAAGCTATTCCTGAAATTTTACGTCAAATGCGCCTGCGACAAATTAGTGGGTTTATTGTGATTGACTTTATTGGTGGTATGTCTGATGTTGATCATGCAAAACTTTTGGAGGAAATGGAACGTTTGGTGAGAGAAGAACTCGTGACAACACAAGTTGCTGGTTTTTCGAAAACAGGGCTTATGCAACTAACACGGCGAAAAAAAGAGGCCTCTCTTCTTGAAATCACTTCTGATGTATGTCCAAGTTGCAAAGGGATAGGGCATGTGAAATCTGCCAATTCACTTGCGTATGAACTCGAACGAGAGCTTAAAACATATAACCTTAGTTCGCTTAATTTTATTTTAATCATCACAACGGAAGCTGTTTTATCTGCTTTTTTAGATTTAGGCGTTTTAGCTGACGCACCAATTGACTGGGAAATTGCAGATGAAACGGTATCTTTTTATCAAATTGCGCGAGTAGAATAAAGATTGACACTAGAGACTCTGTATGATATTATTTTACTGTTATGTTTGTAGCGCACCACGCTACAACCGCACAGAATTGGGTCAAGTGCATTTTTGCCCCCAACGATGGCGAGTCTGAGTATGAGGAGGTGCAAGTATGTACGCAATTATTGAAACTGGTGGGAAACAAATCAAAGTGGAAGCTGGCCAAGAAATCTATGTTGAGAAATTAGCAGGAGAAGTTGGTGATGTGGTAACTTTTGATAAAGTTCTTTTCGTAGGCGGCGATGCAGCTAAGGTGGGTGTTCCTTTTGTTGAAGGAGCAACTGTTACGGCTAAGCTTACAAAACAAGGTCGCGCTAAGAAACTTACGGTTTATAAATATAAACCTAAGAAGAACTACCACAAAAAACAAGGTCATCGTCAACCTTACACAAAATTAACGATTGATGCAATCAATGCTTAATTTGAAAGGACGAAACCATGATTCAAGTCAATATTAATTGGAAAAATGAACAAATTGTTTCGTTTACAATGAGTGGACATGCTGATTTTGCGGAAAATGGGAGAGATCTTGTTTGTGCAGGGGCGTCATCCATTGTTTTTGGAATGATTGGTGCTTTAGAAGATATGGAAGGTGTTCCCCCGATTTTTGAAGAGGAATCCGGTTATCTTTTTTACACAGTTCCAGAAGAATTTGTAGCAAACAGTAATGTTCAAATCCTATTAAATGGAATGGTGAATCAACTTAGGTCATTAGCGTACAGCTATCCTGATCATATTAAAATAAACTCCAAATAGGAGGTGTATTTCATGTTAAAATTTGATATTCAACATTTTGCCCACAAAAAAGGCGGTGGTTCCACTTCCAATGGTCGTGATTCCGAGTCTAAACGTCTAGGAGCGAAACGTGCAGACGGTCAATTCGTTACTGGCGGTTCCATCCTTTATCGTCAACGTGGAACAAAAATTTATCCAGGAACTAACGTTGGTCGTGGAGGCGATGATACACTTTTCGCTAAAACTGACGGCGTCGTACGTTTTGAACGTATGGGTCGTGACAAGAAAAAAGTTAGTGTTTATCCTGCTGCGCAAGAAGCGTAAAATCAAAACCGAGGTGTTTATCACCTTGGTTTTTTTATGTGAAAATATTTCTGTCATAGCTGAAAATCGTTACATAAGAATGAAATATATCCTTCCCACATGTGAAAAATATAGCAAGTTCATTCGTTGACAGCGCTTTCCTAGTGTGATTTAATAGAACCAAGTTAATCAACTTGTCAGGAGAAGAGATGACAATCAGAACGGCAATTTTCATAATTTGCCAATGTTTTGGTTGTCATTCTTTTTTTGAAATAAAATGAAGTTTGGCTTGTTCGTTAAGGGGAATAAAAGAAAGACGGACCAAACTTAAGGATAAAAAGGAGATGTTCTAAATGATTGACACTAGTTTAGGCACACAGTTCTTAGGAGAGTTACTGGGGACTGCTGTACTGGTACTTTTTGGGGGAGGCGTTGTAGCTGGCGTTTCACTCAAATGGTCTAAAGCTGAGAATGCAGGCTGGGTCGTTGTTGCGATTGCCTGGGGACTCGCCGTTACAATGGGCGTTTATGTTTCCGGTTACATGAGCATGGCGCACTTAAATCCTGCTGTAACCGTTGGAATGGCGCTTGCAGGAGCATTCCCTTGGGACTATGTTCTCCCGTATATTGCCGCTCAGTTTATCGGCGCATTTATTGGGGCAACACTCGTCTGGTTACACTACTACCCGCACTGGAAAAAAACAGAAGATAAAGCGACAAAATTAGGCGTTTTCTCAACTGCACCAGCAATTCGGCATTATACATCTAACTTTTTTGGTGAAGCATTAGGTACTTTTATTTTAGTTTTTGGGTTATTATCTTTAGGAGCGAACCAATTTGCTAACGGCTTGAATCCACTTGCTGTTGGCGGACTAATCGTTGTAATTGGTATGAGTCTAGGTGGAACGACAGGTTATGCCATTAATCCCGCTCGTGATTTAGGACCGCGTATTGCTCACTTTGTTTGGCCAATTTCGGGAAAAGGTGGCTCAGATTGGTCTTATTCTTGGGTCCCAGTCCTTGGACCAATTTTAGGCGGAGGACTTGGAGCACTTGTTTATAACGCTGTCGTAAATAAAGACATGGGTGTCTGGTTATGGGTTTTTGCGGCATTATTCGTACTCGTTTTAATTTTTGCAATGACAATCGACAAGAAAAAAGATTTAGTATAATACACATAAGATAATCTGGGGATGAGCGTATCCCCAAAATACTTAAAGGAGGCAATTGTAGTGGAAAAAAAATACATTTTAGCGCTCGATCAAGGGACAACCAGTTCACGGGCAATGATTATTGATAGTGACGGCGAAGTTATTGGGGTAGAACAAGAAGAATTTGAACAAATTTTCCCAAAGCCAGGTTGGGTGGAACATAATGCAAACGAAATTTGGGCTTCCATACTAGCCGTCATTGCAGGCGTTCTGTTGAAAACGAATATTTCCTCTAAACAAATTGCGGGTATCGGGATTACTAACCAACGTGAAACAGCTGTTGTTTGGGATAAGGAAACTGGAAATCCAATCTATAATGCAATTGTTTGGCAATCGCGCCAAACGGCAGACATTTGTAAGGAGCTAAAAGAAGCAGGCAAGGAAGATATGGTTCGTGAAAAAACGGGTCTTTTAATTGACGCTTATTTTTCAGGTACGAAAGTTCGGTGGATTTTAGACAATGTGGAAGGCGCACAAGAACGCGCTGAAAATGGGGAATTACTATTTGGAACGATTGATAGTTGGCTTGTTTGGAAATTAACTGGCGGAAAAGCTCATGTCACAGATTATTCTAACGCATCACGTACACTGCTCTACAATATTTATGATTTGAAATGGGACGATGAACTACTGGATATGTTAAATATTCCAAAATCGATGCTTCCTGAAGTTCGTCCTTCTTCTGAGGTTTATGAAACAACCGTACCTTACCATTTCTTTGGCGAGGAAGTCCCAGTGGCAGGCATTGCCGGTGACCAGCAATCTGCTTTATTCGGACAAGGTTGTTTTGAAAGTGGTATGGCGAAAAATACGTATGGAACGGGTTGCTTCTTGCTCATGAATACTGGAGAAAAGGCAGTTCGGTCTGAAAATGGCTTGCTGACAACACTTGCATGGGGATTAGATGGAAAAGTGGAGTATGCGCTAGAAGGTAGTATTTTCGTTGCTGGATCAGCTATTCAGTGGTTACGCGATGGTTTACGTATGTTACGTCAATCAAGCGACTCACAAGGCTATGCAGAAAAGATTGAGTCCTCTGATGGTGTTTATGTCGTACCGGCGTTTGTTGGACTAGGCGCACCATATTGGGATTCAGATGTGCGTGGTGCTGTTTTCGGATTAACGCGCGGCACAGAGAAAGAGCAATTTGTTCGGGCGACTCTTGAATCACTGGCGTATCAAACACGTGATGTGCTTCATGCGATGGAGGAAGACTCGAAGATTAAGCTTAAAGCCCTTCGTGTTGATGGAGGTGCTTCCGCAAACGATTTTCTGATGCAGTTCCAGGCGGACATTTTGAATGTTCCAGTTGAGCGGCCAGACAATTTGGAGACGACCGTTTTAGGCGCTGCGTATTTGGCGGGTCTTGCGGTTGGTGTTTGGGAAGACAAAAACGAAATCGTCAAACGTTGGAAACTCGACAAGAAATTTGAAGTTGAAATGAAGGACGATGAACGCGAAACGCTATATGAAGGCTGGCACAAAGCTGTTAAAGCGGCGCAAGCATTTAAATAAGAAAAGAAGAGGTGTTAGGATGTTTCTAGCACCTTTTTTTGTGCGCGTAAATAAAATGTTGTGTGATTGGCAATTTTATTGATATAATGTTAAATAAGACTTTTAAAGAACGGGAGATTAAAACGATATGTTTGTAGATCAGGTTAAGATAAATGTAAAAGCGGGGAATGGCGGCGATGGTATGGTTGCTTTTCGTCGCGAGAAATTCGTTCCAAATGGTGGACCTGCTGGTGGCGACGGTGGCAAAGGGGCCAATGTTGTTTTTCAAGTAGATGAAGGATTGCGTACTTTAGTCGATTTTCGTTTTAAACGCAAATTTAAAGCGGAACACGGAGAAAACGGAATGAGTAAAAGTATGCATGGACGTGGTGCAAGCGATTTAGTTATCCCTGTCCCGCCTGGTACGCTTGTGAAAGATCTTGATACGGACGAAACGATTGCAGATTTAGTGGCACACGGACAGCGTGCTATTATCGCCAAAGGTGGACGCGGGGGACGCGGAAATAAACGTTTTGCAACACCAGCGAATCCTGCACCAGAGCTATCTGAAAACGGAGAACCGGGACAAGAACGCAATATTCAGCTTGAATTAAAAGTGCTTGCTGATGTGGGGCTAGTTGGATTCCCAAGCGTTGGGAAATCAACACTACTTTCAATTGTTTCTGCGGCGCGCCCAAAAATTGCTGCGTATCATTTTACGACGCTTGTTCCAAACTTAGGTATGGTGGATACAGGCGATGGTCGTAGTTTTGTAATGGCTGACTTGCCGGGGCTCATTGAAGGCGCGAGCCAAGGTGTTGGTTTAGGACACCAATTTTTACGCCACATTGAACGGACGCGTGTCATTGTACACGTCGTAGATATGTCTGGTGCGGAAGGCCGCGAACCTTATGAAGATTTCGTGACGATAAATAAGGAGCTTGAAGAATACAATTTACGCCTTTTAGAGCGTCCGCAAATCGTCGTGGCGAACAAGATGGATATGCCGGATGCTGAACTTAATTTGCAAAAATTCAAAGAAAAACTAGACGAGGATATTCCCGTTTTTCCAATCTCAGCTTTAACTAAAACAGGGTTGAATGCTCTCCTACTCGCTATCGCTGACAAGCTGGAAACAACGCCTGAATTCCCGCTCGATGAACTGCTCGAAAAAGAAGAAGAAAATACGGTGTTATATAAATTTGAAGCAGAAGAACCTGATTTTGTCATTTCACGTGACCCAGACGGCGCTTTTGTGTTAAGTGGTGAAAAAGTAGAGCGACTATTTGCGATGACAAACTTCGAAAGAGATGCTTCGATTAATCGCTTTGCAAGACAGCTCCGTGCGATGGGCGTTGATGAGGAACTCCGTAAGCGCGGTGCGGAAGATGGCGACACGGTTCGCCTGCTTGATTTTGAATTCGAATTCCAAGAGTAACCGGCGCCGTTTTGGCGTAGAAAACTAAAATCAGGCTGATAAACATGTTTATCAGCCTGATACTTGGTTAGAAAGGAGCGTTTACCTTATGAAAATTGCTTATCTTGGACCTGCGGCTTCTTTTACGCATAGTGCGGCGAAGAGTGCTTTTCCTACGGCTGATTTAATTCCTGCTACCTCTATTCCAGAGTGCATTATGACGATTCAAAATAACGAAGTCGATGCGGCTGTCGTTCCTGTTGAAAACACGATTGAAGGTGGCGTAAATATTACGCTTGATTACTTGTTTCACTTTTCAAATGTGCCTATTCAGGCGGAACTTGTTTTGCCCATTGCCCAACATATTATGGTACATAAAATGAATGCGGCTTCTTGGCAGTCTGTTCAAAAAGTCATGAGTCACCCACAAGGGCTCGCACAATGTGAGACTTTTTTGAAAGAAGAATTATACGGCGCGGTGCGCGAAGCAACTCCTTCTACGGCTTATGCTGCTAAATGGGTGAGTGAACATGAAAATGAGCTTGTGGCGGCTATTGCACCGCGTATGGCGGCTTTAGAATACGGACTTCAAATTGTGAAGGAAAATGCGCAAGATATCGAGTTAAACCAAACGCGTTTTGTCGTTTTAAGTAGGGAAAAGATGTCGATTCCTTTAAAAAAAGAAGAGGAAAAAACGTCCGTGAGCGTTCTTCTACCAAACAATATTCCCGGTGCCTTACATAAAATTTTATCGACGTTTGCTTGGCGGAATATTGATATGAGCAAAATCGAATCGCGTCCGTTGAAAACGGCGCTTGGGGAATATTTCTTTTTAATTGACTTGTTATCGGAAGACAAGGCGGAGCTCGTTCAAAATGCACTCGAAGAAATTCGCTTGCTAGGCGGGAAGGCAAGTGTTTTGGGGATTTATAACGTGTATCGGATTTTAAATTGAAGGGAGGCAATGTGAGATGGAAATTTTAATTGAGAAGATGCAGCAAGATGATTATGTAGAGGTTGCGGCCATTCATTTAGAAGGCATTAAATCAAAAAATGCCACGTTTCTCACTGAGCCGCTCACCTTTTATGAATGGGATGCAAAATACCTCAAGGACTGCCGCTTCGTTGCGAAAAAAGCGGGGGAAGTCATTGGCTGGGCAGCACTTTTGCCTTTTTCAAGCATGCCAAGTTACCGTGGTGTTGCTGAAATAAGTATTTATATTGCGAAGGCTGCACAAGGAATGGGCGTTGGCAAGGCGCTTATGAGAAGCTTGATTACGGAGAGTGAAAAAGCGGGCTTTTGGACGCTGACATCGCTTGTTTTTCCGGAGAATCAGGCGAGCATTGCGCTCCATCACAAATTTGGTTTTGAAACTCTTTGTATACATAAGAATTTAGGGAAGATGGATGGTGTTTTTCGGGATGTTGCTCTTTTAGAACGCCGAAATCAAGCTTTTTAAGCGAATTTTTGAAGGAAACGGAGAAACAAAAAATGAAAATTTTATTCATAGGTGATTGTGTCGGTTCGATTGGTCGTGAGATGATTACGGAATATTTGCCGAAATTAAAGCAGAAATACAAACCTACTGTGACGATTGTGAATGGTGAAAATTCTGCATCTGGTCGTGGTATCACAGAAAAAATTTATAAAACCTTTTTAGAGCAAGGGGCGAATGCCGTTACGCTTGGCAATCATGGTTTTGATAATCGTGATGTGTTTGAGTTTATTGATGAGGCGAAATATTTAGCGCGCCCAGCAAACTACCCAGCAGGTACGCCTGGAACGGGCATTGTGTATGTAAAAGTAAATGAAACGCTTGTTGCGGTGATTAACTTGCAGGGGCGCACGTTTATGGGGCAAGATTTGAAAGATCCATTTGAAATGATTGATACGCTCGTTACTGAAGCCACTAAAAAAACGAATGTCATTTTTGTTGATTTCCACGCGGAAACAACGAGTGAAAAAGAAGCGATGGGTTGGCATTTAGATGGACGTGTTTCAGCTGTTGTTGGTACACATACGCATGTGCAAACTGCGGATAATCGCATTTTGCCAGAAGGCACGGCCTATTTAACAGATGCGGGAATGACTGGACCGTATGATGCGATTCTTGGTATGAATAAAGAAGCTGTGCTGCGCCGCTTTAAAACACAGCTGCCAACGCGATTTGAAGTACCAAAAGAAGGACGCGGCGTATTATCTGGTTGCTTAATAACTTTAGACGAAAAAACAGGACGTGCTTCCAAAATTGAACGTATTTTAATCAATGATGATCATCCATTTTATGAATAAAAGAGGGGTGTAAGCATGCCGTATAAGAAAGAAGACATTTTGAAAAAAGCGGCGGAATTAAAAGAAGCGCTTGAACATACAGAGGAAATCGAATTTTATAAAAAAGCGGAAGAGCAAATTAATGCGAACCAAAAAGTGCAGGCTAAAATCGCGGAGATTAAACAGCTGCAAAAGCAATCCGTCAACCTTGAACATTACGGAAAGTATGAAGCAATGAAACAGTCAGAAGCAAAAATTGAAGAGTTAAAAAAAGAAATTGATGATTTGCCTGTTGTGAGGGAATTTAGACGTGCCCAAAGCGACGCCAATGATTTGCTCCAAACGATTACGGATTCGATTTACAGTGAATTGAAAAAAGATCTAGACTGATGATAAAAAACGTCATCAGTCTGTTTATTTTTTAATCGATAAAAAATTTATGGTATAATATAAAGATGAAAAAAACGCGATGAAGTAAGGGATGATGTAGAAAATGACAACGTACACACCAATGATGCAACAATACTTGAGTATTAAGGAGAACTATCAAGATGCTTTCCTTTTCTTTCGCTTAGGTGATTTTTATGAAATGTTTTTTGAAGATGCGTTAAATGCGTCGCAAATTTTAGAAATTACACTAACTGGGCGTGAAGGCGGAGGAGAAGGTAAAATCCCAATGTGTGGTGTACCTTATCATTCAGCAAGTGGCTATATTGATACATTGATTGAAAAAGGTTATAAAGTAGCGATATGCGAACAAGTAGAAGACCCAAAAACGACAAAAGGCATGGTAAAACGAGAAGTTGTTCAGCTGATTTCTCCCGGGACCGTGATGGACGAAAAAGGGTTGAAAGAGAAGGAAAACAACTACATCGCGGCTTTTTATTTATACGAGGATAAAGAATTTGGCTTTGCCTACTGTGACCTATCAACCGGGGAACTCAAATCGACCGTTTTAGAATCACGCGAAGATCGTTTATTAAATGAACTCACAACGCTTTCTGCAAAAGAACTTGTGGCTCGTAAAGATGACGCGCTCCTTTTATCTGAGGAACTGACTAAACAAATGGGGCTGCTTATCTCAAATCATGAAGAAACGGAAGGCTGTGAGCTCGCGAATAAACTTATTGACCGCATCACTGCTCTTTCGGAGAAAAAAGCGATTGCCTTATTACTGAACTACCTTTCTGATACACAAAAACGCGATTTAGGGCACCTTCAAAAAGCTGTTCACTACGAAACGAGCCACTTCATGAAAATGGACTACTATTCTAAGCGCAACTTGGAACTCTCGGAATCGATTCGTGGCAAAGGACGCGTGGGGACGCTTTTATGGTTGCTAGACCATACAAAAACAGCAATGGGCGGACGCTTACTCAAACAATGGATTGACCGCCCGCTTATTGATCATGAAATGATTACTGGGCGTCAAAATGATGTAGAAGAATTGATGAAACATTTCTTCGAGCGCGTTGAACTTGTTGAAAACTTAAAAAATGTCTATGACTTGGAACGCTTATCTGGCCGGGTTGCATACGGAAATGTCAATGCTCGCGACCTAGTTCAGCTCCGCAATTCACTGTTTCAAATTCCGAAGATTAAAGCTGTACTTACGAACATGGAAGGCGCCAAACATTTAAATAGTTTAGGTGAAAAACTTGATCCATGTGAGGACCTTACTGACTTACTTGAAAAAGCTGTAATTGATTCCCCGCCGATTTCGATTCGTGAAGGGGGCATTATTCGCGATGGCTACAACGATGAACTTGATACATACCGCGATGCCAGCCGAAACGGGAAGACTTGGATTGCTGAACTGGAACGGCAGGAGCGCGAACTCACGGGGATTAAATCGCTTAAAGTGGGCTTCAATCGGGTGTTCGGCTACTATATTGAAGTGACTCGCGCCAATACGCATTTATTACAAGAGGGGCGTTATGAGCGAAAACAAACGCTGACGAATGCCGAACGTTATATTACTCCAGAGCTAAAAGAGAAGGAAAAACTGATTTTAGATGCGGAAGAAAAAAGTGTTGAGCTTGAGTACAAATTGTTTACGGAAGTTCGGGAATTTGTCAAAGACTACATCGAGCGGCTTCAAGCGCTTGCAAAGGCGGTAAGTGAAATTGATTGCTTGCAAAGCTTTGCTGAAATTAGCGAAAAAAATCGCTTTATTCGCCCGGAGTTAAGCGCAGACGGCAAGCTCGAAATTGTTCAAGGTCGCCATCCGGTCGTTGAAAAAGTAATGGGTGCACAGAGCTATGTCGCCAATGATTGCCTGATGAACGAGAATCGCGAAATCCTGCTCATTACAGGACCGAACATGTCGGGGAAAAGTACGTATATGCGTCAAGTCGCGCTAACGGCAATCTGCGCGCAAATTGGCTGTTTTGTTCCTGCAGAGCGTGCGACACTTCCTATTTTCGATCAAGTCTTCACACGAATTGGGGCGGCAGACGATTTAATCGCTGGCCAGAGTACCTTTATGGTGGAAATGCTTGAAGCGCGCAATGCGATTGTGCATGCAACAGCAAATAGCTTAATTTTATTCGATGAAATTGGTCGCGGGACGGCAACTTACGATGGTATGGCGCTCGCTCAGGCGATTATTGAGTACATTCACAGTGAAGTCCATGCCAAAACGTTATTTTCAACCCACTACCACGAACTGACGGTTTTAGATGACGAATTACCAAAACTGCGCAATATTCATGTTAGTGCGGTAGAGGAAAATGGAAAAGTCGTTTTTCTTCATAAGATTAATGAAGGTCCAGCAGATAAGAGTTACGGGATTCATGTAGCGGAGCTTGCGGAATTGCCGGCCCCTTTAATTAAGCGTGCTTCCGAGATTTTGGCAACGCTTGAAGCGGAAGGGAATCAACTGGTCGCTGCTCCAAAAGAAGAAACTAAGACTGATGTATCTGACGATATGCAGTTGCCGCTGTTTGAAATGGAAACGCCGGTTAAGCAGCAGGCAGCAAGTAGTTTGGTTGAAAAAGAAATTAAAAAATTGAATTTGATGCAGATGACGCCAATGGACGCAATGAACAAATTGTATGAACTACAAAGCAAATTATAAAGGGTTGTGATTTTATGGCCAAAATTATTGAATTAACAGACGACCTATCGAACAAAATTGCTGCAGGTGAAGTGGTTGAACGACCTGCTTCGGTCATCAAGGAACTCGTAGAAAACGCGATTGATGCGGGAAGCACTGTCATTGACATCTTAATAGAAGAAGCTGGTCTGACAAAAATGACGGTCATCGATAACGGTGCAGGCATTGATCCAGAAGACGTTTCAACAGCCTTTTTGCGCCATGCAACGAGCAAAATAAAAAACGAAAATGATTTATTCCGTGTGCACACGCTAGGGTTTAGAGGAGAAGCTCTTCCGAGTATCGCTTCTGTGGCACGCGTTGAAATGACAACTTCAACGGGGGAAACTGGGACAAAAATTGTCATCGAAGGTGGTCGCGAAAAAGAAAAGCATAGTGATTCGGCAAGGCGCGGGACGCAAATTGAAGTAAGCGATCTTTTCTACAATACGCCAGCGCGCTTAAAATATTTAAAAAGTTTGCCAACTGAACTCGGAAACATTACAGATGTTGTCAACCGTCTAGCGCTTGCGCATCCTGAAATTAGTTTCCGCCTGAGTCATAATGGCAAGCCACTTTTAAATACGAGCGGCAATAATGATTTACGCCAAGTCATTGCGGCGATTTATGGCGTGCAAATTGCCAAGAAAACTGTGCCGATTTCTGCTGAATCACTCGACTTTAAAGTGAGCGGGTACGGGGTTTTACCGGAAGTCAATCGCTCGAATCGCAATTATATTTCAACGATAATTAACGGACGTTTCATTAAAAATTTCGCACTTGTGAAAGCCATTCAGGAAGGCTACCATACGCTATTGCCAATTGGGCGTTTTCCGATTATTGTTTTGCAAATTGAAATGGATCCGATTATCATTGACGTCAATGTGCACCCCGCAAAATTGGAAGTCCGCCTAAGCAAAGAAAAGGAACTCGGTCAGCTGATTACAGCGGCCATCAAAGAGGCTTTTCATAAGCTACAGCTCATTCCAGACGGGAGCGTGTCCAAACGCGAGAAGCTCATTTCGGAACAAACGCAGATTGACTTTGAAGCAGAAAGCGAACCGAAGCGCCAAGAACCACCCACTTTGTTTGAAAAGCCAAATGTCCCAGACTTTATTCCTGAAGAAAAAGGTGTTGAGAATTGGGATTCGATTTTAAAAGAACCGCCTGAAGAGTACGTGACGGACGCGGCCCCTGTGCCAGAAGAAAAGAAGGAGCGCATTCCAAAAATGTATCCGATTGGGCAAATGCATGCGACGTACATTTTGGCGCAAAACGAAGAGGGGCTCTTTATCATCGATCAACATGCGGCGCAAGAACGCATTAAGTACGAATTTTTCCGTGAGAAAATTGGTGAGGTGGAACGCGAGCTACAAGAATTGCTCGTCCCGATTGTCTTAGAATTTTCCAATGATGAATACATTCGTCTAAGTGCTGAAACGGAGCGGCTTAAAGAAGTCGGCGTTTTCTTAGAGTCTTTCGGCCAAAATAGCTTTATTATTCGCGCTCATCCAACCTGGTTTCCAAAAGGAGAAGAGGAGGAGACGCTTCGGGCAATTGTGGATGAGGCGCTCCATGCTCCAAACATTAGCATTCATAAGCTCCGTGAAGACACTGCGATTATGATGAGTTGTAAAAAATCCATCAAGGCGAATCACTATTTGACGACCGCTGATATGGAAGCACTGCTTGATACGCTCCGCGAGGCTAGTGATCCGTTTACTTGTCCGCACGGGAGACCTGTTATTATTAAATATACGACCTATGAGCTTGAAAAAATGTTTAAGCGGGTCATGTAAGGAGAACAATGTGAAGGAATTATTTGGCGGACAAAAAATTATTCCGGCTGCTCATCATCAACGCGATATTGAAAAAATCGCTGAGCAATCTGTGCAGTATATGGTAATGCTTGAAACACATGTGGCACAAGTGAAATCACTCGTTGATTTTGCGAAGTCTACGGGAAAAAAAGTATTGCTCCATGCGGATTTAATTAATGGTTTGAAGAATGATGACTATGCGGTTGATTTTATTTGCCAGCAAATTCGTCCAGATGGCATTATTTCCACACGTGGAAATGTCATTTTAAAGGCCAAACAACATAAAGTCCTGGCCATTCAGCGTTTATTCATGATTGATTCAAGCGCCTACCAAAAAGGCATGAAATTGGTTGAAAAAGTGCAGCCTGATGCGATTGAACTTTTGCCAGGGATTTTACCTGAACAAATTGCAAACATGCATGAAAAGCTTCAAATTCCCATTATTGCTGGCGGATTGATTGAACGGCAAAGCCAAATTGATGCCGTCTTAGCTGCTGGCGCGACTGCAATTACAACTTCTAATAAAGAATTATGGACGAAACAACTCTAAACTAATGCGTATCGTATCAGACTGATGACAAAGGGAAGCTTTACCTCGTCATCAGTCTGTAGTTGTTTTCATGAAAAACAATTATATGAAACAGAAAGCGGTTTCTAAAACTGTACTATAACAAAAATGGTGCTTTTTACTAATACAGGCAAATTAAAATCATTTTTAAAATAAAAATATTTTTTTCCACTAAAGTTAAAACACCTTTAAAACAAGTGATAATAAAGCCATTTGTGCATTATGTAACATAAATGTAATAGAAAAGATTGAAAAAAGATGCACAAAACTGTAGCATTTTTTTTATTTTATGTTATGATAACAGTATAAATATAACTAACTTTGCTCACTAACAAACGCTCGAAGATGAGCAAAATAACAGGAGGGTTTCCATAATGACTGAACAATGGTATGAATTTACTGGTGGTAACTGGCAAGAAGAAGTAGACGTACGAGATTTCATTTTGAAAAACTATCGCTTATATGAAGGGGACGACAGCTTTTTAGTTGGCCCAACAGACGCAACAAACAAGTTATGGGATCAAGTTATGGACTTAACAAAGCAAGAACGTGAAAACGGCGGCGTTTTGGATATGGATACAAAAATCGTATCGACCATCACTTCACATGACCCAGGATACTTAAACAAAGACTTAGAAAAAGTTGTTGGTTTCCAAACGGACAAACCATTTAAACGTGGTTTACAACCATTCGGTGGTATCCGTATGGCGGAAGTAGCTGCAGAATCTTATGGCTTTAAAGTTGATGAAGAAATCAGCCATATTTTCTCAGAATATCGTAAAACACATAACCAAGGTGTATTTGATGCTTACACTGCTGAAATGCGTGCTGCTCGTAAATCTGGGGTTATTACTGGTTTACCAGATGCTTATGGCCGTGGTCGTATTATCGGGGACTATCGTCGCGTAGCTCTTTACGGCGTTGACTACTTAATTAGCCAAAAGAAACAAGATTTAAATAACACAGGTCTTCGCACTATGAGCGATGATATCATTCGTTTACGCGAAGAAATCAACGAACAAATTCGTGCTCTTCAAGAACTTAAAGTTTTAGGGGAAAAACACGGTTTTGATATTTCTAAGCCAGCAAAAACTGCTCAAGAAGCGTTCCAATGGTTATACCTGGGCTATCTAGCAGCAATTAAAGAACAAAATGGTGCGGCAATGAGTTTAGGACGTACTTCTACATTCCTAGACATCTATGTAGAGCGTGATTTGCGCAACGGCGTTCTTACTGAAGAAGAAGCACAAGAAATTGTGGATCACTTCATCATGAAACTTCGTCTTGTTAAATTTGCTCGTACACCTGACTATAATGACTTATTCTCTGGAGATCCTACTTGGGTAACTGAATCCATCGCCGGAATTAGCGAAGATGGTTTACCGCTTGTAACGAAAAACTCTTTCCGTTTCTTGCATACATTAGACAACTTAGGACCAGCTCCAGAACCAAACTTAACTGTACTTTGGTCTACTGAACTTCCATCAGGATTTAAAAAATTCTGTGCAAAAATGTCGATTAAAACATCTGCTATTCAATATGAAAATGACGATGTTATGCGTCCTAAATGGGGCGACGACTATGCAATCGCATGTTGTGTATCTGCCATGCGCGTTGGTAAACAAATGCAATTCTTTGGCGCTCGTGCGAACTTAGCGAAAACATTGCTATACGCAATTAACGGTGGCGTTGATGAAAAATCAAAAGCACAAGTTGGCCCAGCTTTCCGTCCAATCGAGAGCGATGTTCTTGAATACGACGAAGTAATGGAAAAATATGATGCGATGATGGAATGGATTGCAGAACTTTACCTTAATACATTAAATGTTATTCACTATATGCATGACAAATATTCTTATGAACGCATTGAAATGGCCTTACATGATACACATGTCTTACGTACAATGGCAACTGGTATTGCCGGCTTATCTGTTGCAGCCGACTCACTTTCTGCAATTAAATATGCTAAAGTAACGCCAATTCGTGACGAAGATGGTATCGTAACAGATTACCAAATCGAAGGTGAATACCCTAAATATGGTAACAATGATGACCGTGTAGATGAAATTGCAGTTGACTTACTAAAACGCTTCATGACAAAAGTTAAAAAACACAAAACTTACCGTGATTCTGTTCATACAACTTCTGTTCTTACAATCACTTCGAACGTTGTTTATGGTAAGAAAACTGGTAATACACCAGACGGACGTCGTGCTGGCGAACCATTTGCACCTGGTGCGAACCCAATGCACGGACGCGACACTAAAGGAGCACTTGCTTCCCTTTCTTCCGTAGCAAAATTACCATATGAATATGGTCAAGATGGTATTTCTAACACATTCTCTATCGTACCAAAAGCGCTTGGTCGCGAAGATGAATCTCAAATTAATAACTTAGTTGCGATGTTAGACGGTTATTCTAGTAAAATGGGGCATCATTTAAACATCAACGTATTCAATCGTGATACGTTAATGGATGCAATGGATCACCCAGAAAAATATCCGCAATTAACCATTCGTGTTTCTGGATACGCAGTTAACTTCATCAAACTTACTCGTGAACAACAACTAGACGTTATCCACCGTACAATGCACGAAAGCATGTAATTAAAAAATTAGATTTCAAAAAAGGGGATGCTAGGCGAGAAGCAGCATCCCCCTTTTTAAAGCCAATCGAAAGGAAGAGGTTAGTAATGTCAGAAGTAATGGGACGCGTACATTCAGTTGAATCAATGGGGACGGTTGACGGTCCGGGAATCCGTTTTATTGTTTTTATGCAGGGGTGTTTGCTGCGTTGCCAGTTCTGTCACAACCCCGATACTTGGAAAATTGGCACAGGCACAGAACGTTCCGCACAAGACGTGTTTGATGAGGCCATTAAATACCGTGAATTTTGGGAGGCTTCAGACGGCGGTGTTACTGTGAGTGGTGGTGAACCACTTCTGCAAATTGATTTCTTGATTGAGTTCTTTACTTTATGTAAAAAAGCTGGGATTCATACGACCATCGATAGTTGTGGTGGTTGTTTCACACGAGAACCCGAATTCATTGAAAAGTTAGACCGGCTCATGGAAGTGACCGATTTAATCTTGCTTGACATCAAACAAATGAATCCTGAGAAGCACTTAAAACTTACAACGAAATCCAATGCCCCCATTTTAGATTTTGCGCATTATTTACGCGATAAAAATCAACCCATATGGGTGCGCCACGTCTTAATCCCAACAAAAACAGATGATCCTGCTGATTTAACTTCTTTACGCGACTTTATCGATACGTTGCCAAACGTAAAACGCGTTGAAGTGTTGGCATATCACACGATGGGCGTCTATAAATGGAAAGAACTTGGTATTCGTTATCCGCTTGAAGGAATTGAACCACCTGATGAGGAAACGATTAAAATGGCCAATGAGATTTTAAAAACGGCCACATACGCATAAAAAATAAGCCTTCGCTATAGGAGGCTTATTTTTTATGTTTTAAAATATCCCGGCACCAATCGATTTCAGCGCGAATTAAGTCGCGTTTTCGCAAATAAATTTGGTAGGACATGTTATTTACAAAATCATTTTTTGTGGCTAATCCTAAAAGTTGCTCGAAATGGACTAAACTATCTTCTGTCAATCGCAGTTGGCCCTCTAAATAGGTCATGCGTTCTTCTAAAAGAATTGCCGTTCGTTCAGGGTTCAGCCAATCCAGTTGCAGTTTAATAATAAATTCATCACGCGTCACTGGTATTTTAAGTGCCGTTTCGGACCATTCTTTTAATAAAAAAATGCCGTTTTCTGTGATGGCGTAAATCTTTTTATTTGGTTTACCTTCTTGCAGCTGCGTGTGAACGATCAAATAGCCTTCATCTTCGAGCCTTGCGAGCATTGGGTAAATCTGACTGTGATTTGTATTTTGCATGATGCGCAGGCGATTAGCGAGGTCATAGCCGCTTGAAGCTTCACGGGCAATCATCTCAAGCAAAGTATAGCCGAGCAAATTAATATTTGACTTCACAAAATTTACTTCCTTTCTCGTAGCTTTCTTCTTGCTCATTGTAATCTATTTCGCAGATTTGTGCAAAGAATTCGCCAAAAATAACATATGTAAATATTGACATATAAATAAAATAGCGATACACTAATAAAGTCGAAAAAAATAGAAAGAAGTTGAACGAACATGTTAACTGAACAACAGAAAAATACTGGTAAGTGGATTACTTTTGCGGCTTCGCTACTTGCCTTCATGGGGATCGGCATTGTCGATCCAATTTTACCGAGTATCGCTTCAAGTATTGGTGCCACACATTCACAAGTTGAAATGCTGTTTACAGCCTATATTTTCACAATGGCCATCATGATGATTCCAATCGGGATTATTGCCAGTAAAGTAGGAGATAAGAAGCTCATAGTTGGTGGTCTTTTCTTAGTAACAATTTTTGCACTCTTATGTAGTTTTTCAAATAGCATTGGTGCTTTATCCATTTTTAGGGCAGGGTGGGGATTCGGAAATTCGATGTTTCTAGCGACCGCTATGACGCTTTTAATTTCACTTTCTCATACAACCTCACACGCCATTGGCTTATATGAATCGGCGATGGGGCTCGGAATGGCATTTGGTCCATTGCTTGGTGGTGTTTTAGGGAATCTTTCATGGCGTTATCCATTTTTAGCAACAGCTATTTTAATTTTCATCGCATGTTTGCTCATTTTATTTAAAGTAAAAGCGCCAAAAAACACTACAGCCACGGTCGATAAAAAGCAAGTTCCAATTAAGCAAATGTTGCATTTGTTTACCTATAAACCATTCCTACAAATTTCGTTAAGTGGGATGTTCTATTATTATTGTTTCTTTACGATTCTCGCTTTTTCACCACTTGTCCTTGGATTATCTGCAATCAAAATTGGTTTTGTCTTTTTCGCCTGGGGTTTATGCCTTGCATTTGGCTCCGCCAAAGTTGCGCACGATTTAGAATCCAAATACAACTCTAAAACCATATTAAAGTTCACATTAATAGCCTGTGCGATCATTTTAATTTTATTAGGCCTTATTAACATTCTATGGGTTAGAATCGTCTTAATCGTCATCTCAGGCTTAATTTTAGGAATAAACAACGCATTGTTTACCACAACCGTTATAGAACATTCACCATATGCACGTAGCGTAACAAGTGGTGCATATAATTTTATTCGCTGGTTAGGCGCTGCATTTGCGCCGCTATGTTCAGGCATCATTAGCGAAGCATTCGGAACAAGTTATCCATTTTTAATTGCTGCCGTTTTAGCAATTGTTGGCATGGGCATTTTATTTTTGAAAGTACAACCTGTAGAACATGTCGTTGAAGCAATGGAATAAACAGTAAAAAACGTTTTCTTTTTAGAAGGCGTTTTTGTTTACAATAATTCGATACTTCCTATAATATATATTATGTAAACTAAGATTTTTAAGATTTAAGTAAGGGATAGAAGCTTGTCTTCCCTTACTTTTTATTTTGCTCTAACATTAAATTATTTATCTTAATAAGATACTAACATTCTTTTTAAAATATGTCAACTGCTTTTGTTTTTATTTCTTAAATTACGAAATGCATCAAGATTTTTTTTGTATTCTTCTACGTCTTTTTTATAAAATAAATATATCTTCCTTGAACTGTTTTGATTAAATACATATAAAGGAACAATTTTATTATCTTTTACTAATTTAGATACATTTGTAGTTTCCATATCTAAATATTCCGCAACTTCTTTTTGAGACATTACATACTCATAAAGCTCTGAAACAATCTTTTGTTTAATTACACTATCTTTCATACCAAACATAGCATCACCCAAGTACCTTTTTTTATTTTATTATATCATAAAGCAAAGGAAAAGAGCTTAAAATTTAAGCTCTCGGATGAAAATTTGCAATAACTTTTTGTTTTTTCTTAATTTGAACTTTTGTGTAAATTTGAGTTGTCTGGACACTCTCGTGACCAAGCAATTCTTGTACATATCTCAAATCACAACCATTCTCAAGTAACTGCGTAGCAAATGAATGACGCAACATGTGTGGATGCAATTTCAAATTTATTTTTTTACCAATTTCTGAAATCATAGTGTAAATTTTAGATGCAGAAATCGGATCGCCTGTACTAAAATTAATCAAAAAGCTAGAGTGATACTTTTTATTAAATTTCATTACCACTTCACGCGCTTCTAAATACAACCTAAGAATAGACTCAAATTTTTTTCCATACACGACAATTCTCTCTTTATTGCCTTTTCCTGTAACACTCATTAAACGTTCATCAAAATTAAAATTTATTATTTTCAAATTTGACGCCTCAGACAGCCGAATTCCTGTTGAATAAAGCAAATCAAAAAGAAATAAATGGTAGGCTGTGAGACCATTATTATTTGTTTCCAAATACTGATACAAATTTTGAATTTCTTTATCATATAAAACTTTCATACTCTTGTTTGCTGTTACTTTTATCCGTACTGAATAAAAAGGGTTTAAAATATTTGTATAGTTAAAATCAATCAAAAATTTATAAAAATTTTTAAGTACATTTACATATGAACGTACAGTTGTGTTCGATAAAGTGTTTTTTAATTTAATTATCACTTTTTCAGCTTGTTTTTTTGTTATAGCAAATGTTTCAAATTCATCATAAATTAATCGTTGTATAATTCTAATATTCGCCTTTATTGTCGTACCAGATAAATTTCTAAAAGTCAAATATTCTTTATACTCCCTTAACTCTTTATTTATCATTACTTTGCGCCTCTTTCTCTCATCTCTATTTATCGAAATCATTTTCTTATTATGTTAGAATGAGAATATATGTATTTCCCAGATACATATACTTAACAGTGTATTATTTGTCTTCTTTTTACATATGGCAATTAATACACTGTTTACATCATGTTTCCTATCCGCCAATTAACATTGCTGAAAACAACACTGCAAAAGCACTAACAAAACTTAAAACCGAGTAATATTTTTTCATAGTTGTCACCTCCATAATAACATTTTAACATTAAATTATTCTGCAATCTCATTTTGCACAATATACGAACAAAAAACTAGACTTTTCAGTCTAGTTTTAATTTGCCCTTAATATCATTCCAATCAAAGCGAATATCTTCCAAAAGTGCTTCATCATTAATTTCTTCAAAAAAACTTACAGCTTCACTGTTCATATCCTCAGCCTTTTCATATTCTCCAATATATAAATAATATTCAGCTAACCTATATTTACCAAGATAAGCAGAAACTAAATCATTATTTTTATATGAAAATTCAATACCTTTATCTAAATATTTTTTCACTAAATCCATTCGCCCTTTTTGTTTTAAAAATAGTGCTATATTCATCATCAATACCGTTTTCAACCGATTATAGCTAATTAGATATTTATTTTTTTCCACTTCATCAATTAGCTTCTCTCCAAGAATGATTAAAGTATCTAAATCAAAAACATAAATAATATTTGATATAAGTAAAACATCAAATTCAAACCATTCATCTTGTTTTTCTAATCTATTCCATATAAAGCTTACTTCCTTCTTTGCCCTCTCAATGTCATTAGAATCATTTAAATATTTTGCTCCTTTTAAAATTGCACGCAGTTCAAAAATCATTATATCTTTTTCACGTGATAAATAATCATCCATTTTTCTAATTAGGCTTAACAAAGGGTCTTCATAAACTGAAAGTTTCAAATTTCTGAATTCGTAAAATAACATCTCTCTCTCACTCACAGACTTATTGTGTTGATAATAAACTACTTCCGCTAAATTAACTCCAAGTTGTTGACAAAATACCATAATTTTCTCATAACTTGGATTCATTTTATTGGTTTCTATTTTAGTGATACTTGAACGTGTTAATTCTTTGTTTGCTACATCACTTTGTGTCATTCCTTTAATTTTTCTGATATCTCTTAGAGCTTCACCTATTGTTTTATTTGTCATAATTTTCCACCACCTCATAAAAATTATAACAAGTATTCAAAATCATTTCTGTGTATATTATCCGAACATCTAAATGAAAACATAATAAAAAATGTGTAATTTACTCATTTCAATATCAATATTTTTAGTATATTATCTTTAAAAAAAATGGTAAACTTATATAGTCGCCTATTCCTTCTGGCGGTAATTTACAACAGGAGGAAGGAGGTGTTCTACTTGCTTTTACTTTTTTCAAGTCTTATTGCGCCGCTTATTGTAGGTTTATTAATTACAACTTACAGCGTATGGTTAAACAACAGGCGCAAAAAATAGGCGACAAAAACCCCTAGCTCCGTCCAAGAGTACTAGGGGTTCTCTGTGTTCTACTTGTTTCACTTTTTTCTGCTTTAATTCTAACACAATTACTCAAATTAGTCAAAAATCATTTAACATTCGTTTCCACATAATCAGGGGTCACGCCTTTAATTTCGTCTGAATTGGATAATTTCACTTCATCACCAACCAGTTTATAAACATCTTCCATAAGTTTATCATCATCCTTTTCAAGTGGATACTGAATATAAACTAAATCACCTTGATTATAAACTTTAAAATTACACTCTTCCCGCTTTAATTTTCTCTCCTTCTCTATCGCATAAGAAATAGTATCATCCTTATTTTGAACTACTAAGTTTATTTGTTTATTATACTCTTCCTTTGCCTTTGCATCCGAATTTCCACAAGCACCTAGTATCATAACAGCTAAAACCAAAACAGCAAAAATAAGTTTTTTCATTCTTTCTTCTCCTCCGTTTTTTCTATGCACCTCCAATATATCATAAATTAAGAAAAAATTATACAGTCGACACTACTTTTAATCTAGTTATTTTTTCTTTCGTATTGACTGCTGTTTCAAGTATCATTTTATAAGAACTTTCAACACCCTCATAGCTTATTTGAATTTCTAGTTCATTTAAATAAAAAACTTGGTTGCCTTTCACCGTGCTAAAACTCTTATAATCTTTCAATGTAGATGAAATTTCTGAATGACTAGCCCCTGATGGAAAAGCAACATCCGATGTTTCATCTGTTAAATAAAACGCACTTCGCTTTCTTCGTTCATCACTATCTTGATAAGTAAAGAAAGCCATTAAAAATGTCTGATTAATTCGATCCGCTTGATATTTTAATTTATCAACTTTTTTCACTGCAGACAACTTTTGTATTTCAGTTTGTTGACTTTTTATTTCACTTTTCCATTCATGAGCCCAATAACCCAACACACAAACAGAAACAAACAAAATAAAGCACATCACTTTCCAACCTTTCATGTTACACCTCCTATAAAACTCGACCGAATCCGTATAAATGGTTTTTCCAATAGCCTGACTGAATGTTTGAGTATTCCACGCCTGAATCATTGCTATTATACATTTGACCATTCCCCAAATAAATCCCCACATGCGTAACGATTTTTCCCTCATATGTCCCCGAAAAGAATACTAAATCGCCTGCTTTAGCTTCCTCCGCTGTAATACGTTTAGAAAAATAATATTGCTCTTCTGCTGTCCTTGGTAAGATTACATGAGCTTCTTTATACACCCATTGCGTCAACCCCGAACAATCAAACCCAATATGAGGATTATTTCCACCCCAAGAATATGGTTGTCCTTGAAATTGAAGTGCTTCTTTCATAATCAACTGAACTTCACCTGCCATCGAGCCATTTCCTCCACTGTCTACTAAATAACGGCGAACATGGGGCACATATTCGGGGTCACCATAATTCCCCCATCCCATTTTAACCGCCATGAAAGAACTAAATTCATGAGCTAAAGCTAACGTATATTTTCCCCCTCGTCCATTTTGAACCCATGTGATAAATCCACCTCCAAAATTATAACTTTGCAGTGCTAAATTCACATCACCCTTCGCATCTGCTAAAACAGCTTTAAAATGCTTACAACCCGCATCAATCGAAAGTTCAGGGTCTGTAATTGTGTTTGGGGGTAAGCCCAGCGATTCTGAACTCTGCATCACATCTGGAACACGCCCTCCAGATTCCTGCATAGTTAATGCCATCAAGATATTGACATACTGCTCCAATCCATATTTTCGCGCATACTTTTCAAAAAGGGGACGGTAACGCTCGACTTCCTGTGATACTTTCGCCGTACTTCCTTCTTGTGATGTCGAAATCTCAAATGACTGTTCAGAATCCGAATTAGAGAACATTAGCACAACCATAATGGGAATAGCCAACAACGTCACAAGTAAAATGCTACCCCACTTGATGAATTTCATCATCATCACCTTCATTTTCTACATCTACTGCTGGCGGTTCCATCATTTCTAAAGATTGAAAATAATCCTCATTTACTGGTTCAGGTTGTGGTGTCCGTTCAAAATTAGACAATTCTTCTTTTCCTTGTCTAAAATCGTCAAAATCAACTACATTTCGAGATTCTTCTTCACTCATTGAACCCATATCTGTATAAGTCTCATCTAAAGAATCAGAATCATTTACATTCTCAAAATCAGTATAATTTCTGCTATTCTCTTGATTCTCTTCAGGAGATTCAAGTTGTCCTACAGAAGAATTCTCTTCTCCAAGAGTCTCTTGGTCTTGACGAGAATAATTATTTTCTTCAAAAGATTGCGTATCAATCTCACCTATTGCATTATCTAAAGTTTCTGTACCCTCGCTATCCTCTCCTCTTAACTCGCTTCTGCCACCTAAATCAGGAAAAGTAAAACTTTCTAGCTTAGGGGACGAAAAGCCTTTAGTAACCTTATCCTTTAAATCAGATACATGAGGCATCGGAGCATTGACTCGTACTTGTCCTGCTGTAAATAATGCAATCACTTCGTTTCGATACTTTAATAAACAAATAATCGTTATAGCAATCGCCAACATATTAACAAAATACATACTCGGACTTGTCGGCGGAAGCAATTTATCCATCAAGGTGACAATCAGAAAAATAGCTAAAATTAACAAAGAAACCAATGCCTTCATTAAAAACAACGCAATCATTTTCCCAAATGTTTTTAAAAAGCTGTTTGAAAAACTTGGTAAAATGCTTAATATTGCCGTAATAGCTAAAACTATACTCAACAACATGGGCAACACAGAAAAAAGTACATGAAGAAATGCAATCAGAATCAACGGAATTCCTAAAATCAAAGTAAACAAAAAGGCAATAAAGGCAATCGCCATTTGATAATCCACATAACCAGCCGACATATTAGGATTGTTCTTTGAATTTATTTCTTGCTTTATTATTTCATTTCGTTTATCTTGTCCCGCATCCGTAGATTTTAATGATAGCAACCTGTCTACCCTATTTTTATCCCCTTTTATAATACTGGCTTTATCTGGAGTCCCATAATTCATCAACAAATATGGTCGTTCTACGGTTAAATCAAAATAAAAATTACGCATCACAGAAAGGGCTCCCTCAAGCTCTTGCCCCTCTGGAATTGTCACCTCGGAATCAGTTGTAAACGTTGTACCTGCCTTCATCAATACCCCTTCCGTTTGTTCCGTCCAATGATTCACCACTTTCAGGTAATAAGACACATTTGAAAACCAAACAGTTACTAATCCCATAACTAAAAATAAAATCAAGCCTCTTTTTAACGTTTCCACCGCATTTTGTTTAAAGACAAAAATAAAAAACAAATGCGACACAGCAATAACTACAAATAGCGCACCAAAACTTGCCCATAAATGGTTATACAGTTGTGTCGATATTTTCCCAATCAAGTCCGCGACTGCATTCACCACATCTAAGGAAAATAATTTATCAATACAGGTATCCACCATTTCCGAAATAATTTTACTTAAAAAGAAGAAAAAATTTGTAATCCCATTCATCGCGCCAACTGCAGGTTTACTTAACCAGCTTTCGCCTTCCGTACTCACATTTGCACGATAATTTGCTAATGGGTAATACTTACTATGAAGCTCAATACCCGCCACCGTTTCAATCTTCTTTTTCACAGTTGTATTTTTTTCTTTAGTTGCTTCTTCTTTCGTTTTAACCTCACCTTTATCCGTAATGACCACATCAGAATTAGGTGCCACTTCCGCTTGAACTGTTTGCATTGTCATACTCATAAAAACCAACACAAGAAACATTGCGCACATCATCCGTTTCAAATGAGACACCTCCTAAGCAAATACCTTTTCGGCTTGTGAAGAATGTGTTTGTTCAACTGTTTTAAAAGCTTCTGTCCATTCCTTAAATAAGCAATGTATCGAAATTTTTCCGACTCGACCATATACATCTTTGAAAAGACATTCTCCTTTAATCATGTTTCGCAATAATTTTTCATTGTTATTTTCCTTGTCCTTTTCCACTTCTAAATGCATAAAGCGCAATATATCTTTTCGTTCGCTTTCCTCATCAAATGCAAAGTTTACACCGAAATTACCACTGTCTTCTTCGCTATTCACATCATGCACCGATTGCGTTACTAATATCAGCGCATTATTAAAGGAACGTCCGATACGGCGCATCATTTGAATTAATTTAGCACCTAACCGTGAAACTGTCAGCATCCACGCTTCATCAAAGACGACTACTGTATGTTTTTTTCTATCTGCTGAACCAAATTTATTACAAAACTTGGATAATGCCATCATAATCGCCACAGCATTTTTTTCCGAATTGCTATAAAACTGCGCATCCGCATTTTTATCAGGTAAGTCAAGTCCTTTAATGCCTAATATCGTCATTTTTTCTTCGATTTTTAATCCGTCCGTGTTTCCACGCGAAAATACAAGTTGTAAAATGCTGTTTTGAATCATTTGATGCAACAATTGCCCTGCATTCTTGACATCTTTTTCTTCATTCTCCATCATCCGCTCTATGACTGTCATAAACCCAACAGCCTGCCCATTTTCTCGCTCCCTTAAGACATCATCAATTGAACGCAACAAGACGCGTTTCACATCATCTTTATTTGTTAAACTATAGATTTGCTCAATAATGGCCACAGCCGTATCTTTCGCTTCCGCACCTTCTAACATCACTAACGGATCAAGAACACCATGACTTTTTGTATCCTCCACATCTAAATTCACATAATGAAATGATTTTAAATGCTGACAAAACAGCGGAAAATGTTTTTGATAATAAGGGTCATTCGCGACCTTTTTAAATTGTTCCTCTGTCTCGGTTTTGGGGTCAATATATAACGTCTGTACATCGAGCATAGACAAAAACATCAACAGCATTTTAATTAAAAATGACTTCCCTTTCCCTGTTTGACCTGTAATACTAATATGGGGTGAATCTGTTAACGCCCCCTCTAAGCCCTTATTCGCAATAAAGGGATGAAAAAAAACTAAATCCCGACTTGAACGAACCGAACGATTCAAATCCCCGCTTCTATCTAATCGATTAATACGCCCCAAATAAAAACCAATATTATTTCCCAGTCTTTGGCTCACTGCAAATAAATTTTCTGCAAGCCCTGCAGATGTTGTTTTTTGAATCCAGTGCCGTCCCTCCAAGCTTCGACCAGGTAATAACTTATAAAAAATCTGTAGTTGGTCAGCACTTGGCTGAACAGTACTAATTTTTGCACGTCCTAACAAACGTCCCAACATTTCCGCACGTGCTTGACAACTTTTTTTAGTATCCCCTGTCACTGTAATGGCAACCATCCAATGCATAAATTTTTGATTACCGCCACTTAATTGATTGTCTAAACGGTCTAAAATAAAGCGCGACTTTTTCACAGAATCTTGAACCGTGCCATCTGTTTCCGCCTTTTCGCTCCCCATCGTATTCATTTTCGTTTTTATACGATTCGATTTACGAAGCACCGCATCACCATTTTTAAACTGTCCTTTTATTTTAACTTCCACACCGAAGGAAGCCGCCTGTAAACGTTCAAATAAATGTGAAAACTGCATATTATAATCAAAATTATCAACCATAAGATGCGTCATCCATTTTTCTCCTTCTCCTGTTTGAAGTTTTAAATAGCCTGGTGTTGTCGGGTCAATAATCGCATCAGTAATCGCTTCGACAGAACGCTTATTTGATTCTTGTTCCACTACATGGGACATATCACGTATAAAATGATAGCGATTCAAATAAATCAACTCATCTTCTGTTAAACGCTTCCCACGTACAGATTGGACTAAGCGTAATAAATCTTCTTCAATTTTCGTGAATCGCTCAAAAAAGGTATCTTCCACCTCACGCGTCATCTGTAGTAGCGATAATATCGTGCTTGAAATCGAATCCACAGCATTTTTTAGCTGATTTTTACGTGAATCCATTGTGAGTACATTTTCTTTCAACTTCACACCCACAATAAAATCGCTTCGTGTCACTTGCCCCAAACTATTTTTCAGCATCGCAACTGTTTCATTCGCATAATAACGACCTAACGTCTTTGATTTAGGGTCAAAGTCCTTCTCCAGTTCACGATTCATACGTTCTAACTCCATTGACTTAGGCATCATATGCAATTCAAAATCACGATACTGTTCCAATTGGTTTAAAAACTGTTCAAATCTAATTTTTTGTTCTTCTTTTTCTTCTTTATTTCCAAAAGATATATATACAGGGGAAAGGCGATAATACGCCCATATATCCCCTTTTTTTGTTAATAATAAATTGCCTTGCACTTGTTTAAAAGGAGTCTCAAATGCCATTTTATCGCCTTCTTTCTAATTGAATTGGCTTATCTAAATACAAAACAGGTACATCCCCCGAAAATCGTTTTTTGGGCACCTTAATTGTGAAAAAATAAACCGCATAATCCCATAAAAAATAATGAATTTTTTTTCCGTCCGGATTAATTTTCAACAACCAACCCGACAAAAAATAAGGCAAGCCCACAAGTACAACTAAGTCTAATCCCGGCATCACATTTTTCAAACTAAATATGAAGTCTCGAAACAGGATTTCAATCCCGAAAATAACTATAAATGTCACAAAACGCGCCAAACGAATACCACCGAATGGCACATAAATTTTATTCGTTACTTTACGAATCACATACGGATGTTCATACGCTAACTTGTAATTATAAATCTCTCGATTGTCCACCTAAACCACCTTTTCCCATATGGCCTTAATCGCTGAAATAAGCGCGTTAGGGTCGCCAATTATCCACATGACCGCCGCCGCAAAAGCGATAAAACCAATAAACTTTCCGATTTGTTGTTTAAACAGAAAAACGACTGCCATTACTACTAATACAATGGTTGCAGCGTTGGCTGTTTCTGTTGACACATAAGATGTTAAACCTCCCAAACTTGGTAAAGCTCCAAATGCTAAATGACTCATCCACAACATAAATTCTTTTCTCCTCCTTCTAATCACCTAGCGTATGCGTTAATTTTTGTACAAAATACTGCCCTTCCTTTTTCGATAATTCCAAAGTAAAAACTTCTTTATCTGGCAATGAAGACCCCTTGTCTTCAAATTTGACTTCTGCTTTCACAAGAATATGATGACCCTTCTCATAAGCCTTGAGAGAAGAAATTTCATCAAATTGTTTCAATCCTTCTAGGCTTTCAGGTTTTTTCATCATATAAGCCATATCTTGCTTGGAATCACTCGCATAGTGTTCAAAAAAGCGTTTCGCGAACATTTCAACTTCTTCACTTTCCTTCGCTGAAACAGAAGCCAGACCTTTATCCTCTGCCGAATCCATAACTTTCTTAGATGCATTCGAATTTAACTCAGGTATGACTTGAAAATAGGGGTTTTCAATCACTGTAAACTGATTACCATTCTGTTTAATTGGCACATATAATAAGGCATCTACATGTGTTTTCACTTCCTTTGTGTATTTTTCAGATACATTTTTAATCACTACTTTGTTTCCTTGCTTCGCCTTCACTTTCTTTAGTCGCGTCGCCTCCTCATCATTCAAATTGTCATAACCTACTTTATAAACTATAACCACATGACCTTTTTGTTGCACTACATCATAAAATAAATTATTCGTTAATTTCCGTCCCGCATCCGATTGCACCCACTCGTCAAATGAAAATCCTTTTGAAACATATCCGCCCAATTCCTTAAGATAGGTTTCTTTTTCTCCTTTGGGGACATTTAAATACTTCTCTACAAACTCTTTTCCAAACAAAACCATTCGTTGAGAATTGCTTGGATTGTCAGTTTTTGGCACATTATTTTTGGATTCCTGCATAATTTTTTCAGTAGTATTTTCCGCCTTAACAGCTTTCAAATAGCCTAAAACACCAGAAATCGAAATAATAAAAATGAACACCCATAAAATCCTTCGTACTAGCACAGGATTTTTTTCTTTGCGAATGGATCGCGATTCTTTTTTCCGGAATCGTATTTTGCCATAATCTTCACCCATAAACTTCCAAAATGACTTGAACTTTTTAAACATACTGTCAACCCTTTCTACCGCACTTCGTTTGCTCCCCATTTCTTTTCATACGGTATTGCTTCTCAAACCTCATTCAAAGAAACGGTTACACTTAAAATTTCACATAATTCTCGTTTTTTTTAGTGAAAAAAAGAGATAATAGCCGATGATACCGCCTATCACAGACAAAACTTTATAGATAATTTTCCAATAGTGTTGAAAAAATAATTTCACAGTATCCACTCCTCCTTGAAATTTTATTTCATTTTCACATTATTCGCATTGATATAATTTAAAAAGCCACGAACTTTAGCTAACAACTGAGGCGCCTCTAATTGACGACCATACACTTTCTGATGCGTCATTTTCCCATCTTTCCGTTCATATCGAGCTTTATAAAAGTCATACACGTATCCACCACTTCTAGGCTTCTCACCTAAACGAATACGCATATCTGGCTTATAAACTTCTATGACTAGCATCGTAAAACGCCCAATTTCTCTAATATAAATGCGTTTGGATAAAAAATTTTCAAATCCCCGCGAAGTCACAGCCTCAAATCCTAATAAGCGTATCTCAGTATCCATATTGCGTTTCATTGAAAACACCTACTTTATTCACTCTTTTTTAGATAATCGACTATCGGGATGTTGGGGTAAACTATTTCATAAAATTTTCTGCAATTGTGAAACAAAAAATCATAGTCACTTTGGCGTATTACTGTCTCTTCTTTGAATTCATTCCAAATTTTTTGCGGATTAGGCATTACACCATCTGTCCACTTACAACCTTGCTCCTCAAGGTTGTGTATCAGTTCCTCGCATTCTTCTGTACGTACTGCGTATAATTTCATATCGTTTCCTCCCAATATTTAAAGTCAAAAGATTTCCCTCGCCGTCGGGAACTCGGCAAACGGTTAGAAACCATTTGCAAACAATAGCGTGAAAATCGTGCGCTCGTATCAACTCCTTAAATTCCTTCCGCTTTGCTCCAGTCAGACATTTACCGTTGACACTTCCTGTTTAATCCGTTTTTTATCTATATTTCTTTAGTAAGCAATTTATATTCCTGCATATATTTATCTAATATCTCGTGATGTTTTTGAGTGATTTTAGCATTTTCAATCACCGTCTGTATAATGTCCTCACCTGTTAAGCCTTTTAATGATTCAGCAATCCAAAGTGATGGTGCAACCGCATTCTGTAGCCATGCGTAAAAACTCGGAAATGACTTTTCAGCAGGTGCCATTGTTAACTTTATTTTATCTATATCCCTCATGAAGTATGCCCAAGGTCTCCAAGTCTCACAACGTTCTTTTTTTTCATGCGATCGATTCGCTAAAAATCGAATTTTCGCATTAAGAATAGGCATCACAACAGCCATCACATCCCGTTTTTTGACTAATTCTGAAACAACCAGCGAAGCACGTTTCTGTCGAAACTTCAGTTCATAACGATTCCACTTACCGATTTGTTCAACATCCGTTCCAAATTTATTCGCTCTCTCATAGTTTTTTTCATAAAAAGTCATAAAGAATTCACTTTGACGACTGCCAAAATCAATTGTTTCTCCGCGCCCTTCGCCATCCGAAAACTGAAAAGAACCATGTTTTTTCCCAAGACGTAATTGTGTTTGACACAAACCATTTTCTGCCATATCCCGCAATCGCGAAATTTTAAAGTATGTTTTTTTGTCATCAATCGCTAAATCTACACGAGTAAAGTTAACTTCAAACTTCATCGCATCTTCAAAAAAATCAAACCAAGTTCTTTTTTGAGTATTCAGGAAAACTTCAAATTGCCTGCATGCTTGCCCTGTCAACAACACTTGATAATAAGCCAATTCTCCTTTGTTCCGAGTCACTAATATTCTTATTTTGTCATAGCATAAATAAGCAGAAGCTCCGAATATCCCTGTTCCTTCGTCCTCAATCATCATATCGAAAGGAATTTTCAAAAGATGCTCACATATCTCTTCCGCACTTGCCGACTTTACCGTAATCTGAACCCAATCAATGCACGCGGACAGATACCCAGCACCATTTTTTTCTTGTGGGGTAGTTACCCACCTTTTAGTGTCGGTGGGTTTATTCGCTTCGCTCATATCTCTTCTTCCTCCATTACTATTTCTTTTATCTTTACGCGAGGCGAAGCCTCGCCTGCTAGCTCCGCTCCTTCGCTCTTGACTCCGTCAGGCGCCTCCTGCGCCCACGCTTCGAGCGCTTTGCTAGCATATTGGGCAATCTCACTTCTAAAATCAAATTCTGGAGGAACATACGGGCTATAAAAACTCCTCACTTCTGTTGTCACTCCATCAAGAAAACAATAACCGCGCCCTTTTTCGCCCTCAAAGTTCACAAACGTTTTATCCACACTTCCGAAAGCCATTGAATAGCCTTCCGATGACATTTTTCCTAACGCAATACGTATTCCTAATTGGTCTCTTATATCTCCCGGCATAAAACTGGCATCTGGTCTTTGAGTGGTCAAAATTAAAAAATAACCTGCTTCACGCCCCATTAGAACTATTTGTCGCAAATAATAACCAAATTTTTCTTTATCTTCTTTTTTCATAAAACTTTGCTGTAATGCCACAAATTCATCAATAATCACAACGACCGGACGCAATTTATAATACGTAAAATCTTTACCAGCCATATAATCAGTTCGTGCCCTTATCGCATCAAAGCGTTTTATCATGTTTTCATAAGTTTCACGCAAATTCTGTATGATTTTATTACCTTCAATAAAGACACCCGGCAACGTATCATTGAGTGATGCAAGCGCAGACCTCTTTACATCATAAATAGACACTTTAGCCCCCATTTTCAATAGATTTAATAAAATCGTAAACAAAAAATACGTTTTACCGCCGCCTGTCCCTCCCACAATTAAACCATGAGGAGTCTTAGCGATATTCCAGACTAAGCCATCCATTAGTACTATTTCATAATTCGCCACTTCTGTCTTAGTAATGTTCACCCTATCTTTATCAAAGCCTAAACGAATATCGTAAATCATATAACTATTACGCAAATATTTTCTTTGCAAATCACCCGAAAACATATCTTCTAAGGGATTACCCCATTCTTTAAATTGCTGATGAAACTTTGACCCATCCAGCAAAACAGAAATTTGAATATTTTTACGTGTTGCTTTGACATACACTTTAGGATAGTAAACAATTTTTTTCTTCACACTATGCTTTTGCCCAAAAATTGGAACAACAGTGACATTATCAATCAAAAAGTATCTTCCTAAGTAAATCATGTTTGCAATTCGAGAATAGGTATACATTTTCCTAATCATGCTAAGAGCACACACCGCAATCAGTAAGAATACGAATGAAATTAACACTATATTTTTAAAAAAAGTTGGAAACTGATATCTCAAATAAACTGGAACAGCTATAGATAATATAAAAACGCTAAGCAAATAGTAAAGTAATAAATGACGCATATAAGGTTGTATACGCACACCTTTATAACGAAAGAATTCTAATAACATCTTTCTTGCCCTCCTTTCAAAGGGCTATCATAAAACATTTTTATAATAGCCCTTCTAATTATTTAAGTTTAGGCTTACTTTCCACCTTCTCACCATTTTCATCTGCCAAACGATCCGATGAGCTAATAGGAATAATTGCAGTCCCCACAAAACGGTCAACCATTTTTCCATTACTGCGGTCACCGAAAGTTGTTACTGTTGCATAAGGTGAGTAGGCTAGATTTTCGACTTTTACGGTTGCATATTCTTTAACGTTAGGCAACTGGCTCGTTTCCAATTTAATTTCAATTGAACCCCCAAGTCTTGGAGCACCTAATGTACAGACAACCGTTTCAAATTCTTCAGTTCGTTTGCCCTCTACATAACCATATTTTCCAACCGCTCCAATAAATTTCAATTCGCCTAAATGCGCTTTTACTTGCTCTTCTGTTAAAATAATTTCCATTTTTCATTTCCTCATTTCATTTTTTTATTTGCTATTCAATAGCATCTTTAATTTAATATCTTCTAATTTCGTAAAATACTGCTTCGCTTGTGTTTGATTCACATAGAAAATTTCATTTACTTTCTGTAGAATCAACATTTCTATATGGGTTAAATTCATACATATTTCTAATTTCACATGTAACTTTTTCGCCAGCTCAAATAATTCATCAAGCGCTTTAGAAAATGTATACTTAGAAATCCAAATATCAGAACGAGGATGAAGAACATCCAAATTCACAGCAGTTAAATTCATTGTCGTCATGTTTTCACCCCCATCCTCATTTTATCGCTTATTGACGAGCTTTTTTCCTTTGACAAATCAAGATAACAACAGCAGTCACTGCTAATAAAAGCCCCGCAACTACATATGGCCACATTAACGTATCACCCGTTTTAGCTAGTTTCGTAGCTTGAACGTGTTTCACTTCTTTTTCAGGTGCCACTTTAGCCACTTCTATTTTTTCTTTTTGCACTTTTTGTACTTGAGCTTGCTCTTTGACCACAACATCTTTTGTGTTTTTTGCTGTATAAGAAAATACTTGTTTATCTTTCGTGACAACAATATCTTTCACTTGAAAGACACCGTGATAACCCGTTGGATTTTTGGTTTCTTTTACGCTATATACATTATTTGCTTCTACATCGAAAATTGCTTTTCCGTTCTCACCTGTTACTTTCTTTGTTGTCACACCATTCTTATCAGTCAAAGTAAATTCTGCCGCTTTTAATGGTTCTTTCGTTACCGAATCAATTTTCAATACTTCTATTTGACCTTTCATAATTTTATTTACAAACTCGCCTGCGTTGGCATTCACACGGTCATAACTGATTGTAAAAGGATGTTTCACATTATTTAATACATAACCGTCTACAGTTGCAGACTCCAACCAATAATAATGACCAAATGGCAATGAGTCCACCTTCCAAATACCTTTTTCATCGGTTTTGACTGATTTTACTTTTTCACCTGTTGATTTATAAACATCCATTGTCACACCCGCAATTGGTTTCTTAGCATCTGTTACTTTTACACCTTGCACTGAGCCCATTTCTGCTTGGATGGCTGTTGTAAAGCTTGCTGTTTTCACTTCTTTAAAAGAATCTAAGCCATACGTAGCAATATCTTGATAATTGGGTTGACCAGTTAGACGTTTAGCCACTTGATAGGCATTTTCAAAATCGCCTTTAACCGTCACTTTAGGCTGTATCGCTTGTCCATTCACTTCACTAATTGGTGTGACAACAGTAATTTTAGTGCCGTTTTGAATCGTTTGAATGGGATTCCCCTTTTCATCCGCTAAATAAGAGCCTTTTGTGGCATTGGATAAGGACGCCGTTAATGTACCTGTTCCTTTTGCATTCACGGTTACTGGAGCGCTAATAAATTTGTCTCCTACACGTTTAGAAGTAACATTCATAGCTGATACGGATAGCGTATTGGTGAATGCTGGCACCGTTGGATTGCCTGCTTTTTTCGCTTCCGCTACAAGCGCCTTAATTTTGTTAACCGTTGTATAAGAGCCATCTTTATCTACGTACGTTTCACCACTTGGATTCGTTAATGTAAAATCATCCGGGGATTTAATCGTATGAATCGCCGCTTGAATCAAGTATTCATCATACGCCCGATTACCTGTTAAGTTCTTATTTTCTTTATAAAACGCATTCAGCAAGTAAGTGGTCGCATTGTCTAAACGTTCCGCTTCGTTATAAGATAACCCGTTTGGTGACGGCTTACTAAAATTAATACAGAAGACCACATGCCCCGCTGAATCACGCAAACGGTCAATCATTCTTACAGGCTGTGGATTGCCTGCTTTAACACTGTCAGGACCATATAAATACGTCACATTATTCGAAACGATGCTAACAGTTGTACTTGCCGCATACGCCTTTGGTGCCATCGCAAAAGCTGTTAAAACACTTGATACTAACAAGAAAGCTAACAACAAAAACTTAAATCCTTTTTTTCTACACAATTGAATCATTTTTCTAAAAACCACCTTTTCATTTTTATATTTTCTAATTCTGTTTCTGTTAATCATTAGATGTCACCGCATCACCCCTTTAAAATATTAAATCTCTTTAAAAATCAGTAATCCCCATCGCCTCTCTAATTTCTTTGTTATTCAAAATCAAAATTAGATTATCGATTTGAGAATACAGCTCATGCAATTCTTCTCCAAGCTCAATTATCTGCAATCTATCAGTATTTAATGTTAGTTCATCAATAATCCCATCAGCTTTTTTAGTTAGCTGAATATATTTTTTTTGATTTTCATTCATGTTAACCACTCCTTTTTTTTACTTTTCAGGCAACAAAAAAAGAGCAAATGAACTTACCATTTGCTCTTAATCGTTTATTCAATTAATACTGTAATAATTCTTGTTCACTTGTTACGTTTACAATATAAGCACCACTATGCAACTTTTGTAATACGGTTACCATTTTACTTGTTGGAATTGCAACACAACCAGCTGTTGGCGCCCCATTACTACTATGCAAGAAGAAACCTGAACCTGCACCTTTTGTTCGGCTTGTATTATAGTTTATCACAACACCGTAACGATATTGGGTTGGATAGCTTGCTAAATGTTCATCAGCACTGCTAGATGAGTTTCGTTCTTGCCAAGTGTTATACTGACTGTCATTCACATTTGAAATCCAATAACTGCGATTTGTAATCTGTCTGAACGGCAAGGAGGTTCCTGGATTACTCGTTCCAAACGCAAAACCGAGTGAATATGCTCCGCGTGGTGTTCGACTATGATATTCATCTGCAGAACCTACGCCTTGGGAGCCAACTTGTCCATACGTGGAAAATATTTGTTTCCAAGTTCCGCTAGATTTTTCCCAAAATTTCACTTGTGCACTTGTTCCACTGGCTACAACGGTAATAATCTGGCTCGTTCGAGATGCCAAATTCATCCTAGTCACAATCGGAACATTAACTTTTCGTGAAGGTAGATTTGAAGATTGATTGGATGAACTAGATTGTCCACTTTGTTTTGGTGCTGTTGTGCTTCCTTTAGTTACATCATTTCCTGCACTTGGTGCTGAACTTGTTACATTATTCTTACTTTTAACATCTTTGCCAGTTTGCTGATTCGTCTGAGAATGATTATTTGAGACGCTTGCTTTCGTTTCTTCTTGCTTTTCTGCTTTCTCCTGTTGATTTAAAACTGCATATGCTTTTTGAACATCAGCTAATTGTTCTTTTTTGGCTTTTTCTTGCAACGTTGTAAGCTCAACTTCTTTTTTCAATGCATCCAGTTTGCCACGCGTAACATCTTTTGCTAGTACTTTTTGCTGTTTATTCGTAAATAATGATTCTACTTTTACTTGATTAACTGTAATCTGTTTAACCATTTCATCAACACGTGCTAACTTTTTATCTAAATCTGTTTTCACTTTTTTATTTTCTATTTGCCCAACAAGTTGCTTTGCTTTTAATTCTAAATCATCGGAATATGTATCACTCAATAGTTTCTCTTCTTCTGAGGCAAACAAGCGATTAACCACCGATGTCGCATTCTTTTCTAATGATTTTTCTTGTTCAAGCGCTACTTTCTTAGCTTCTTCTTTTTGTTCTTCCGCTTTCACAGCGTCTTGATGCTTAACAAGAACCACCGATACTAAAATCAGCAAAATTAAAAAGCTACTTAGCGCTAACCATATTTTTTTGTTCCCTTTTGTTTCCATTCTTCCAGCTCCTTTACTTTTGTCTATAGATTATTTTACTAAACAACACACAAATAATAAAATATTTATCTTTCAATCAATTAATTTAAGTTATTGAATACAAATTTAAGAGCAATGAAATCACACACTTGGACAAATCGAGTCTTATCGCTTATAATAAAATTGTCTAGGTTTTATTATGAGCGTGCTTGATTTATCTCAAGTGCGTTTTTTCTATATGTAATTGTCAAAGAACAGTTTTTTCATTATCGAAGAAACAGGTAATCAAAATGTTTTAGCGTTCTAAATCGCCCAATCGAATTACCAATTTACTTTCTCGATGGCAAAATTCACATCGTGATAATATTTATAAAAATTTTAAATGATGGCGATTAACGCCGTAATGCTTGCAAATTCGGCGAACTGTGCAGCCTTTCGCAAGTAACATTTTGTAATTCTTAGAAGTTAAGGGAAGCATTAAATAATGACGGATAACCATTTCTTTTAAAGCTAGTTTCATTCGAACCGTCCAATCGCCTTCGAACTTACGAGCCAACGGAACAGCTTTACGCATTAAATCTCTAGTTTGTTTATCAGTCAATTTTACTCCCCCTCAAAATCCAAAAATAAAAACATTAGGTTAAACAACCTAATGTTAAAACAAAAAAGTATAATACTAAAAATCTATAGCTGTATATATTATGTAAACTAGAAAACTTGATATTAAAAGCTTGGAATGGTTATCTTTTTTCATTACCTGAAAATGATACACCACTCCAAGCCTATATGATAAGTCATGCTGAACATCTTATTTGATTAAAAAGTAAAAATAAATTTGTACTTCAATACTGCAATAATTCTTGCTCACTAGTTACGTTTACGATATAAGCGCCGCTATGCAATTTTTGTAAAACTGTTGCCATTTGACTTGTTGGTATAGCGACACAGCCAGCAGTTGGCGCACCATTGCTACAATGCAAGAAAAAACCTGATCCTGCGCCTTTTGTTCGGCTTGTATTATAGTTAATCACAACGCCATAACGATATTGCACCGGATAACTTGCCATATGTTCATCAGCACTGCTAGATGAATTTCGTTCTTGCCAAGTGTTGTACTGATTATCCTTTACATTTGAAATCCAGTAACTTTGATTGGTAATTTGTCTGAATGCTAAAGATGTACCCGGATTGCTTGTTCCAAAAGCAAAACCAAGGGAGTAAGCCCCTTTAGGTGTCCTGCTATGGTATTCATCCGCAGAACCAACGCCTTGCGAACCGACTTGGCCATAAGTAGAAAATACTTGCTTCCATGTTTCGCCTGATTTTTCCCAAAATTTCACATTTGCACTCGTTCCACTGGCTACGACAGTAATAATCTGATTCGTTTGTGAAGCAAGCTTCATTTTTGCAACACTCGGTATGTTCTTGCTTGATGCTGATGGTGCACCGGAAGAATTATTGGAATTCGATTTACTCGATTTTGATTTCGATTCCGGACTTTCTTGGACACTTGTAGCAGACTCTTTGATCGAAGATTGAACATCATTCGAATTTTTGTCTGCCTGGCTTTCAGCTGAACTACTTGTAGCTGCTTTTTGCAATTCTTCGTTCCGAATAAGTAAATCATACGCTTTTTGTACATCTGCCAGCTGTTCTTTTTTTGATTTAGTCTGTAAAGTCCCATTAGTCACAGCTTTTTTCACACTATTAATGTCTTCACGAGTTACATTTTGCGCTAATGTTTTCTTCTGCTCATTTGAAAATAACGCATTCACTTTCAATTGGTTTGCAGAAATCTGGCTGACAAACTTATCTACGCGAGTTAATTTTCCTTTTAAATTGGCTTTCATTTTTTTATTAGCCAATTGTTGCACAAGTTGTTCAGCCTTCGTTTTAAGATCTTCGGAATACGTGTCACTCAATAATTCTTCAGTTTCAGATGCAAATAAGCGTTCCACTGCAGAAGTCGCATTTTTTTCTAATGCCATTTCTTGCTCCAATGCCACTTTTCTTGCCTCTTCTTTTTCTTCTACTGCCTGCACAGCTTCTTGATGTTTTACTAATACGACTGAAACTAAAACAACTAGCATCAAAAAGCCGCTAACAACGAACCAGATTATCTTCTTCCCCTTCATTCTTTCAACTCCTCGCCTAATATGTAAATTATTCCACTAATACTTATAAATAAAACAAATTATTTAATGTAACAATAGAAAAACCGACTTCTAATGTAAGAAGTCGGTTTTTCGTGACAGAAATGAGTTGGTAACTGTCTTGCAACGCCTGGTGAATACTTATATAATAGCATATTTTATATCGTAAAAGCTGTGAACAAAATACGAAAATTGCACATTAATTAGGTATAAAAATGGGTGTTTTACACATGAATTAATAAAGAGCATCTAGAATTGCTTTTCTAGATGCTCCAAATTGTTTAACTTCGCAACCCGCGCCCTTTTTCAATCAAATACCAGCAAATCGAGTAAAGTACGGCGATAAAGAGCACAAGAATGCCCACTGAAACCCAAAGTGATACATCGGTTTTTCCAAGAAAACCATATCTAAATCCTGAAATCATGTAAACAATGGGATTGATTTTTGAAACTGCTTGCCAAAACGGTGGTAGCATAGCAACGGAATAAAATACCCCGCCAAGATATGTTAATGGCTGCAAGACGAAGGTTGGTACAATAGATACATCATCAAAAGATTGAGCGAAAATACCATTTAATAAGCCTGCCAATGAGAATAAAATAACCGTCATCAGAAGTGAAATGATAATAATAGACCAAGAATACACTTGTAAAGGTACGAAGAAAAGGGAAATCATGGTAACGAGTGCGCTCACAAGGATGCTTCGCCCTAAGCCGCCAATAACAAAGCCCCAAATGATAACATGTGTGGGCACTGGCGCGATTAGCAATTCTTCAATATTTTTTTGAAATTTTTGTGAGAAAAAGGAAGATGACACGTTTGAATAGGAACTTGTGATGGCTGACATCATGATTAGGCCAGGCACGATAAATTCCATGTAGGAGAATCCCCCCATCTCCCCGATTCTTCCACCGATTAAATTGCCGAAAATGACAAAGTAAAGCGATGTCGTAATGACTGGTGGTACTAAGGTTTGCACCCAAATACGCATATAACGGTTCGTTTCTTTTACGGCTAAGCTTTTTAAGGCTGTATAATATAGATTAAACATGTTTCTCCTCCACTCGGTGCTCTTCTTCTGTGATTTTCAAAAACAGTTCTTCCAAGCGATTGGATTTATTTCGCATCGAAAGAACATTTATCCCTTGTTTCGAGAGCTGTTCAAATATTTCGTTGATTCCTTGATTGCGTTCCACTTCAACAGCGAGTGTTAACTCGTCTTCGAAAAAACTTTTATAGCCAGCAATTTCAGGCTTTTTATCATAAGGTGCCAGATCAAAAAGGAACGTTTCAAATTGGAGTTTCGCGAGTAGCGATTTCATGCTGGTGTTCTCGATTAGTTCGCCTGTCTGAATGATCCCGATGTTACGGCAAAGCATCTCTGCTTCTTCCAAATAGTGTGTCGTTAAAATAATCGTTGTTCCCTGCTCGTTCAGCTCTTTCAGGAACTTCCACATCTCACGTCGAAGTTCGATATCCACACCGGCAGTTGGTTCATCTAAAATAAGCAAGCGAGGCTCATGCATGAGTGCACGGGCAATCATTAGGCGACGTTTCATACCACCTGATAACATACGGGCGCGTACATTGCGTTTTTCCCATAAATCGGATTGTTTTAAATATTTTTCACTGCGTTTAAGCGCTTCTTTGCGGGAAACTCCGTAGTAACCAGCTTGGTTTACGACAATTTGTTGCACCGTTTCAAACGGATTAAAGTTGAATTCCTGTGGAACTAGACCGATTTGTTGCTTGGCACGAACTAATTCTGTATCTAAATCATAACCGAATACATTCACTTTGCCTGATGATTTATTGACAAGTGATGTAATAATCCCAATTGTTGTTGATTTTCCGGCACCATTTGGACCTAGTAGAGCGTAAAAATCACCTTCTTCTACAACTAAATTAATTCCACGTAAAGCTTCTACGCCAGTTGCGTATACTTTTCTTAAGTCTTTTATTTCAAGTGCATGTGTCATTTAGTGTTGATCTCTCCTTATTTTAAACAGCTCGCCCTGTTTTGGGCACTTTGCTATTATACCACATCATTTACGTAATTTTACAATAATGGAACCCCAAAAAGAGCCCCTTCCAAAAGGCTCTCTTTGAGTTTGTTTTCATCATCCCAAAAGATGATAAATTGATTCACCGTGATGTTGATGAATCATGTTCACTATATCACAAATTAAGTGTCAAAAACGTAAACTTCCCCAGAAACCCCATTTTTCGTCTTAAACGACCACATATACAGTGAATTTATACACTTTTTATGTATTTTTCTGAAAAGTAATTGCTAAAAAGCGTATGACTCTCGATTAACGACAGTCATACGCTTGCTTAGTTTATTTAAAATAAAATCCTTTAAAATCATACTTATACACGCGATAAGAGGTTACTCCGTTTCCGCTTAATTGATAAGTACGAATAACTTGATGATTTTTGTCATATTCAGTAAATATACCTTGTAAGCCTGGATTCACGAGTAGATTATCCCCCATTTCTTGAACGCTACTCACAAAGGCAGAGTACGGGACTTCTAATGAGTCGACCAGTTCATACGTGCCTTTATTCTCGTCAACTAAATATTTAGAATAGCGACTGTAATCACCATCAGTACTTTGGTCAGAGAAGCTATCAGGATATGCCGACCAATCGAAATTTGTTCGGGAATCCATTATTTTTGAATTATTGTTAAACATATATAAATAATACTGCCCCTCTTCCAATGTGGCATCTTCAACATATGTCACCGAATGTTGACCGAGTTGTGAAACAAAATCGCTTTCTTTTTCCAGTACAAAGTTAGAATAATTCCCTACACCTTTCCAAACACTCTCATCTGAAATAAAGTAATCGATTGACAAGGCGTCCTCGATATTACTGAGCTTCATAATTGTAGAAGTTTCTCGTGAGCTAACAATAATGCTACCATCTTCAACATATTGAATTGTATTTAAATGAATGGGATCCCATTTACCTGCATAGCTTGTGATAGTCTCAATTCCGGTTGCCAGTTGGTATAAATCAGGTAGCAACGCTTTAAAATCAGCAATTTGTTTGACCTTACCTGTTTTAGTGTTGATTTGAACAATTCTGTCCTCTACCAAATTGTCTTTTTCTTCTGCTTCTTCACTTGTTGCAAGCGCTAATAAATTGCCTTCTTTATCCAAAGTAAAGTCGTGGTGTAAGTTATAGCCCGCGCTTCCTACATCATAAACTTGTTCAACTTGCCCTAACTGATTAATACGAGCGATTTTTTCTGCTGAAATTCCGTAATACATGGACTGCTCATCAAACACAAAACGCATAGAGTTGTAAGAAAGAATGGGATATTCGCCTCTTATGATACCATCGTTATCCACTAAGTAAGTGGCTCTTTGTGATACATTTTTATCACCAAACACCGTGTACAAACCGCTTGTTAAGGCTTTTTCGCTTGTCCCATCAGTGACTTTTAATGTGTTTTTATCTTTACTTACTAATTTTGGAGGTGTATAGGTTAATGTTTTTGTCGTTTCATTTCCCTCCTTATCTGTTACTGTTAAGGTAATGGTATTTTTAACACCTGCTACAAAGCCAATCGCTTGGAATTCATGTTTTGTTTCGTATTCATTTTCTGAACTATTTGCCTCTCCTGCAAAATCGGGATAACCTGCTGCAGATATTTGGTAACTTACTTTACTGACTTTCTCAGTTTCAAAATATATGTATACACTCGTTGTATTCGTTAAATACGGATTTGATAATGCTAAAATTTGAGGGAATTTATAGTGACCTGCTGCTTTTTTTGCTGCAATTAATTGAGCAATTTGTGCTTGTTTAGCCGTATTGAAAATATCTTGATAGGCGTTTATTCCGATATTACTATAATCAAGTACTTCTACATCTTTTGAAGTTGCAACCGATAAACTAAATTTTGTTTTTTTATCTTCATTTTGATCAGCTTCTGCTTTAAGACTTTGGGAAAAGAGATAGGCGCAAACGATGCTACTTAGCCCTATTAACATGATAATTGTCCAAATAAGCGATTTTTTCCTCATTATAATTCCTCCTTGCCACTTCAGTATTTTTAGCTTAGCGTATAGATTTTAAAATTCTATGACAATATAGTGAATTTATTCATAAAAAAAACCATTCCAATTGGAATGGTTTTTCTTACGATTTAATTATACTTTCCGATAAACTCTCATACCTGCGATGTAAGAAATAACAAGTAAACCAGCAATCCAAGCAAGTGATAGCCAAGCATCGCTCGTAAGCGGCTGGGCGTTAAATAGGTCACGCAACGTCTGAATAATTGGTGTCATCGGCTGATTTTCTGCAAAAATCCGTACAAACTTGTTCATTCCTTCAACTGGAACGAATGCTGAACTAACGAATAAGAGCATTAAGATGACATAAGAGAATGCGCCTGCGCCTTCAATACTCCCTGCCATTAAGCCAAACGGGACTGAGAGCCATGTTAACATAAAAGCGAATAAAACAAGGAGTAAAATAATGAGTAGCCATTCTCCGAAGTTTGCATCTGAACGGAAACCAATTAGTAGTCCTACTAAAAGAACTGCTGCACAGGAAATCATCATAAAAATAACAGATGCTAACACGTGTCCACCTAAAACTGCTGACTTCGCGATTGGCATTGATTTAAAACGTTCAAACATTCCTGCCGATTTATCGAGATTTATTCGAAGCGATGTATAGGCTGAGCTTGACGCAATTGTAATAAGCAGAATCCCTGGCATAATGTAATCCACATAATCTTGATGGGATAAACCTTGAATCTGCACGGAACCACCGAAAATATATACCATACCTAGCATAATCATAATTGGCATAATCACAACTGTAATCATCGTATCAATACTACGTAAGTTGTGTTTAATAATGCGCCCTGATAGCGCGAAAATATCACTGAAATACTCTTTCATTATTGTTCACCCTTTCGTCAGTGTCACGAATACATCGTCAAGCGTAGGACGGATTGTCTCAAAATCAGTCGGCTCAAGGTGATGGTCGTTCAACACTTTTAAAATATTCAAAATAGTTGTCATTTCTTCAGTCAGTTCAATAGAAATTAGTTCAGGGGCAAGCACTTTTGGTTCGAAATCTATCAAAACTTCTTTTGCTTGCTTTAAATCCTCTGGGGAGAAAGTCAAATGTAGTCTGTTCTCACCCGCCAAGCGTTTCATTTCTTTAGGCGTTCCGGTTGCAATAATCTTTCCATCTTTCAAAAAGCCTATGGTGTCTGCCAATTGATCGGCTTCTTCCAAATATTGCGTCGTTAAGAAAATGGTTTTCCCACTACTTTGGAGTTCCCGAATTACTTTCCACAAATCAAGGCGGCTACTTGGATCAAGACCTGTTGTAGGTTCATCTAAAAATAAAATTTTAGCATCTCCTACTAAACTCATAGCCAAGTCGAGTCTTCGTTTCATTCCCCCTGAATACGTGGAAACAATTTTGTCTTTCGCATCTAACAAGCCAAATTGCTCTAAAAGGGAGAGTGCAACGGCTTTAGGATTTGAAACGTGTCGTAGCTTACCAATCAGTACTAAATTTTCTAGACCGCTTAATACCTCGTCAACACTTGCATGCTGGGCATTGTAACTAAACACTTTTTGTGCTTCGCGCGGGTCTTTATCAACTGGTAGTTGGTCAATTTCAACTTTCCCTCCGTCGCTATTTAAAAGCCCTGTCACAATTTTAAGCAATGTGCTTTTTCCAGCACCATTTGCACCAAGCAATGTATAAATACTACCTGCTTCTACTTGAATGCTCACATCTTCTAAAACTGTTTGTTTTTTGAAATTTTTCTTAATATTCCGAATATCGATAATAGGCATCATAGCCTCTCCTTTCTATTTAAGCGTTTTTCTAAGTGCATTCCGTTGTTTTTCCATCCAAGTTTCTTCTGGAAATTCATTTAATAAATTGTCTGCAAACTCTGCCAAATCATCACCAACAACATCGCGTACATCTAGCTGGTCCTCTACGGCACTTTCAAACATTTCAAGAACACTCGTTAAAATATCCATCATGCCTGAGCCTTTTGCGAAATTCCATAAATACGTTTGAATGCCCTCCATGACACGGCGATACTCAGTTGGTAAGGCAGCAACACGTTTTTTATAAGCTTTATAGGCACGCTTTTCCTCGCGGTATTTTTTATACCAATTCATCATTTCGCTTCCCCTCCTTCTACCTCTACCATTTTAGCTGCAATAAAATCCCAACGTTTCCAAAAACTTGCTAATTCTTCTTTACCCGTATCATTTAACGTGTAAAACTTTCTAGCAGGTCCTACATCGGATTTTTTCTTTTCAACTTCTACAAGGCCTTTCTTTTCTACACGCATTAAAATCGTATACACAGTACCTTCGACAATTTCATCAAAACCTAAATCATTCAAATACTTAGTGATTTCATAACCGTATGTTTCTCCTTTAGAAATTTTCTGGAGGATCATGCCTTCTAAGACACCTTTTAACAGTTCTGTCAATCCTTTCATAAGGTCCACCTCTCTACTTTGTATTACTAGGTACAACTATATAGTAATACAAAGTAGTGGATTAGTCAACACTTTTTGTTTAAATTTTTTTATAAAAAAGAGCACTCTCACGAAAAAGGGGCTTCTTATGCCATTTATACGCAAAAAAAAAGCCAATAGTTTCATTGACTTTTTATGATTTTCTTTTTCATTGTCATAAATACTTTTAAACGAATTAATGAATATCCAGTCATAATGCCTAGCACATTTAAAAAGATATCCCCTGTATCAAAAAAACCGACGGCGAGTATAAATTGAGTGCTTTCGACTAACGTAATTAAGATGATGGCTGTTAGTAAAGTGCTAATAAAGTTCCATTTATAAAATAAAAAGCCGATTGGAATAAAAGCTAAAATATTCCCTGTCGTAATGACGCGTAAATTCCCTTCTAAAAATGGAAAAATAAAATCAAAAGTTTCAAAAGAAAAGCCTTGAACATGACTAGCTTTACCAAATAATAGGACAATCAAGCTAGCAAAATATAACATATAGGCTAAAATCGTTAACTTCTTATTAAATTTCCATTCGATCAGCTGTACGCCGATGAGATAAATAAAAAGTGCCGTTAGTCCAATCACGATGTAATCTACAAAACTATATATTTCCATAATGTGATGTAAGTAAAATAATAGCCAGCCTTTAAAATAATAGACGTAAAGATAAAGCGCTAGCGCTACGGAAACAAAAGGTAAGATTCCGATAGAAGCTATTTTTTTCATTTTGTTTCCTCCTAACTTGAATGGTTTATATTAGTATAGCGCTAACTTATAAACAATTCGTTAAAAGGATTTAAAGAAAATTTAAATTCGTTCCTCACGTACAAATAAAAATAAAATCCCGCCAATTAAAAATAGTACGATTAAGCTGGCAACACCATAAGAGGTATTTCCAGTCAGTTGTGTGATGATACCCATTAGTGCAGGACCAATGATCGCGGAGAATTTACCAAATATATTGTAGAAACCGTAAAATTCATTTGACCGCTCTTTTGGAATAATTTTCCCGAAAAAAGAACGACTCAGTGCTTGAATGCCGCCTTGACTTGTTCCTACAAGCACTGCTAAAATCCAAAAATCAAGCGTTATTTTCATGAACACTGCATAAACACAAATGATAAGGTAGACGAAAATGGCGACGAGAATCAACTTTTTCGCCCCAAAGTGCTTGGCTAAAAAGCCGTAAAAAATAGTGAACGGGAAAGCAATCAGTTGCGTGACCAACAAAATGATGATTAACGTTGTGTCCGTAATCCCCAAATCAATACCGTATGATGTCGCCATTCGAAAAATGGTATCCACACCATCAATATAAAAGAAGTAAGCGATTAGAAATAGCGCTATCGTGCGGTATTGGCTAATTTGCCGAAGTGTCGTAAATAAACGCTTAAAACTCGTGCGTACTGGATTTTTCACTCGCTCCAGAAAATGCTTTTGATGAACATTTCTAAAGAAAGGAACCGTAAAACCAAGCCACCAAATCGCTGTAAGTAGAAAACCGATGTTCACTAAAGCCACTTCGCTAATGGGCAGTATTCCTGTTGCTTTTAAAATGATAAAAATCACAAATGGAATCGAACTTCCCAAATAGCCAAACGCATAGCCTGCTGACGAAATCCGGTCCATCCGGTCATTCGTCGTCACATCAACTAAAAAACTATCATAAAAAATATTCGCGCCCGAAAAACCAATTAGAGATAGCGCATAAAGCCCAAGCAAAATAAGCCAGCCATCGTTTGGCACAAAAACGAATGAAACCGTACATAAAACCCCTAAAAGCGTAAAAATATTAAAGAATCTTTTTTTGAAAAACTGGTAATCCGCAATCGTCCCAAGAATCGGTGCCAAACAAGAAATGAGCAAAGTCCCAATTGAATTCGCATACCCCCAGTAAGCCGTTGACATATGATCGCTTACTCCAGCACTAGATGCTAAACTTTTAAAATAAATCGGCAAAATCGCCGTCGTAATCATAATGGAATAGGCGGAATTCGCCCAATCTTGAAGTATCCAACTTTTCTCCTCTTTTGTAAACATTCACTTATTCTCCCTCAAAAATGTCTGTGATGACTTGCCCTTCGACTTTTGGCATCTTAAAGCCCAAAATTCTTGCAAAGGTTGGCGCCTCGTCAATTAAACTGGCTTGCTCCACTTCTTTTCCGCGTTTTATTCCCGGACCGCTTAGAAGTAAAGTCGTTTCGTAATCTTTTTTCTGCGGGTGATACCCATGCACGGCGTTGTAGTAATCTGGCTGCCCGATTTTCTCTGGTGTCACTTCTTCAACGAGTGGGCCGTCGATGTTATCCATGAAATAACAGCCAGGGACCCCTTCTACCATAAATGTCGCTTCCGCGTCTGCACCTAAGCGAATGATTTCCGTTGAATTGTATACTTTCTCAATCCCTGGTAAACTTTGCAGTACTTCGAAAACTTGACTTTCAAGTTCAGGATTTTTTATGTAAATATAAGCAGATCCATCACAACTTTTCGCATATACTTGCCACGTCTCTATTTTATTGTCATTGCCAGCGCTAAGCCAGTTATACTCCGCGAACAAAATATTAAGGCGCAAAATCGTGTCGACGTCAATTTGATAGTGGTCACCTAAAACCGCAAAAACACTTTTTTCAAAAATACCAGCCTCTTTGGTAGCTTCAATGATTTCCCCTAATCGTTTATCGTGTCTTTGTAACGCTGATTTCGCCTCATCTGAAGTCACCCCGTAGCGATGCCGCATGCTGTCCATGTCAACAAAGTGCGCCATTAAAAGACCCGGTTTCTTCGTTTGAATCGTATCAATGACTGAAGCCGTTATGAAATCATCCAATTGCGGCTGTTCAATCCCATTTCGCAAATGACCGTATTTTTTATTCATATTTAAAAGAAAAAGTGGCGAGCTCCCCCAAAGAGAGACCATCACTTGATTTAACCAAAAACGATTTGGGAAAATTTCCGCGATGTTATAATCGATACCGCTCTGTGCAGCAACAGGCCATAAAAAAGAAGCCGTCTTATATCCTTTCGCTTTCGCCAGTTCATATAATGTCGGAACTTTAATAGCATCTTTGTACCAATACCAATCAGGCGAAGCTTTATCAGGCTGAATTTTTGTATTATTTACAATGCCATGAGCGAGCGGATAATGCCCCGTTATAATTGAGGTATGAGCTGGATATGTAAGTGAAGGATAAACTGAGCGAACTTTTTTAACGTGAGTGCCTTGTTCCTTTATCTTTTTAAAATTTGGTAAACTTTCAATATCTTCCAAATCTTTTGCGCCTAAAGCATCAAAAGAAATTATAAACAAATGTCTATCCAATACTACGCACCTCTTTCTTTTCCCATTGTATCAAAAACAAATAAAAAAACCTAGACACATAGCCTAGGTTTTATCCGCTTTTTTCGGTTTCTTTTCAAGTAAATGTTCAGCTTGGTCGGTAACCCCTAATACGTCTAGGAAAAACATCACGACAGGAATCCCAACAATTAGTCCCCAAACGCCAAAGAAGTGCTCTCCAAAAATCAAAATGATGAATGTATAAAACACCGGTAAATCCGTTTTAGCAGACATTAATTTAGGGTTTAAAACGTAAGATTCAAGCGCATGAATAATCACAACCACAATTAAAATATAAAAGACGTATTGGAAACCACCAACTGTATAAGCAATAATGGTGAGCGGAATCATCGAAATAATGACACCGGCAACCGGAATTAAGCCCAATAAGAACACCATAATCGAAAGCGTCAATAGTTGTGGGAATCCCATAATCCATAAAGCAATTGTCGTCAGGACACAGTTCACAACTGCAATCAAAAATTGTGCTTCAATCACCTTACCAAAAGTGCCAACAAATTTTGTACCAAAGTACTTTATCTCATCATACACGAACGAAATTTTGCTGGTCGCAAATTGATTTGTGAAGGTGATTAATTGATCTTTTCCTAAAGAGAAAAACAGACTTAAAATAAGGGCAATGAATACGTTAAAGGCAACCACGCTTATATTCGTTAAATACGTGACAACCATTTGAACGCCTTGCTCTGTATATTTCATAATATCAATTTGATTCGCCATCGTAACGATATAGTTAATGAAATCATTGTTTGAATCCTGTGTAAAGAAAGTATTAGCAAATTTCACCAGTTGCCCAATTTGTTCGGTTAGAACTGGTATGTATTTGACTACAACAAATGTGAGCCCGAGCGCAATTAAGGCATATAAAATGAGCACAATAATTTGTCGGTAAATGGAAATCCGTTTTAAAATAAAGTTCTCTAGTCTTGTAATTAAGAATGAAAAGATGAATGTTAATAGGATAATATCCATCATACTGCGGAGCAAATACAAAACAAAAACGACTAACATAAAAACTAACACACGTCGCGTGCTTTTTTTGCTGAAAAAATCAAATAAACTTTCCAAATATAGTCCTCCCATACAATAGTAACAATCCCATTGTAACAAATAACTTCCCCGCAAACAGCCATCTTTTTAAAAGATACATCGCAAGTCTGACACTTTAATCTTCCCCAATGATTCGGACTTCTGTTTCTAAATCGACGTCAAAATTGCGTTTTACAGTTGCTTGTACGTGTTTGATGACCTTCATATAGTCTGTTGCGGTTGCCTCGCCAACATTTACGATAAAGCCGGCATGCTTTTTAGAAACTTGTGCACCACCAATTTGAAACCCTTGCAACTGACTATCCTGAATAAGTTTACCGGCAAAATATCCTGGTGGCCGTTTAAATACGCTGCCACATGAAGGATACTCAAGTGGCTGTTTGGATTCACGTGCCTCGGTTAATTCGGCCATTTTCGTTTCAATTGGCTGTTTTTCCGAGAGCGCCAGTTTAAACTCAGCTTCAAGCACAATCAATTTCTTTTCTGCAATGGTACTATGGCGATATTTCGCCGCTAATTCTGAACGTTCTAAGTGGAGCAATTCGCCAGCCATTGTTAAAACTGTTGCGCCTTCTAAACAATCGCTAATTTCGCCACCATATGCCCCAGCATTCATATAAAGCGCACCGCCAACTGAACCAGGAATCCCGCAAGCAAATTCAAGTCCTGTCAGACTCTCATCGCGTGCAAAACGTGATACGTCAATTAATTTGGCACCGCTCCCCGCATAAATCGTTGTTTCCCGTCGCTCCACTTTATTTAATAAATCTAAATACAAGACGATACCTCGGATACCGCCATCTTTTACAATTAAATTCGAACCGTTACCTAAAATTGTGAGTGCCACATGTTCATCATGACAAAATTTCACAACGGTTTGCGCTTCTTCTTTTGTTTTTGGCATCACAAATAAGTCTGCATGACCACCAGTTTTTGTATATGTATAGTTAGCAAGACTTTCCTGTTTTTTAATGATTAATTCTGGTAAGACTTCACTTAAATTTTTCGCTACTTTTTCCATTTTATAAACCTTCCATTCACGTTGTAAGTTTCACTTCTTCTATTTTACCACGAAGCCTGTTTTTTACAAAATAATGTAAAATAATTGTTTTTCATAAAAAAAAATGGTAAATTGTAGGAACAAATATTCGCTTTTTTGTTTTAAAAGATTGGAGGCCCTTATGATACGCTTTAAAGATGTCACTAAAAACTATACTGACGATAACGTTGCTGTTAATAAACTTAACTTAGATATAAAAGACGGTGAATTTTTTGTCTTCATTGGACCGAGTGGTTGTGGAAAAACAACAACACTTAAAATGATTAATCGTCTCATTCCACTTACTACTGGAACGATTTACATCGACGAAAAACGTATTAGTGACTACAATATTCATGAGCTTCGCTTTGATATTGGCTATGTATTACAACAAATTGCCCTTTTCCCGCATATGACGATTGCTGAAAATATCGCGATTGTACCAGAACTTAAAAAATGGGACAAAGAAAAGATTTATAACCGTACAACAGAACTACTTGAAATGGTTGGCCTTGATCCAGCATCTTATCGCGACCGTAAACCGAAAGAACTTTCAGGCGGCGAACAGCAGCGTGTTGGTGTTGTGCGAGCACTAGCAGCCGACCCAAGTATCATTTTAATGGATGAACCATTTAGCGCGCTTGATCCTATCACTCGTCAAAAATTACAACAAGATATTTCTCTCCTTCAAAAGAAAATTAAAAAGACGATTGTTTTCGTGACACACGACATGCAAGAAGCGCTGGCACTTGGTGACCGAATTTGCCTCATGCAAGACGGAGAAATCGTTCAATGTGATACGCCGTCTAATATTCTCAAAAACCCGAAAAATGATTTTGTTAGACATTTCCTTGATTCTGGAAATATTGCGAAGCCTCATCTATTGCCTGAAAATAAAAAAGCCAAAGATATTATAGAGCTTTTAACTATAGAGGAAAAAAATACGCCAAATTTACCTGTTTTAAAAAGCGATGCGGCGATTAGCGAAATGATTGTGGCACTTTCAGGGAACAATGCGGTGCAAATTCAAAATGATGACGGGAAAACTTATGTTGTGACACATCAAGATTTGACGAAGTTTTTAGCTAGTCAATTAGAACAGGTTGGTGATGCGAAATGAATACGCTCATTAATACGTTCGTTGAAAGAAAAGATGTTCTTTGGACGGCGCTCGTTCAGCACATTCAAATTTCATTCATTTCCCTTTTCATTGCGGTTTTAATTGCCCTCCCGCTTGGCATCTACTTAACTCGACATAAGCGAATAGCTGAACCGATTATCCAAGTCGCGGCTATTTTTCAAACCATACCGTCTTTAGCTCTTCTTGGTCTTTTGATTCCGCTTGTTGGAATTGGGATTGTTCCAGCGATTATCGCACTTGTTATTTATGCGCTTCTCCCGATTTTGCGAAATACATACACGGGGATCAATGAAGTCGACCCGGCTCTCGTTGAAGCATCTCGTGCAATGGGAATGAACAAATGGCGTCGCCTTTACAAAGTTCAGCTGCCGCTTGCCATGCCTGTTATTATGGCCGGCATTCGCACGGCGATGGTACTAATTATTGGAACCGCAACGCTTGCTGCGCTAATTGGTGCTGGTGGACTCGGGGATTTAATCCTGCTCGGAATCGACCGCAACAACAATAGTTTAATCTTGCTCGGAGCCATTCCCGCAGCGCTTCTCGCGATTTTATTTGATGTCCTCTTACGCTTCTTGGAAAAAGCCAGTTTCAGAAGCACAATTATAACGGTGTCTATCGGCGTCCTGCTGACTGCTGCCCTAATTATTGTCCCGCTCTTCACGACCGACAAAAAGGAAATTACCATTGCAGGTAAACTTGGTGCAGAGCCAGAAATACTCATCAATATGTATAAGCTAGTCATTGAAGATGAAACGGACTTAACGGTGAATTTAAAGCCAAATATGGGGAAAACCAGTTTCTTGTTTAACGCGCTTAAATCCGGCAATATCGATATCTATCCTGAGTTTACTGGCACCGTTTTAGAAACCTTTACAAACGACCCTGCTAAATCGCATGACGCGAATCAAGTGTACGAACAAGCACGGGACGGACTTGCTAAGCAATTTAACATGACTTACTTAAAACCGATGCAATACAACAATACGTATGCCCTCGCGGTATCAAATGATTTCGCGAAACAAAATGATTTGCAGAAAATTTCCGATTTACCTGGCGTCCAAAATCTTGTTAAAGCTGGTTTTACGTTGGAATTCAATGACCGTGATGATGGCTATAAAGGCATTCAAAAAACGTACGGCCTGCAATTTGATAATGTCAAAACGATGGAACCAAAACTGCGTTACAATGCTATTTTAGCGAATGATATTAATTTGCTTGATGCGTATTCAACAGATAGTGAGCTCGCGCAGTATAAATTGAAAGTTTTAGAAGATGATAAACAATTTTTCCCGCCTTATCAAGGTGCTCCGCTAATGCTAACTAAAACGATTGAGAAGTACCCAGAAATTAGGGCGCCACTCAATAAGCTTGCTGGCAAAATTACGGATGACGAAATGCGGAAAATGAACTATGAAGTTAATGTAAATGGAAAATCTGCCGAAGAAGTCGCACGTGCCTTTTTAATCAAAGAAAACATTCTTAAAAAATAAAAAAACGGATACTAAGAGCTCATTGCTTTTAGTATCCGTTTTTCTCATTCATTTCGAATAAGTTCTATGATTTTATTCGTATTTGGTTTATAGAAGCGACAATGTGCTTCGTATTCCATATTAAACTCTTGTGCACGTTTTGGTAGCGGGTTTGTTTTATCAATTAATAGCCCTTCTTCTACAAGTGGAAGTAGCGAAATAATTTGATCAAAGACTAAACCGCCATTTGTATCGCTTAAAACGGTTACCATTTTAGCAAGCGCTTTTCGTTCTTCAGAAGGGAGTTGTTTTTGATGGCTATGATACCATTTTGCAAGTGCCACCCGATTTTCTCTTGTTGCTTCTAAATAAATGGTTTGTGCATATGCAGCCTTCATGAAAGCAATCGATAAATCTTCTGCTGATTTCCAGTCTTCTGGTTTAATAAGCCCTTGTTCTTTAATTTTTTCATTAAGTAACGCAATATCTTCTTGATAAATATCCATTTTATGTTGCTGTTGTTTGTATACTTCAAGAGCCAAACTAAGTTGGTCGATTGTCGGCTGAAGTTCTTCTCCAAACAGAACGTTATTGTTTAAAATGAGTTGAGCTTGTTCAATTCGTTCGGCCACAATACTGTCCCGCTCTTTCACAATACTTGCCCGCTTTGTCAAATATTCAAAATAAAAATTGTACTTCTGTAATTTTTGAACAACCGCTAGAGCCTCTTCTCGGCTGGCTAATTCATCTTCACTTCTTAGCACTGTGATGCCGGAGATCTTTCCTAGTTTTGTAAAAATGACAACTTGAAATAATTGATCTTGTGCATCTATTTTATAAGGTAACACATGGTCTTGCTCTAAAAGTTTTTTCTGTGGTTTCAACATTTTGCTAGCCATTATAATCAACACCTTTACTACGCTTATTCTGATAATTTAATTATAACGAATCTAGGTGAAAAATTCGAGGGAAAATATTAAGATGTTTCTAATTTATAGTTTACATAATCTTATTATCGTTAAACAAATGTATGAATGAGGAGGTAAATATTCAGCAATGCAATGAAAATGGCCACTGTCCATGATAGTATTTGCAACCATTTGGCATTCACAAATACTCCCATTTTCTTTTTATTTCCTGTAAATAAAACGAGTGGGATAACAGCAAATGATAATTGCATAGATAAAATAACTTGGCTCAAAATGAGTAAATCATTGGTTCCTTCTATTCCGTAAAGCGCCGTTACTATGACGGCTGGAATAATGGCTAATAGTCTCGTAAGCAGTCTTCGTAGCCATGGTTTTAAACGTATATTCAGAAAGCCTTCCATCACAATTTGTCCTGCTAGCGTTCCTGTAAGCGTCGAATTTTGCCCAGATGCGAGTAGCGCCACTGCGAAAAGCGTACTCGCAATGCTGCTTCCAAGTGTTGGATCAAGCAATTTATATGCATCTTCTATCCCAGCAACTTCCCTATGCCCAGTATAATAAAACGCGGCCGCCGATAAAATTAAAATAGCGGCATTAATGAAAAGAGCCATTGTTAACGAAAAAGTAGAATCGATAAATGAAAATTTAATGGCTTCTTTCCGGCCTTTTAAGTTTCGTTCATACTGTCTTGTTTGCACAATAGAGGAATGTAAATAAAGATTATGCGGCATGACAGTTGCTCCTAGAATTCCAAGCGCGATATAGAGCATTGCTGGATTCGTAACGATTTCTTTTTGAGGGACAAACCCTTTCGCAACTGCGGCCATATCTGGATGGCTCATGATAAGTTCAATGCCAAAACAAACTAAAATGGTTACCATCAGCGTAATGACGATAATTTCGATGTATCTAAAACCACGATGTTGTAAGAGTAAAACAAGAAAGATGTCGAGCGATGTAATGCAGACGCCCCAAATGAGTGGAATCCCAAAAAGGAGATTTAATGCGATGGCACTCCCAATGACTTCTGCTATATCGGTTGCAATGATGGCTAATTCTGCTAAAATCCATAAAACGAATGACACGCCTTTTGGAAAGCTATCTCGTGAGGCTTGGGCTAAATCGCGGCCGGTGACAATGCCAAGTTTGGAGGCAAGTGACTGTAATAAAATCGCCATGAGGTTTGAAATGAGGATGACTGACAGGAGTGTGTAGCCAAACTCAGATCCGCCGGCAATGCTCGTTGCCCAGTTCCCTGGGTCTACGTAGCCGACGGCAATCAGTGCCCCTGGGCCCATAAACGCAAGAAGTTTTCTAAAAAAAGTGGCATTTTGAGGTACTTTAACGGTGTTGTTCACTTCGCTTAGTGACGAGTCTGATTCTTTGCGGCGCCAAGCTTGCTTTTCCTTTTTCAAAAGCATCCCTCCTCTTTTTGTACCAAAAAGGCAAATGTAGCTAGACGTACACCACATTTGCCAGTTTGTTTCTAAAGTGCTTCTGTAAGTTTTTTCTTTTTATTTTTAACAGGATTTAGCGAACGTTCGATAAATCCGAGTACGAGGTCGACGATGATAGCCATGAGCGCGGTTGGAATAGCGCCAGCCAAAATAATGGCTGTTCCATTGGTCGCATTTGTCCCCCGAACGATAATATCGCCTAGTCCCCCAGCACCTACGAATGTTCCGATGGCTGCAACGCCAATCGCGATAACGAGTGCGTTACGAATGCCGGCCATAATGACGGAAAGTGCGAGTGGCAACTCAATCATGCGTAAAACTTGCCATTTTGTCATCCCCATGGCTTTGCCTGATTCGAGCAAAGCGCCATCTACATTTTGTATACCCGTATACGTATTTTTTAAAATAGGTAATAGTGAATATAAAAAGAGTGAGAGTACGACGGTGTTTGTGCCAAGTCCCATAATCAGCATTAAGACAGCGAGCATTGCAAGCGCTGGAATGGTTTGAATGATGTTCGCAATTTGAATGACCCAATTGGCAAGACGGCGTTTACGCGCGATATAGATGCCAAGTGGAATCGCCACGATACTTGCGAAAAGCACACCGTAGATGCTCATCAAAAAGTGTCGCCAAAAAGCTTCTGCCACATATGCCCCATTGGTCGCATAATAGTCGATTAATTGATTAAACGTATTCATTTGCCTTCATCCTCAAAATAGTTATTTTTTTGAAGAAACTCTTCTGCAACAACAGACGGTTCTTTCAATTTACCGTCAGCCTGATAGTTTAACTTCTGCATTTCTTCTGTCGAAATTTTTCCAACCAGTTTGTTTAAAGTTGTTTTAAGTTCTGGGTGTTCTTTTAAAATCTCGTCTGTAGCTACAGGTGACGCGTCATATGGCGGGAAGAATTTTTTGTCGTCCTCTAAAATCTTCAAATCATAGGTTGGAATCCGTCCATCTGTGGAGTAACCGAGCGCCACGTCCATCTGGTCATTTTTAAGCGCCGTATAAATCAAACCAATTTGCATCGGGAATATTTTTTTGAAGTCGATGTTGTATTCCTTTGAAAAAGCTTTATACCCGTCACCGGCACGTTCCATCCAAGAATTATCTACCCCAGCTGTAAGCTCGTTTTGAACCGGACGCATATCGCTAATCGTGTTTAAATTATATTTTTTAGCGGTGTCTTGTCGCACCATAAATGCGTATGTGTTCGCGAATCCATATGAATCGAACCAAGTTTGCTGAAATTTATCTTCGAAGCCTTTTTGAACTGCCGCAAGCGCTTTTTCTGGATCTTTAATCGGCTCTTCGCCAAGTGGGCCAACTAAATCCGTGCCCGTGTATCTTGTCGCGGTAATATCCACATCTCCGTTCATCATCGCCTGGTGTTGCACGACAGATGAGCCTAAATTATTTACCATTTCTACTTTTAAATCCGTGTCATGTTCAATCATTTGTTTCACGATATTTGCAACAATTTGCGATTCTGTTGTCGACATCGAACCAATTCGAATGGTATCGCTTGAACCCCCGCCTAAACCAGGTAATGAACAGCCTGTTAAAAGGACGAAAGACGCACATAAAACAGCTATTAAAGTTGTAATTTTTTTCATTTTCCGTCCCTCCTAACCGTTGTTTCTCGCATCGCGAAGTGGTTTTGGTGTTAACACATTTTCGAGCTTACCGAGGAAATATTCAACGAGCAGCGCCAAAATCGTAACTGGAATTGCACCGCCTAAAATTAAATCTGGGCGATACAAATTTAAACCGTTAAAAATAAAGTCGCCTAGGCCACCGGCACCAATATATGATGCGAGCGTTGCCCATGCAATGATATACACAGCCGATAGCCGAATGCCCGCCATAATGACGGAAATCGAATTGGGAATTTCCACATTTATAATAAGCTGGAAACTTGTCATACCCATGCCGCGCCCTGATTCAATTAAGTTTTTATCCACACCACGCACGCCAATAAACGTGTTCCGTAAAATTGGCAAGAGCGCATAAATGAATAGTGCGATAATCGCAGGGAATGTTCCAACACCTAAAATTGGAATAATAAACGCAAGAATCGCGAGCGAAGGGACAGTCTGCAAGACACTCACAACGCCGATTACAAAATCCGCCACTTTCGGTGAACGCGTCAGCAAGATGCCGACAGGAACAGCCACAATGATGCCTAAAATAACAGCGGCAAGCGATATGTAAAGATGCTGCCAAGTTTGAACAAGCAAGTTATGCCCATTTTCTTGGAAAAATTGCGTAATCGCATCCATTATTCTCCCCCCTGACTACTGTGCGCAAGTTCTTCGCCTTTCTTTTCCTCCGAAGTAGAAGCCATATCATCATCGCCCCAGATAGAATCGTAAACCATATCAACAAGACTTGCTCGCGTTACAATCCCAACGAGTTTCTTATCGTTATCTACAACGGGCACATATTTATAGCCACGTTTTAAAATCCGTTGCACGGTGTCACGAAGCAGCGCGTCTTCCTTCACGTAAAATACATTTTTTTCCAAAATATCCACAACAGATGTTGCTGTTCGTCGGTTAGAATCAATTTGCTCGACATCGATAAAACCTTTCAAAATATTGCGTTCGTCAACAACAAGAAGCGTATCTACTCGGCGCTCCTTCATAAGTTGAATCGCAGCTTGTAAAGATTTATCTGCCGTAATGGAAACTGGTTTTGGATTCATAATTTGACTAACGATTGTTACATTCGGTTGTGCCTCAATCAAGCGATCCTTTCCAATGAAATCTTCAACAAACGAATCAGCAGGATTACGCAAAATTTCATCTGGTGTATCAAATTGTACAACTTTTCCGTCACGCATAATGACAATTCGGTCCGCTAGTTTGATAGCTTCGTCCATATCATGCGTCACAAAAATAATTGTCTTTCCAAGTTCCTGCTGCAAGCTTTTAAATTCCTCTTGAAGTGCATCACGCGTAATCGGGTCAAGTGCCCCAAACGGTTCATCCATTAAAATGAGCGTTTGGTCAGCTGCTAAGGCACGAAGTACGCCAATACGCTGTTGCTGTCCACCGCTAAGCTCATATGGATATCTGTCTAAATATTCTTCTGGCAAGTCGACCAGTTTAATCAATTCCTTAGCGCGTTCATGTTTCTTTTCATCCGACCACTTCAAAAGCTTTGGGACTAAAACGATGTTATCGCGAATCGTCATATGCGGCATTAAACCAATTTGTTGAATCACATACCCAATTGAACGGCGAAGTTTTACTGGATCTTCTTGTAAAATATCCTTATCGTTAATGAAAATTTTACCTTCAGAAGGTTCAATCAAACGATTTATCATTTTCATCGTAGTCGTTTTCCCACAACCACTTGGTCCGATAAAACAAATAAATTCACCCTTTTCAATATTCAGGTTTAAGTCACTAACCGCCTTTTTCCCACCTTTATACGTCTTCGTAACGTGTTCAAACTTTAACACGAAGAACACCTCCATATGTATTTCTATTTTAACCAATCTTTAGTCAAGTTCCCTATTTTCTAGGCGTCTAAACAAAAAATCCTTATAGAACTATCTATAAGGAGACTATATAAAAAGTATATACTTGTGCCTAGCAAAACGCAACATATCTAACTTCTAAGCACTATAAAACTCCTTGTAGATGGCGCTACAAAGAGTTTCCTAATTTATTTCGGCAGAAACAACTGCGGTTTCATTTTCATCATCACGGTAATCACCAAGCCACAAACAACTATTGTCGCAAGGCAGCTTAGTCCGTTCATTACAATGGAGAAAAGTTGGGCACTCCAACCAGCGAATGCATACGCTCCCCAAAATAGAACACCAGCAAGGTAATGCCAGAAATACCTAGCAATACCTCCCGCAAACATCGCCACCCACGCAAAAGTGATGGCTTTTTTAAAGTTTTTCTCAGTTAAAAAGGCTCTGATTTTTTTAGAATAAATTCCAGAAAAAGCAATGAAAGCGAAAGCAAGCACATACTCAATGAGCGCCTGATTCCACATTAAAATATAAGCTTTTCCTGTTAAAAAATGAAGCAACCCCCATAGAAGTCCAGCAAATCCAGCAGCTAAAAAGCCCCTTCGAATTGCTACTACATACATGGGAATCATGCCGAGCGAAATCGAAAAGCTCGAACCGATATCAAGTGGTATAAAACTTAGTATCATCGCAATCGCTGCAAAAATTGCACATTCCAGTAACACAATTAAACGTTTGTTTGCCATAAAAAATAAACTCCCTTCTTCTTTTGGACATACACGCACCGCAGAAGAAAGCAGTTTTCAATATGAAAAATGCAATCGCCACAATCCCTACGCTCGTATTAACGAACAGGTTCAAAGGGTCAGAGTGAAACACTCAATCTCAGCTTAAAGCCCCCCCTGTGGTAACGTAATATGAAATTCTTAACAAAACCTATTATACCATGCCAAGAAAAAAAGTAAACCCTATTCTTCTCCTGAAAAAAGCACCGCGTTTTGTTTTCGCTTACTAAGCTTCGCAAAAACCAGCTTATAGCTATTTTCCAAGATGGCAGAAAGCAGTTCATCTGGCACATCGCAATCGCTCGAAATCATCACCGAAATCCAGTGCGTCTTATTCAAATGATAGCCCGGCACAATCGCCTGATACTCTTCCTTTAGACGTTCCGCCCGTTCAGGCTCACATTTTGCGCTAATGAACAGAATATCTTGGTGACGATGAATAAGCGCAAACATCTTATCGCCAACTTTCATTACGCTTGCTTCTTTTCCAAACGGGAAAGTCAGTTTTGCTCCTTGTAAGGACTCGCAAAAGGCAACCCATTTTATTCGTTCTAATTCAAATTCCATTTGCCCCACCTCTTTTTTTAGTATAACACGTGAAAAGCTTTATTTACGAGCGGTAGCATGGTAAAATAGGGATAATGTGCTTTTTTATAGGAGGAAAATAATGTTAACAGTGAATAACGTCGCACTTCGATATGGCGATAAAAAGCTATTTGAAGATGTATCGATTAAATTTACACCAGGTAATTGTTACGGTTTAATTGGCGCAAACGGGGCCGGTAAATCGACATTTTTGAAAGTTTTATCAGGTGAAGTGGATTCGCAATCAGGAAATGTGCATATCACGCCTGGCGAGCGCCTGGCTGTGCTTCAACAAGACCATTTCCAATATGATAATGAACTCGTTTTAAACACCGTCATTATGGGGCATAAAACGCTTTATGACATCATGGAAGAGAAGAACGCAATTTATATGAAACCGGATTTCAGCGATGCAGATGGTATCCGTGCGGCTGAACTCGAAGGCGAATTTGGTGAGCTTGGCGGTTGGGAAGCTGAGCCAGATGCAGCTGTCCTTTTAAACGGTCTTGGCATTCCATCTGAACTTCACGGTAAAATGATGAAAGACTTAACAGGTTCTGAAAAAGTGAAAGTGTTACTTGCACAAGCCTTATTTGGTAAACCTGACATTTTGCTACTCGATGAGCCAACAAACCACTTGGACATTCGGGCGATTCATTGGTTAGAGGAGTTTCTAATCAACTTTGAGAACACGGTTATTGTCGTATCGCATGACCGTCACTTTTTAAACAAAGTATGTACGCATATTGCCGATCTTGATTTCAGCAAAATTAAACTCTATGTCGGAAACTACGATTTCTGGTATGAGTCGAGCCAACTGGCGCAAACAATGATGAGCGACCGCAACAAGAAAAAAGAAGAGAAAATGAAAGAACTTCAGGACTTCATTGCGCGTTTCAGTGCGAATGCCTCCAAATCAAAACAGGCGACTAGCCGTAAGAAAATGCTTGAAAAGATTACGCTAGAAGATATTCAGCCATCAAGTCGGCGCTATCCATTCATTCAATTTAAGCCTGACCGGGATGTCGGCAATGACCTCCTAACCGTAGAAAATTTAACCAAAGAGATTGACGGGGTTAAGGTTTTAGATAATGTTTCCTTCACGATTAATCGCGATGACAAAGTGGCGCTCGTTGGTGACGATGAAGTTGCGAAAACGACGCTATTCCAGATTTTAGCTGGTGAAATGGAGCCGGATTCCGGGACTTTCCGCTGGGGCGTGACAACAAGCCAAAGCTACTTCCCGAAAGATAACTCTGAGTTTTTCACAGAAAACAATCTAAATCTCGTGGAATGGCTGCGCCAATATTCTCCGCAAGACGATTCCGAAGCGTTCCTGCGCGGCTTCCTTGGACGCATGCTCTTTAGCGGTGACGAAGTGCTAAAAAAAGTGAAAGTACTTTCTGGGGGCGAAAAGGTACGCTGTATGTTGTCGAAAATGATGCTTTCAGGTTCCAACGTACTACTGCTTGATGAGCCTACTAACCACTTGGACTTGGAGTCGATTACCGCTCTAAATAACGGCCTACTTGGCTTTAAAGGCGCGATGATTTTAGCTTCACATGACCATCAACTACTTGAAAGTATAGCAACGCGAATTGTGAACCTTTCTAAAGATAATTTCTACAATAAAGAAATTAGTTATGACGGCTATTTAGCAGAAGTCATGCAAGTGAATGACTGATAAAAAAGCGTGAATCCGGTTGGATTCACGCTTTTTTAAAGTAATCTTCAATAATTTCCATATGCGTTGGATTGAAAAGCGGCGGAATCTCGTTTTGCCCCACCCATTTCAGTTCCAACGTTTCTTCATTGTTAAAGCTTAAATCAACGTTTTCTGATACAACAACTTGATAGACTAAATCGATGCACTGCGCAACATCACCATTTGGATAGTGCTGTTCAAGCGTCGTATAAACACCTTGAAAGTCCCTAACCGAAAACTTTTCGATACTTGTTTCTTCAAAAATCTCACGTCGAAGTGTATCTTCAGGTTTCTCAGAAAGTTCCATTGCCCCACCCGTTAATCCCCAAAGATTGCTATCTCCGCGGCGTTGCATTAAAATCTGACCTTTCCCGTTCTCAATAACGCCTACAACGAATGTCAAAATAATTTTTTCATGCCCTACTTTTGAACGAATCCAATTGATATAATCCATCATCTGCCCCGTTTCTTATTTTAAAGTAATTTGACCCGTATCTATCGTAATAGGCGAAAGCGAATCGCCCACATAAGAAAGCCACGATAAAGAAATCCACTTGATATCACTGACTTTATCAATTTTGCTAATCGGGAAAACTAGCTCACCAGAAATCGTTTTTCCTTTTTCGATTTCACTATCATCGAAAGTTGAAAGGAGCATATCGCCGCCATTCACACTTTCTTTCGGTGTCTTCAATTCCCCTTGATTCGGATATGTGGTCACTTTCTTGTCCCCATGATTCGTGATTTCAAGCGCTACCGTCACACTTCCCGGCAATTCTTTGTCTTCAAGCGAAGAATAAATCGCTTTTTTCTCCACTTTGATACTCGTAATCTTGCTTTCAATTTGGTTGTCCGTCTGCTTAAAATTCACAGGATATGTTTTCGATTCCGTTGCCGAGCTTTCCCCTGAATCATTGGTCATTGAGAAATTACGCACGCTATCTTGCACGTCTTGGAAATTCTTAAACGCCACAATAATCCCAATTATCGAAGCAATCATCAAAACTGTGCTGCTTCCAAGAATAATGGCACCCACTTTTCTTTTTTTCGGGAAAAAGAGGATGACCACTCCTATAATGAATAAGATAAAGGAGATGACTCCACCAAAAATCCAAAATACCATATTATGTCTCCTTTTTTAATGAAATATTGTGTTTATCATATCATTTATTGAACAGGGAGGCAAAAAACTGCAAAACCATCGCTGGCTTTGCAGTTTTGTTAAACTTCCATAATAATCGGTAAAATCATCGGTCTACGTTTAGTCTGCTCAAACAAATAACGATTTAATTTATCACGAATATCTTGTTTTAGTTTCGCCCATTCAAATTCATTTTCTTGTAAGTTGTCTAAAACAATTTTGCTCACCACTTTGGCCGATTCCTCAATCAAATGTTCCGATTCGCGCACATAAATGAAGCCACGCGAAATAATTTCAGGACCCGACACAATTGTTTTCGATTTGCGGTTTAATGTTACAACCACAATGAAAATACCATCTTCTGAAAGCAATTTGCGGTCGCGCAAGACAATGTTACCAACATCGCCAACACCTAAACCGTCAATGAGCGTATTGCCAGCATAAACACGATTGCCCATTGTCATTTTGCCTGCTTTATATTCTACCACATCGCCTTTCCCAGCGACAAAAACGTTCGTTTTCGGAATGCCGACACTATAAGCTAATTTAGCATGACTAATGAGCATCCGATACTCTCCGTGAACGGGAATAAAATACGTCGGTTTCAACAAGTTTAAGACCAATTTTAAATCATCTTGACTCCCGTGACCAGAAATGAATAAATTGCGACTCATTGTCAGAACACGAGCGCCCGCCCGGTAAAGCATATCCATTGTTTTCGCCATCATCGTTTCAAGCGAAGGACTTGGTGTCGTAGTGACATAAACCGTATCGCCCGCTTTAATGTTAAGCTGCGGATGGTTACCTCTTGTCATTTGTTGCAGCGACTGAATGGGCTCGCCTAGATTCCCCGTTTCAATCACCGTAATTTCATGATCTTTGTATTTCTTCATGTCTTTATGAGAAATAATCAAATCATCTTCGACAATAAGTTTATCAAGGCGTCTTGTTATCTCTACTACTCGTTCCAATTCCTTTCCAACAATAACGACTTTACGCTTTGTTGCGGCAGAAGCATCTAAAACTTGCTGCAAGCGAATGACGTTTGAGGCTACGCATGCCACAATGATTCGTCCTTCTGCTGTGCGGAAAGCGTGACGCACTTCTTCCTCAATGTCGCTATCGCTAGAAGTTGTCCCAGGATGTTCCGCTTCAGAACTGTCGGAAAGAAGCGCGAGAACGCCCGACTCTCCAATATCAGCAATGGCACTCAAACTTGTTTCATAGCCATCTTTCGCCGATTGATCAATTTTAAAGTCTCCTGTGTAAACAATCGCGCCTTCACTAGTATCAACAACGATCGCAACGGAATCAGGAATCGTATGTGTTGTCCGGAAGAAACGAATATTTGCTTTTTTAAATTCAATGACACTATCTTCATCAATCACGTGGAAATTTTTAAAGCGCACTTTTTTATACTCTTTTACAGAAGCTTTCGCAAGTTCAATCGTAAGCTCCGTCCCGTAAACTGGCGCTTTTACTTTTTGAAGTAAGTACGGTAAGGCGCCAATCGCATCTTCATGTCCGTGCGATAGTACAATCGCTTTAACACGGTCCTTATTTTCCTCCAAATAGCGGAAATCGGGAATGACCACATCGATGCCGAGCAATTCATCTTCTGGGAACATCAGCCCCGCATCAAGGACGAAAAGTTCATCGTCCACTTCTACCACATACATGTTTTTTCCGCTTTCAGCCACTCCACCAAGAGGAATGATTTTTATCTGTTTCGCTTTTTTAATTGTCAAAGCGGAAACCTCCTTTAGCTTTTTTTCGCTTGTTTATAAATAGATTGTAATTTTTCCGCTTGCACAGCATTCAAATCGACAAGAGGAAGTCTAACAGGGCCAACATCAACCCCTAATTCTCGTAGTAAAAACTTCGTTGGAGCTGGGTTTGGAACGGCAAAAATACCAGTCATGAGCGGAAGCAACTTCCGATGAATCGCGGCCGCCTTTCTCACTTCCCCATTTTCAAACGAATGAATCATTTCTTGCATTTCAGGACCCGCTACATGGCTAAGAACAGATACCACGCCGTGCCCGCCAACAGCTAAAATAGGCAACGTCAAGCTATCATCTCCGCTATAAACGGAGAAATCAGCTGCTGTTTCTTCAATAATTTTGGAAATATTATCTAAGTTCCCGCTGGATTCCTTAACAGAAACGATATTGTCTAATTTCGCGAGTTCAATGATGGTTTCTGGCTCGATATTAACGACAGAACGACCCGGAATATTATAAATCATCACCGGCAACGGCGAATTTTCAGCAACTGCTTTAAAATGCGCATAAAGCCCATCTTGATTTGGCTTATTGTAGTACGGCGCCACAATTAGTGCAGCGTCATAGCCGCCAAGGTCGGCCACTTCTTTTGTGAACCGAATTGTTTCGTCGGTATTATTTGATCCTGTACCTGCAATTAGTTTCGCGCGGCCATCATTTGCTTTCGCCACTTCTGTAAACAATTTGATTTTTTCATCGTGGCTTAAAGTTGGTGACTCACCCGTTGTTCCTGAAACAACAAGCGCGTCCGTTCCATTTTCAATCAAGTAATTCACTAAAGCATGAATTCGTTTGCGGCAGACTACATTTTTTTCTGGATGAATCGGCGTTACCATCGCCGTAATCACTTTCCCAAAGTTCATTTTTATTCCTCCTAAATAGTAGGGAATTACTCAAAATCAAGACAAAATTCATCATGTAAAGCATTAACTGCTGGAATTAAATCGTCTTCGCTGACTAAAACCCAGATGGTCGTATGGCTATCTGCGGATTGTAAAATTTGAATGCCTTTTTGGGCAAGTGCGCGTACAATTTTCGCTGTGACACCTGGTACTCCTGTGATGCCCGCGCCAACAATTGAAACTTTCGCGCACTCCGTTTTAGACATAACCGAAAAATCTTTTGCTTTTAAAAGTTTTTCAACGGTTTCTTTTTTTTCTTCTGGAACGGTAAACACGATATTCGTGGCCGAAATATTGATAAAATCAAGGCTAATTCCGCCGTCTGCTAAAAGTGCAAAAGCTGATTCCTGCGTTCTTTTGGCATCTGTTTGCACGGAAACTTGTACTAAATCCGTTACGTGAGCAATGCCTGTTACGAGGCGCTCCTTCACATCAAAGTGCCCTGCTTCTCCGCTAGCGACCAGCGTGCCTTCTCCGTCCAAATAAGTGGAGCGAATGCGCATCGGAATTTTTGCTGTCATCGCAATCTCAACAGCTCTCGGGTGAATCACCTTCGCCCCTTGATATGCCATGTTGGACACTTCATTGTAGCTCACCTGCCGTAAGCTTTTCGCATGTTCGACAATGCGCGGATCTGCTGTCATCATGCCATCGACGTCCGTAAAGATATCGACATATTCCGCACGAAGCGCAACACCAAGAGCCGCAGCGGACGTATCACTACCGCCGCGACCAAGCGTCGTCACATCATGATGCTCATCAACGCCTTGAAAACCTGCAACTACGACAACATCATTTTTTTCTAAAGCAGCTGTAATTCGTTCGGTGTCCACTTCCAAGATTTTCGCATTCAAATGATTAGGCGTCGTGCGAATACCAGCCTGCCCACCTGAAAACCCTTCTGCCAACACGCCAGATTCCTTCAACATATTCGTAAAAACTGCACAGGAAATTGTTTCCCCAACAGAAAGCAGCATATCTTGTTCACGTTTTGAAAGCTTCGTCTTTTTAGCGCCAATCAATTCAAGTAGCGTATCAGTCGCATAAGGATCGCCGTAACGCCCAATTGCTGACACAACCACAACGACCTTGTAGCCGTCAGAAACGGCACGTTTAATGTGCTTAAATGCCATTTCGCGTGTTTCCGGACTTTGCACCGACGTCCCGCCAAATTTCTGAACTATCATTTTCATTCCTTGCACCTCTAAATAATTTCTAATTTAACTAGGCTCTCTGCAATTTGAATGGAGTTCCAAGCCGCTCCTTTGAGTAAATTATCCGATACAATCCATAAGTGGAAACCTAGCGGATTATCTAAATCGCGACGAATTCGTCCAACAAAAACTTCCTTTTTCCCAGCCGCATTTGCCGCTTGCGGATAAAGTTGCGTTTCTGGATCATCTTCTAAAACAACGCCTGGAGCCTCTTTCAAACAAGCTTTAATTTTCGCCACGTCTGTTTCTTTTTCAACTTCAATATAAACGGATTCAGAATGTCCAGAAACAACGGGAATTCGCACACACGTTGCGGCTACTTTGATAGAAGCATCTTCCATGATTTTCTTCGTTTCATTGATCATTTTCATCTCTTCGTATGTATAGTCATTTTCGGTGAAAACATCAATTTGCGGTAGCGCGTTAAACGCGATTTGATAATGCTTTTTGTCACCTTTGACGGGCATAATTTCAGGCGTAAAAGGTTTGTCATCTAACACCGCGCGTGATTGTTCGTTCAGTTCTTGAATGGCAGAAACGCCAGAACCAGAAACCGCTTGATACGTGGACACAATAATCCGATTTAAGCCCCATTCTTTGCGAATAGGTTCAAGTGCCGCCACCATTTGAATGGTCGAACAATTTGGGTTGGCAATAATACCTTGATGTTTTTTTAGCGCTCTTTCGTTCACTTCTGGGACAACGAGTGGAACATTTTCATCCATGCGATATGCACTTGTATTGTCAATCACAATAGCGCCACGCTTCACGGCTTCCTCGGCAAACTTTTTCGAAACCGAGCCACCTGCGCTAAATAAAGCTATATCAACACCATTAAAAGACTCAGGTGTAGCTTCTTGCACGATAACTTCTTTTCCTTTAAAAGTAAGTTTTTGTCCTGCAGAACGTGCGGAAGATAAGAAAGAAATTTGCTTAATCTTAAACGTCGCCGCCTCTTCTAATAACTGAATCATTTGTGTTCCTACTGCGCCAGTCGCACCGACAACGGCAACATGATAGCTTTTTGTCATTCATTATTCCTCCTTCATTTTTGCTTTCATCAAAGTGATCGTTCACTTTAAACTCTATTTATCATATCATAAAACGCACTATTTCGCAGTTCTTTTCCACTTTTTTTGAAAAAAAGACCTCGCCTGATTTTCAGACAAGGCCTTACCTATTATTTTTCCGTTTGTTTCGATTGTGCCGCTCGTGCTGCTTGCAGATTATTAATAGGTTGGTCAACATTTGAAGTTTCTTTTTTCTGTTCCGAACGTTTCTTCTTCAGTTCGAAATATTTATCTAAGACTTCCTTTGAAATACTCATATTGATTTTGCTGTCACTATATCCATCACGATATTCCCACGGGACAACAACGGCAATAGCAATTTCTGGTTTTTTGGCAGGTGCATAGCCAACAAAAGTCGTATTCCAAACTTCGGCCATTTTTGAAGCTGTTTTAGGTCCATCATAGAAACCTTGGGCCGTACCAGTTTTTCCTGCTACATCATAGTCCGCAGAACCGAAAACAGTACGCGCTGTACCATTTGGTCCGTGTGTTACTTGGTAAAAACCATTTTGTACTGTTTTAATATCCGCCTCCGTAACACCTAAACGGTTTAACACTTTTGGTTCGTTGCTAGATGCAACCGTTCCAACGGTGTCGCCTGAAGTACTTGGATTGCGGATTTCCTTCACCATAGATGGCTGAATACGTGAACCGCCGTTTGCAATCGTTGACGCATATTGCGCAAGTTGAAGCGGCGTATAAGAATCATACTGTCCAATTGCAAAGTCAAGAATTTTACCGATTGTATCATCTTGACCTTTATACCCAACTTGTTCGCCCGGCAAATCAATACCTGTTCGGACGCCTAAGCCAAATTGATTGTAATAATAACGCATTTCATCGAAAGTTGAAAGCGGCGCACGAAGCGGACCGTTTGGCACGTATTTCGCGCCCCCCATTTTCATGGAAACTTGATACATGTAGGAGTTTGATGAAATTTCAAGTGCGCCAACTGGGTTAAGCGCAAGCGAGCGCTCCCCGTTTCTATTAAACCAAGAACTTTTTGGTTTTGTACCTTTGAAAACAATTGGCTGATCGACAAAAACTGTATCTTTTGTGATGGCGTCGCTCATAATCCCACTTAAAACCGTGGCACCTTTTACAGCTGACCCCATATTATAGGCGGTTGTAAACGTTCCAAGGGAATAATCTTCAAATTCGCCTTTGTCGTTTATTTTTTGTCCAGCTAAACTTAAAACTTCACCACTGTATGGATCCATCGCGACGACAAATGCGCGATCAAGCAAATCAGATCCACCAGAAGACTTACCTTTTTTAATATTATTTCGCAAAATTTCTTCTACAGCATTTTGGAATTCAACGTCTACGGATAAAACGAGGTCTTTTCCTTTTGAGCCCTCATTTTTTTGTACCGTTTCGATAATATTTCCTTGACTGTCAAGTACGCTTTCTGATTGCGATTTTTGTCCAGCGAGAACGTTTTGGTATTCTGCTTCTAGATAGCTTTTTCCGACACGATCATTTCGGCTATAGCCTTGCGATAAGTAATATTCTGCTTTTTCTTTTGGAAGCCCTTCTTTTGCTGATGAAACCGATCCTAAAATTGAGCGGAGTGTTTCATCATACGTATAAAAGCGATTCCAGTCTGTGGTTGTATCAACGCCTGGCAAGCTTTCTAAATTTTCACTAACTCTAGCGATTTCTTGATCTGTGACATCTTTGCTTTTCACAACCGCTTCGGTCATCGCATAACCGCTTGTCATTTTTTTATAAATCGTAGCGATACGTTTATCATCCGCTGTTAAGCTCGCTAAATCTTTATCTGTTACTTTTTCAACTTGGATTTTATAAGATTTAGAAGCATCAAGTGCTTGTTCTTTGGCTGTTAATCGGCTAAGCGATTCTTGTTCATTTGTTAAAATCCAATAATCTTGCAAATCGCGTTCTGTTAATTTTTCAGGTTCAACTTTTATCATCTTATCGAGCTTTTGCGCAACTTGCAAAGTTTCAGATGGTTTTGTTTGTTGACTTCTTGTATACGTAATCGATTTTACTGCTGTATTTCCAACTAAAAGATTATAATTGCGGTCATAAATAACACCACGTGGTACATTTTTTGAGACTGTAACATTTTCAGTTTCTTCTAGTTGTCTTTTATACGTATCCCCTTGAACAATTTGGACAATGCCAAGGCGTAGAATGAGTACAGAAAACAAAATAAAGATGACGAAGAAAAGAATATTGAGTCGGAGTGGTATGACGGCACGCTTTTTTTTCTTTGATTTATCTTTCTTTTTTCTAAAATTCAGTTTCACCTATCACAAACCCTCTCTTAAAAGATAATGCCTCTTTACATTGTAGCCGAAAACTAACAAACTTTCCACCTTCTGCAAGTTAGAATTTAATTAAAAATAGTATAAGAAAAAATAAAGAACCGTGACTGGTCACTAACCAATCACGGTTTAAAAGTTTAGATATTAAACTTATTTAGCAGCTGCAAAGCGTTTTGCAACTTCATCCCAATTTACTACGTTCCAGAAAGTATCGATGTATTCTGGGCGGCGATTTTGGAATTTAAGGTAGTAAGCGTGTTCCCAAACATCTAAGCCAAGAACTGGTGTGTAGCCATCGCTTAATGGGGAATCTTGGTTTGGTAGGCTGATAATTTCAAGCTCACCATTTTTAACAACGAGCCAAGCCCAGCCAGAGCCAAAGCGAGTAGTTGCGGCATCAGCAAATTTTGCTTTGAAATCAGCAAAGTTTCCAAATTTAGCATCGATAGCTGCTTTTAATTCGCCAGCAGGTTCGCCGCCGCCACTTGGGCTTAAAATGGACCAGAATAATGTATGGTTTGCATGACCGCCGCCATTATTACGGACAGCCGTGCGGATATTTTCAGGTACAGTATCTAATTTAGCAACTAATTCTTCTACAGGAAGGCTCGCTAAATCGTCGTGACCTTTTAAAGCGTCGTTTAATTTTGTAACATACGTATTATGATGCTTTGAGTAATGGATTTCCATTGTTTCCTTGTCAAAGTTAGGTTCTAACGCATCGTAAGTATATGGTAGTTTTGGTAATTCATAAGTCATTTAAAATTCCTCCTTGAAAATAATTTTGATTGTGCGTAAACAAATCAGACTATGCCAATAGACTTAGCTTTCTTCTGAAAAACAGCTTCACCCGTACCATTTTATCCTCTCGCTTACATCTTTTAGACTAGCACTTTCCGAAATCACATGCAATTTTTCTGCTTGAATTGATTTTCAGTTCAAATAAAGCTATGATGAAATAGCGAAAGAAGTTGAGAATATGTACACACAGTTCTCTCTTCCCTTTTCGAAAAATTTAAAACAAGCTGTGAGGTGCTTACGAAAAAAATGAATATTTTTAAACGTTTTTGGAAAAGCCTTTTTTCTCCTGCAGATATTGCTTCCTTCCGAAAAGATAAAGTAGGTTCAAGTATTTTCTACATCATCGTTTTAACTTTCGTCATGTTTCTCCCGCTCGCCTATTTCACAACAACGACTATAAACAATGGGCTCAAAGTTGGCGAAAGCACGTTAAAAAATGAAATTCCTGATTTTACAATTGAAGGTGGTAAACTTGTTACGAAAGATCCTTCCAAAGACGACCTGCCGATTTCAATTGATGAAGGGAACTTGCATGTTTATTTTGATGCGAGTGGAACACTAGATGAAGATGCTGTCGATAATAAAATCGGCTCTTATGACGGAGCATTTGCTTTCTTGTCTAAAGAAATTTATGTGACGGCTGCTGGCACTTCACAATCTGTCAGCTATGACACACTTGGGATTAAAGATAAAGATGATGTTTTAAGTCTGTATGCGTCAATCACTGATATGTCCAAAGTTTTCATCCCGATTATTTTATTGATTATCTTTTTATTTGCACTTGGATCAACATTTTTCCGAGTTGGTCTTTACGGATTGTTTGGATACATTTTAACTGGCTTTGGCCGAAACGGCATTTCTTACAAGGAAAACTGGATGATGGCGACTTATGCAATTACGCTTTCTGCAACGTTTACGATGATTATGGAATGGCTTCAAATAGCGGTTCCTTATGGTATGGAAATCAATTTGGTTGTTACGTTAATTGTTCTCTTTCTCGCGATTAGATCGCTGCCCCAAAAAACGAAAGAGCAGGAATAAAACGCAGCAAGTCGCATTTTTCTTATCAAATTCTCATACTAGAAATCGTGCTTTAACCCTAAAAAAATGGTATGATACTAGGTGAAAAACACTATAAAGGAGCGAATTGTCCTTGAACGAGAGAATATTACGTACGGAAACACGCCCTGTAAAAGTTGGAAATCTGACCATTGGCGGTAGTAATGAATTATTTATCCAAAGTATGGCGACGACAAAAACACATGATGTTGAGGCAACGGTTGCTGAAATTTTAAGATTGGAAGAGGCGGGCTGCCAAATTGTTCGAGTTGCTTGTCCTGATGAGCGAGCTGCTGATGCGCTTAGCGAGATAAAGAAACGCATCCATATTCCTCTTGTTGCTGACATTCATTTTGATTACCGTTTGGCGCTTAAAGCGATTGAAGCGGGTGTGGATAAAATCCGCATTAATCCTGGTAACATTGGTCGCCGTGAACGCGTTGAAAAAGTCGTGAATGCGGCGAAAGCGAAAGGCATTCCAATTCGTATTGGTGTCAATGCTGGTAGCCTTGAAAAGAAAATTATTCAAAAATATGGCTATCCAACTGCTGACGGTATGGTTGAAAGTGCCTTGCACCACATAAAAATACTTGAAGATTTAGATTTTCACGACATTATCGTTTCTTTAAAAGCCTCCGATGTAAACTTAGCCATTGAGGCCTATGATAAGGCGAGTCGCGCATTTAATTATCCACTCCACCTTGGAATCACTGAATCTGGGACACAATTTGCTGGAGGCATTAAAAGTGCTGCTGGTCTTGGCGCCATTTTGAGCCGCGGAATTGGTAATACTCTCCGCGTTTCGCTTAGTGCCGATCCAGTTGAAGAAGTGAAAGTCGCGCGTGAATTATTAAAATCATTCGGCCTTTCTTCCAATGCTGCAACGTTAATCTCTTGCCCAACTTGCGGCCGAATTGAAATCGATTTAATCAGCATCGCGAATGAAGTTGAAGAATATATTTCTACAATTAAAGCGCCCATTAAAGTTGCTGTGCTTGGCTGTGCCGTAAATGGGCCTGGCGAAGCGCGTGAAGCGGACATTGGTATCGCGGGAGCTAAAGGTGAAGGCCTCCTCTTCCGCCACGGTAAAATTGTGCGCAAAGTGCCTGAGGATATCATGGTCGATGAACTTAAAAAAGAAATTGACATTTTGGCTGAAGAATATTTCGCTAAAAAGGCAGCTGAAGAAGCTGCGGCAAAGTAACACTCATAAATGCAGGTGCGATTAAAAATTGCACCTGCATTTATTTTATTCCTAAACATCTTAAATTATGCTATGATGAGTTATAAAAAAGGAGATTTAAATGAACAAAGAATTAACTTTTCTAGATGGCGTAAAAGCTTGCTTACCAACTGTTTTAGGATATGTTGGCATCGGGATTGCTGCAGGCGTTGTTGGAAAAGCCTCCCACTTAAGCTTCCTTGAGATTACACTTCTTTCTGCACTTGTTTATGCGGGAGCAGCTCAGTTTATCATTTGCGGGTTATTATTACTTCAAAGTCCTATTTCAGCCTTTGTCACAACCACTTTTCTTATTAATTCGCGGCATTTCCTGATGAGCATGGCAACAGCCCCAAGTTTTAAAAAAGACTCGATTTTACATAATATCGGGATTGGTGCTCTTCTAACAGATGAATCCTTTGCCGTCGCTATGAACCAAATTGGGAATAAAAAAAGCATCAACGTCATGTGGATGCATGGATTAAACGTAACAGCTTACGCCACTTGGATTTTAGCTTGTTTATTCGGCGCTATTATTGGGAGTTGGTTACCTAATCCTGAAATGTTTGGTCTTGATTTTGCTTTAACCGCCATGTTTATTGGCCTACTATATTTACAGCTTATCAGTGATAAAAGTAAGAAAATCAAAACGTCGCTACTTGTCATGGCAACGGTTATGCTACTTGTTTTCTTGTTCATGCGCTTTATGACACCTGAGCTCGCCGTTCTTAGCGCGACACTATTAGGCTGTTTGATTGGAGTGATTTTAGACTAATGGCCATCAGCACATACACCTTCCTCGCGATAATCGGTTGCGCCATCGTCACGTTTATCCCGCGCGTATTGCCTTTTCTTTTTGTTAGAAAAATGAAACTACCAGATTTGCTCATGAGTTACCTCTCCTATGTCCCGTTATGCATTTTGACAGCCTTATTTATACAAAGCTTGCTCACGGAACATGATGGTAACTTTCCGTCTATCAATCTTTTCCCATTTTTGGCTGCTCTACCAACTATTCTGACTGCTATTTTAACTAAAAACTTACTTTGGGTCGTTGTGATTGGCATCATTTCAATGGCCGCACTTCGATTTTTCTTCTAGGAGGTATTTGATGAACCAACTTAATTACTGTATGCTTGATTTTGAAACCGCGAATGGAAGCCGAACAAGTCCTTGCTCGATTGGCATTGTAAAAGTCGAAAATGGCCAAATTCGCGATACATTTTATTCCCTAATCAATCCCGAAGAACCATTTTACAGGCGGAATATTGAAATCCACGGCATCTACCCTGACGATGTGCTGGACGCTCCAACCTTTCAAGAAATCTATCCTTTCATTAGCGAATTTATCGGCACAACACCGGTCACTGCGCATTTCGCGAGTTTTGATATTAGCGTCTTCCGCAAATCAGCAGAGAAATACCAATTGATTTTACCTGAAAATGACTATTTCTGCTCCTGCATTTTGTCACAGCAAATCTTGCCGTTAAAAAGCCACCGTTTAAACCAGGTCGCGGACTACTTCGGCATTTACTTTAACCACCACAACGCACTTGACGATTCAAAAGCCGCCGCAGAAATTGTCTTAAAGCTCGCAGAAATCAAAGAAGTTTCCACCGTCCCAGCACTCATCAACTCAATTGGTTACCGCTTCGGACAAATTAACGGTGCCAATTTCGCCAAAGTATAAAGTAAAACGAATAAGCATAAATCCCGCAAAATACCATCTTTTAAAATGGAGTTTTGCGGGATTTATCTTTTATTCAGTAGCCGTACTCGAATCGGTGTAATCAGAAAAAGCATCTTTCAAATCGCTATCTTTGATTTTAATATTGGCTGCTTTATATTCCTTTTTAAGCGCTTTTGTCATGTTTTCGGATGTCATTTGCGACTCTATGTAAGCAGCCTTCACCTTACTTTTGTCTTCTTTAAAAGATTTTTTCTCCGTTTTCTCTTCCAATTGGATAATATGGTAGCCGTAAGAAGATTTTACTGGTTCGCTAACATCGCCTTTATTTTCAAGCGCATACGCCGCTTTTTCGAAGGCTTCATCCATTTCGCCTGGACCAAACGGATCAAGCAAACCACCATTTTCAGCAGTGGATGTGTCTGTTGAATATTCTTTGGCTAAATCTGCAAATTTTTCACCATTATCAAGTTTTTCCTTCACTTCTTTCGCAGTGGCCTCATCATCAACAAGGATATGGCTAACCGTAATATCGGGTTCCCAAGTCTTATAATATTCCTTCAACTTTTTATCCGTCACCTTTATGTTTGCTTCCGTTGCTTTTTGAACGAGTAAGTTATATTTTATATTATCTTTAAAACTTTCCTCCGTTAAATTATTGGATGCAAGTGTTGATTCAAAACTATCCCCATATTGCTCCGCATATTTTTTATATTCTGCACTCACTTCCTTGTCGGATACAGAATATTTCTTTTCGAGGATTTTTTCAAAAGTGAGCTGCTGAACGGCATCACTTCCGTAACTCGTTTTAAGCGCCTCATATAATTCGCTTTCTGTAACATTTCCTGCGTCCGTTTTAACAACGGCACTGCTTGAACACCCTCCTAAAATGAGTGTTGTTGTTGCGGCTAGTACAATTAAAGTTTGTTTGAGTTTCATGTACGACTTCCTTTCTTTCACTATCTTCAATTAGTATAAACGATAGTTTTGAAAGGTTTGCGTCATAATTATGAATGAAATATGAACAAAAAAAACAGAAATGAGGGTATCATTTCTGTTTTCTAGTTAACTGGCTGCTTTTTTTAAGCAATCAGGGCATTTTCCATAAACTTCGAATTTATGGCCTTCAATTTCGTATCCGGGAAGTGCTTCGGTTAGGAAATCCATCGGGCACATCATAATTTCTTTTGTTTTTCCGCAACCTAGACAGATGAAATGATGATGGTGATGTTCGTGTGAGCATGCTAGGCGGAAGTTTTTTTCACCCGAAAGTTCTGTTTCTTCAAAAATTCCGAGGTCAACAAACAGCGATAAATTCCTGTAAATGGTGTCAAAACTAATGCCGGGAAAATCGTCTTTCATGTTTTCAAGAACGTCTTTTGCGGTTAAATAGCAATTTTTACGTGCAAATAATTCAATTAGAAATTGGCGTTTATCGGTATGTTTATACCCGGAATCTTTCATTTTTAGGAGTGCTTCACTCGCTGATAATGCCATTTTCTTCACCTCTTTTCGCAAGAATAAAGCGCATGCGGATTTTTTGATAAACCATTGTTAAAATTAAAATGATGACAGATAATAAAACGATGGCTCCACCTGGCGCTAAGTCTAAGTAATAGGCGCTAACAAGACCAACAATAACGGAAATTTCCCCAAAAATAATCGCGAAAATAATCGTCTGCTTAAAGCCTTTCGCGATACGGATTGCCGCTGCAACAGGCAAGGTCATCAGTGACGATACGAGCAAGATGCCAACGATGCGCATGGAGCTCGCGATGACGAGTGCAACAAGTACCATAAAGATAATATCGAAGGCTTTAGCACGAATTCCTGAAACGCGTGCATATTCTTCGTCAAACGAAAGTAAAAATAATTCCTTGTACAAAAGCAAAATCACGATAAAAACAAATGCAGCGATGCCGACAATGGTGTACATATCGCTTCTACTTACTGCGCTGACGCTCCCAAATAAATAGCTAAACAAATCTGTGTTAAAACCGTTTGCGAGCGAAATGAAAATGACGGAAAATCCCATGCCGGCGGACATTATAATTGGAATGGCGAGCTCTTCAAAGTGTTTATAGACGGAGCGCAGTTTTTCCATCAAGAGCGAACCAACTGTCGCAAAGCCAAATCCTAAATAAAGTGGATTTAAGCTGACGAGCGGTACATACGTTTTACTTAAAAACAAACTTACGGCGATGCCGGCTAATGTTACGTGACTAAGCGCATCTGCCATAAGAGACAGCTTGCGGACGACAATAAAACTACCTAGAAGCGGTGCCACAATGCCGATGACAAGGCCGACAATAAAGGTATTGCGAATAAAATCATATTGAAACAGTGTGGCAATCACAATGCGTTCCCTCTCTTTCTAGCCCTTCTGTGGCCGCTTCGATTTCACGTTCTTCTAAATAAAGATGATAATCGCGCGTACTCCCATCGAACAAAATTCGCTTGTTGATGCTGATGACATGGTCGACATAGTTGTTAATCGCAAGCATGTCGTGCGTTACAAGTATTAGCGTCATTTCTTTTGTCTGATTGAGTTTCCCTAACAACTCATAAAACGCTTTAACATTTTCTACATCGACGCCGACAGTTGGCTCGTCCAGAATGAGCATTTCAGGCTTGCTGACAAGTGACCTCGCGATAAAGACGCGCTGCTGCTGTCCACCTGATAGTTCGCCAATGTTGCGGTTTAAAAAGTCCGTCATTGAAACGGTTTTAAGCGCCTCGAAAATGGCTTCGTTGTCCGCTTTACCTAACATTTTAAACAGCCCTTTTTTCTTGGTTAAACCACTCGCCACAACTTCCTTCACGGTAGCCGGGAACGCTGAATTGAACGCGTTTGATTTTTGGGAAACAAAACCGATTTTTTCGAAATGGCGAAAATTTTGCTGTTTCTCGCCAAACAAAGAAATACTTCCCTTTTGATTTTTTAAAAGCCCTAAAATTAATTTTAAAAGCGTTGACTTGCCAGAGCCATTCGGCCCAATGATACCTGTAAAACTTCCTTTTTTAACAGAAAAATGTATGTTTTCAAGAACTTCCTCATGATCATAATGAAAGGATAGCCCTGCTATTTCCAAGATTTCTTTCATTTTCAAAACTCCTTTTTGAGCTTTTCAAGCACTTTCCTAGTATAGCGGATTTATGTTAAAATGTAAATCGTAATGAATCTGATTAAGAAAAAAGATTACTTTCTTGTACTTTAGGGAAATAAGTTGTCAGGGGGTGCGACAGATGAATTTAATCTGGATGTACATAACGTATTTTGTAATGGTGGCAGTTAATGCTTTTGCCAATATTTTACCTTTAAACGGGGTAACGACTGGCGAAGTGAGCAATCGGTATCAAACCTTGTTTACACCTGCCGGTTATGTGTTTTCAATTTGGGGTCTTATTTACTTACTCTTATTTGTTTGGCTTGTAGGCGTGACTGTGAAACGTGAGCACGTGACAAGTCAACTGGCGTTTGTCTTTACTTCAAGTAGCCTTTTAAATGCACTTTGGATTTTTATGTGGCATTTCAATTTGATTTTTTTATCCATCGTTGTGATGCTGCTCTTGCTTCTCTCGCTACTATTATTTTATGCGTATCAAAAGCAAATTTCAAAGCGACGTTTGTGGCGTGTGCCAATTTCAGTATATCTTGGCTGGATTTTCGTGGCAACAATTGCTAACATTTGTTATTACTTCAATGTCTTAGGCTTAGTGAGCTTTCAATCTGGCGCAACAATCATTTTACTTCTTTTAGCAAGCTTCTTCGTTCTCGTATTTCGTTACAAGCAAAATGATTTTATTGTGCCGCTCGTTTTTGTTTGGGCATTCATCGGTATTTTCATTCGCGATTACGCATTGGCACCGTTTGTTGCCTATACAGCGCTCATTATGGCGATTATGATTTTCATGTTGAATTGGTTCCGTTTAAAGCAATATAAATAAAAAAGTGCCAAGCGCGGAATTTCGCTTGGCACTTTTTTATTATTTAGAGAAAATCTCTGTCAACACTGGAACAACTTGTTTTTTACGTGATACAACGCCAGCAAGTGGTGCTTTGCCGTTTACAATTTTCACGTTATACGCTTCTTCTACAGCATTTGTTTCTGTACCAATCGCTACACCAACAGAATCATTTGTTAAAATGTTGGTAATGATGAATAAATATAAGCCTAAGCCTTTGTCTGCAATGGCTTTTTGGATAACAGGTTCCACTTCGCTCATGCGTGATAACACATCTTCTTCATCTACGACATTAATTTGTGCGATTTCAATTTTATGACCGTTCATATCGAATTCTTTCGCATCAAGTAATAGTTCAGCGACGGATTTTTTGCTTACATCGGCGCCCGCACGGAGCATTTCCATGCCGTAAGCTTGTAGATCAATGCCCGCAATGTCTGCTAGCTTTTCTGCCGCAGCTTGATCTTCTGCCGTTGATGTTGGGGATTTAAATAGCAATGTATCCGAAATAATTGCGGAAGCCATCAGTTTGGCAACGGTTTTTGGAACTTCAATATTTTTTTCTACAAAAAGTTTTAATAGGATTGTCGCCGTGCATCCAACTGGCTCTGCGCGGTAATAAAGCGGATCTGCTGTTTCAAAGTTGGCAATACGATGGTGGTCAATGACCGTATGTACCGTCACGTTTTTAATATCGTCTGCACTTTGTTGCGCTTCATTATGGTCGACAAGGCACACTGTAGTTACTTCATTTGCAACCGTTTGGACTAAACGCGGGGCTTCGATGCCTGCACTTTTTAAAACAAATTCCGTTTCAGAATTTAATTCACCGAGGCGAACTGCTTCCACTTCAAAACCTTCTGCCTTTTTTAGTTCGCTGAAGGCTATCGCCGAACAAATTGTGTCGGTATCCGGGTTTTTATGCCCAAAAACTAACATTTTTTCCATATTTATCTCTCCTTATTCATCAGCCATAATTTTTTCGATTAAATCGGGATCAAACTTTTGCTTGCGCAGCATCTCAATTTCAAATCGATATGGTGGTTTTTTATTATTTTTATCTTCACCCACATAAGGTGTTTCGAGAATTTTCGGAACGGACATTAAATTCGGGTGATGCACGATGTAATTTAATGCATCAAAACCAATATGACCAAATCCAATATTCGCGTGACGATCTTTATGTGCCCCACAAACATTTTTACTATCATTAATGTGAAGTACTTTTAAACGGTCGATGCCGATAATTTTATCAAACTCATTTAAAACACCATCAAAGTCATTCACAATATCATAACCAGCATCGTGCGTATGGCACGTATCAAATGTTACTGACAAAAGCTCATTATGTGTCACCCCGTCAATAATTTGGGCAATTTCTTCAAAAGAACGTCCAATTTCCGTTCCTTTTCCAGCCATCGTTTCAAGTGCAATTTGCACATCAACACTTGGATCAAGCGCTTCGTTTAAGCCTTTGATGATTTGCTTAATCCCAACTTCAGCGCCTTCCCCAACATGCGCGCCCGGATGTAGCACAATTTGCTTCGCCGAAAGTGCTGCGGTGCGTTCGATTTCCTGACGTAAGAAACTTACGCCAAGTTCGAATGTTTCTGGCTTAACTGCATTACCAATATTAATAATGTACGGCGCATGCACGACAATATCTTGCATCTCATTGTCAGCCATATGCTCAAGTCCTGCTTCAATATTTAATTCCTCAATCGGTTTACGCCGCGTGTTTTGCGGAGCACCCGTATAAATCATAAACGTATTGGCACCATAAGAAGCCGCTTCCTCGCTTGCACCTAGCAACATTTTTTTGCCGCTCATCGAAACGTGCGAACCAATTCTTAAATTGCTCATTTTTTCCCTCGATTCTTTTTACGATTTTCACGGCGTTTAATTTCCGCCATTTTGTAGTTAATTTTCTTTTTATAACCAGGTTTTCGCTTCTGTTTCGCTTTTTTACGCATGCCGATTTCACGCGGATCAGCTGCCTCACGTTTCGCCTCACGTTTCGCGCGTTTATTGCGGTCTTGAACCTCAACAAATTCGCCCTTTTTAAGCTCTACATGTTTAAAGCTAATTCCCAGTTTCTCCAATTGATTTAAACGATCCTCATCGGCTGGTTCAAAAATGGTAAGGGCAATACCAGAGTGCCCCGCCCGGCCCGTCCGACCTGTACGGTGAATATAAAAATCATTATCGTCTGGAAGTTCATAATTAATAACGTGGCTAATGCCTTGAATATCAATCCCTCTTGCCGCAAGATCTGTCGCAACAATGTATTGATAATCCATATTTTCAATGGCCTTCATCGTCCGTTTACGTTCGCGCGGATTCACATCGCCATGAATTTTAGCCACTTTTAAACCGCGACTAACAAGCCCAGCATGAACTTCATCTGCTGTCTGCTTTGTATTCGTAAATACAATGGCTAAAAATGGCTGGAAAGTCACCAAGCAATCTTTTAATAAGTCGAGTTTATTTTTACTTTTGGCCGCAATTAATTCATGCGTGACTGATTTTGATGCCACTACATTTGGCGTAATGTGCTCATAGCGCGGATTTTCCATATACTTTTTCAAAAATGGTTTTAATTTTTGCGGAATAGTCGCCGAAAATACAAGCATTTGAAGTTCAGGCGGCATTTTCCCAGCAATTTGGTCCACGTCATTTAAAAAGCCCATGTCAAGTGTCATGTCAGCTTCATCGATGACGAGCACATTTGCCGTGTATACTTGTAGCGCGTTTTCCCGAATCATATCATTAATACGACCAGGTGTCCCCACAATAATTTGCGGCTGTTTCTTAAGTTTTTCTATCGCGCGTTTTTTATCCGTACCTCCGATAATTAATTGCGCGCTAATGTCGTTCTCGCTGTATTTCGTAATTTTTTTTACTTCGTTATAAATTTGTGTAGCTAGTTCGCGACTTGGCGCCGTGATAACAGCTTGCAAAACATCTTTATGCGGATTAATTTTTTCAATAATCGGCAGTAAAAAAGTATGCGTTTTTCCCGTTCCAGTTTGCGACTGCCCGATAATGCTTTCTCCGCGCATGACGCCCGGTATTAACTTTTGTTGCACCTCTGTTGGTTCATAAAAACCTAATTTTTCAATCGCAACATTGATAAAAGGCTGAAAACCAAATTGTTCAAACCTTGTCTTTTTCATAGTCATCATTTCACTCCGTTTCAGTTCCTTGTGCCATTATACCATCTACAGCGCATGACTGCGACAAAAAAATATAGAAAAACGCGTTCTAGCAAAAAAAAAGATTCTTCGTTATAATAGATGTAGAATTTGCTTTTTTAGTTTAGGAGGATTCAATGGAAATTATCAAAATTAGCCCACGCGGTTATTGTTACGGTGTTGTCGATGCAATGGTCATTGCTAAAAACGCTTCGCTTGATCCAAATTTGCCACGTCCTATTCATATTTTAGGTATGATTGTTCATAATAAACATGTCACCGATGCATTTGAAGAAATTGGAATCTACACGGTTGACGGAGAAAATCGGGAAGCAATTCTCGAAAAAATTGATACAGGAACTGTTATTTTCACGGCACACGGTACTTCCCCTCGCGTAAAAAAAATCGCACAAGAAAAGGGACTTGTAACGATTGATGCCACTTGTCCTGACGTTATGCGCACATATGACCTCATTTTAGAGAAAAAAAGAGAAGGCTATCACGTTATTTATATCGGTAAAAAAGGCCACCCAGAGCCAGAAGGCGCCTACGGGACTGCCCCTGACATCGTTCACCTTGTTGAAACAGCGGCCGATATTGATGCTTTAAACCTTTCTTCTGAAAAAATATTCGTAACGAATCAGACGACAATGAGCCAGTGGGACGTCCTCGATTTGATGGACTACATTCAAACCTTGTACCCACAAGCAGAAAATCATAAAGAAATTTGTATGGCGACACAAACACGCCAAGAAGCCGTTGCAGAACAAGCTGTCGGCGCTGACGTCACAATTGTTGTAGGCGACCCGCGGAGCAATAACACGAATCGTCTCGCCCAAGTTTCGATTGAAAAAGCTTTAGTCCCCGCATATCGAGTGGCCGATGTGAGCGAAATTAATTTAGATTGGCTTAAAGATGCTAAAAAAGTGGCGATAACTGCTGGTGCTAGCACGCCAACACATATTATCCGAGAAGTGCTCGTCTTTTTAGACCAGTACGAACCAGATGACCCCACAACTTGGGAACGCCACCACCAAATAAGCGCCGAAGCCATTCTACCGCGTGCCAAAAAGAAAAACATGGAAGAAAAACGCCGCGCCCGATTAGAACATTTAAAAAACGGCGGTCGATAAAAAATAAGCATAAACCCAGTAAAAACCATTTCTGAAATGGAATCACTACTGGATTTATGCTTTTTGTTTTGTTTTAATATATGCTCTAATTGTGCTTTAACTTTTTATTTGGCTAAACATACAGTTCATAGGACATAGATTAAAACTCCATTCAAGATGATGTAGCCTATTCAGGTCTAACAACATTTACATTTCACAATACATAGATTAAGACCACATGGGCAATCTATTTATCTTTAGCCCAGCCACATTTACATTTCACAATACATAGATTAAAACTTCGCCTTCAGAACCACGTAAATAACCTTTAATCAAATTTACATTTCACAATACATAGATTAAAACCTTGTCTACTTCTAGACTTCTAATGCGTTCTTCGATTTACATTTCACAATACATAGATTAAAACGCTTCTAAAGCGTCAGCCGTCTTGTCCGATTGAGATTTACATTTCACAATACATAGATTAAAACTAATTTAAACTGCATGTACTGATAGTCACCTTGAGAATTTACATTTCACAATACATAGATTAAAACCTAGGTCTAGGTCTAGTTCTAGGTCTATTCCTCGCAATTTACATTTCACAATACATAGATTAAAACATGAAGAATATGCGAACAATATTCATTATTATGAATTTACATTTCACAATACATAGATTAAAACAGGTACCCTCGTGACTCTTACTCCCATCATAGCTCAAAAGTGATTTTCTGTCGACCCCCGGATTTTTGGAGAAAAATGGAGTAGAAAAAGAAAGTCATTGTCTCTCTTTCCGCCATCTTCCCTTCTCCCGCAATGAATTCCGGATTTCTGTCGATGTCCCAGCATTTTCACATTACTAGACATCGACAGATTGAATTAAAAATTTACTCTAATGACATTGAAAGAGCGTTGCTTTCCCACTGCCTGAGTTGCCGCTTAAAAAAATTAATTTCGTTTTCATAAGAACGTGAACGGATCAGTATCGACTTCTGAAATGATAAAATCAGCCTCATACTTTAGATTTTCCGCCCTTTTTTCAAATTCCGTTTTTAAATAACGTTTCATCACTTTTTCAATATTATGTCCCGCATCAATCGTAGGTAAATCAATCGCAAGTAAGTCGTGCCCTGAATGATAATAAATATCTCCCGTCACGAAAACATCGGCGCCGCTTCGCTTGACGTCATGAATAAACTTATTTCCGTCACCGCCAATTACAGCCACTTTTTTAACAAGCTTACTAGGATCACCGATGAAACGAACATGGTCAATCGCAAGTGCACCTTTTAAATCTTCGATGAAAGCTTCGATGCTTTTTTCTTTTTTTAGCGTACCAATTCGGCCGAGTCCTTTTGTTTCCTGCAAGTTTTGCAGGTGAACTAAATCAATCGCTGGCTCCTCGTAGGGGTGAGAAGTGCGTACTGCTTTTACGACCTTGTCAGCTGCGCTAGAAGGGACTACGGCTTCTAGTTTGACCTCAGAGACGGCTGTTAACTCCCCTTTTTCACCAATCGTAGGGTTCGCTTTTTCACTTGGTTTAAACTCTCCCGTTCCGAGTGTGCGGAAGCTGCATTCCTCGTATTCTGCACCAATCTTGCCGGCCCCGTTATGCATGAGCGCTAACCGCACATGTTCAGCGCTGTCTTCGGGCACATAAACGGCAATCTTCATATAGTTTTCGCTGTGTGTAGGCACAATGATTTCCGTATTTTCGAGTGCTAAAAGTTCCGCCAAAATATCGTTAACCCCACCGTCCGCGATATCCAAATTGGTGTGCGCCGCATATACGATAATGTCATGCTTAATCAGCTTTCGAATCATGCGCCCCTCAGCAGTTGCCATATCAATTTTTTTGAGCGGTCGGAATAAAAACGGGTGATGTGCGATAATCATATCCACATTTTTGCTGACCGCTTCCTCCACAACGCTCTCTAAAACGTCTAAAGTAAACATGACCTTGCGTACTTTTTTGGATAAATCACCTAATTGAAGTCCGATGGGATCATTATCCATAGCAAGCTTTTTAGGTGCAATTTCTTCCAGCATGGCGACATATTCATAGCCATTTGCTACTTTCATTTGAGCACTTCCTCCACTAATTGTATTTTTTTGGTAAGTTCTTTCATTTTATCCGCATTTTGTTCACTTTCCTGCCCATTTTGAAGCCCTGCAACAATCCGTTGCCAATTCGCTAGCTCGTGTTGCCATTTTGCGACAAAAACATCATTTTTTTCCGTTAAGAGAAACGGACCAAGCAGACGCTCCTTATCCGTATAGCTCGCTGCCCTTTCTGTTTTCTCTAAAACAAGAATTTCATACGTTTTATTATCTTCGCGTAAAATCGCTTCCGAAATAAGCTTAAAGTAATTGTTTTCCGCCCACTCGCGAATTTGCCAAGCGCCAATGTTAGGCTGCAAAATGAGTCGCTTAACGGAGGTCAATTTTTGTGGTTCCGCTTCTAAAATCGTCCGAATTAATGTGCCACCCATGCCAGCAATGACGACCGTATCAATGGCATCCGCCGACGTTATGACTGCCAAGCCATCACCAAAACGCACGTCAATTTTTCCTGACAGTTCCGCTTTTATGACTTGTTCTTGCGCCGATTCAAACGGGCCTTTGGCGACTTCACCTGCCACTGCAAAGCTTGCCATTTCATTTAAAATCGCGTAACAAGGCAAATAAGCGTGGTCGCTACCGATATCAGCAATTCGGCTGCCTTTAGGTATGTAATTTGCCACACAAGTGAGGCGGTTTGATAGTTTTTGCTCGTTCATTATGACACTCCCTATAAAAAGGAGGCCGGAACTAGGCATAAAAAAGCCCAGTCCAAACCTCTTATTTTTATTCCAAAAAGTCTTTCAACTGTTTGCTTCTACTTGGATGACGAAGCTTCCGAAGTGCTTTCGCTTCGATTTGACGAATGCGCTCACGCGTTACGCCAAATACGCGGCCCACTTCTTCTAGCGTGCGCGTGCGACCGTCATCTAGGCCAAAGCGCAAGCGAAGTACGTTTTCCTCGCGGTCCGTAAGCGTATCAAGTACATCTTCTAGTTGTTCTTTTAAAAGCTCATATGCCGCATGATCAGACGGTGATGTCGCTTCTTGGTCTTCAATAAAATCACCTAAATGAGAATCGTCCTCTTCACCAATTGGCGTTTCAAGTGATACTGGCTCTTGCGCGATTTTAAGGATTTCACGAACTTTTTCAGTCGGTAAATCCATTTCTTCTCCGATTTCTTCTGGTGACGGATCGCGTCCTAAATCTTGAAGTAAGGAACGTTGCACACGAATTAATTTATTGATGGTTTCAACCATATGCACCGGAATCCGGATTGTACGTGCTTGGTCAGCGATAGCACGGGTGATAGCTTGTCTAATCCACCACGTAGCATACGTACTAAACTTAAATCCTTTGTTGAAATCAAATTTTTCAACAGCTTTCATTAAGCCCATGTTTCCTTCTTGAATCAAATCGAGGAAAAGCATACCGCGACCAACGTAACGTTTCGCAATACTTACAACCAGTCGTAAGTTCGCCTCAGCTAAGCGACCTTTCGCTTCAATATCGCCTGCTTCGATGCGCTTTGCGAGCGCGATTTCTTCATCCGCTGACAAAAGGTCAACTCGACCGATTTCTTTTAAATACATACGGACAGGGTCATTAATTTTAACACCAGGAGGAACGCTCATATCTGTGAGGTCAAATTCTTCAGTTTCTTCTTTTACAAGCTCAGTTTCATCTGGATCTGCATCGTCATCATCATCTACGACTTCAATCCCCGCTTCCCCGAGCTGTTCCAAGTATTCGTCCATTTGCTCTGAATCTAGTGTAAAGGGAGCTAATCTAGCAGCTACTCGACTATAGGTTAAAATCCCTGTCTTTTTACCTTCTTCAACTAGGCCTTCTTTCGCTTGTTCAATCGTTTCTTGTTTTAATTCTTGTGCTTTTTCACTCATACTGCCTGTTTCCTCCTCCCAAAATACCGCGTTACGACCAACTATTAGTCATTACCATCATTTCGCGGTTTTAAAACGTTTCATCACTTGCAGAATCATAATCCTTGTTGGCAAGACTTTTTCGAAGCAAAATCACTTCGCTAGATGCCTTTATGGCGCCTTCATGGTCTTGCATGCGCATTTTCTCAGATACTTCCTGTTCTTTTTGTTTAATCTTTATTTCAAGACGATATCTTTTCATGCTTAAAATATAGTCTGAATAAGCTTCTATTGTTTGTTCTTCGGGCGACTCCAACATTTCGAGACTGGACACAACGTTTTTTAAGCGCATATCCGTCACGTAATCCATAAACCTTGAGGCACTTGCTTCATTTCCGTCTAAATAGTAGGCAATCAAATGCGTATACAGCGCCTGAAAATCATCATTATAAAAAACAAGTCCTTCTAGAAGCTGATGGATTTGGCTAAAGGCATCTTGGTTTTCAATCATTGCCTTAAGCAAATGTTGTTCCGCCACATAATGCGCCTCACGTTTTTGCTGTTCTCTTGGTCCCACATGTACAAAACTCATATCATCATCAGGCGGCGGCGGGGCCAAATTGGCAAAATCATCAAACTGCGTTTCGCGTGGTTTCTTTCGAGCCAATTCCTGCATCGCACGTTGAAGTTGCTCTTTTAAAGTTGGGATTGTAATGTCAAATTCATCGGAAAGCTGCTTTAAATAAAATTCGCGTTCGACAGCTTGGTCAATTTTGCCGATTTCAAGAAGTGCTTCATCGATGTACGCTAGGCGTTCCGTATCATTGGCCATGTTACGATTGCGGCTCAAGTAATACAATTTAAACGCCGTCCAGGTTTGCCGCTCATGCAAATAAAGCGTGTTAAATTTTTCTGCTCCGTACGTTCGAATGTATTCATCTGGGTCTTTTCCGCTCGGCAGACTAAGGACGAAAATTTCCATTCTGCCTTGTGCAAGCAGATTCCCCGCCTTAAAAGCCGCCTCAATTCCCGCGCGGTCTCCGTCATAACAAATAACAGCACGATTCGCCACACGTTTAATCAGCCCAATATGCTCTTCCGTCAAACTAGTCCCCATCGAAGCCACACCGTTTAAAAGCCCCGCTTCACTCACCGAAATCACGTCCATAAACCCTTCCAAAAGGATTACTTCCTCGTGTTTTCGAATCGCCTGACGACCTTCTGAAAAATGATACAAGAGCTTTCTTTTGTTAAAAATGGGCGTTTCCGGGCTATTTAAATATTTTGGACCGTCTTCCTGATTATATAACCTGCCAGAAAAGCCAACTAGCTGCCCTCTGTCATCCGTAATCGGAAACATAATTCGATTGCGAAAGCGGTCCACAATTTTGCCGTCATCGCGCTCAGAAAGCAGACCAGCCGCTACCGCCAAATGCAAATCCATCTCGCGCTTTTCAAAAAAAGACGTCAGCGTCGCATGTTGATTCGGCGCAAAACCAATTTGAAAAGTCTGAATGAGTTCCTCGCTCATGCCGCGTTCCTTCAAATAATTTAAAGCCTCTAAACCTTCTTCGGTTTCCAAAAGCAAATAATGATAAAGCTTAGCCGCAAGCTGATGCATATCTATCATTTTATGTGTTTCGCTTGTTTCCTTAGGTGCCGACAAAGTTTCATCGCTTGTAAGTTTGGGGAGGTCCACATCAATATGGCCTAGTTCCGCCACTTTATGAACGGCTTCCGTGAAAGTTAAGTGATCATGTTCCATTAAAAAGGAAAATACATTGCCGCCTTTTCCGCAACCAAAGCAGTGAAAAATTTGCTTTTCAGGTGAAACGGAAAAAGATGGCGTTTTTTCCCCGTGAAAAGGACATAAGCCAATATAATTTCGTCCTTGTTTTTTAAGCTGTACGTAGTTACCAATAATATCGACAATATCCGTCTGATTCCGAATGCGGTCAATCGTTTCTTCAGGAATCCTTTTCATTTTTTATCGTCAACTCCACTTTATTTTCTAAAAAATCACGAACATTTTGGTAAAAACGAATATGATCTTGGTCCGTCATCGCTTTTGGTCCTTTGCTATACTTCCCAAGTTTGCGCTCTTTGCGTCTGTCGTTACGCTGTTCGAGCATCATCGTCATTCTTTCTTCCAAGTAAATTTCACCTCGGTTTGAAAAAACAATACATTTTGTGAGCAACATGCTTGCGAGCCCAATATCCTGCGTGACGATAATATCTCCTTTTTGAGCTAAATTGACAATCCGGATATCTGCAGATTCCTTTTCTGTATCTACATAAATCCAAGTTTCATCGGTTTCTGTGCTTCTATAATGGTTATAAGAAGCGACATAAATAACTTCAAGCTGAAAATCTTTAGCGAGCTGATTAATTTCTGCCTTTACGGGGCATGCATCTGCATCCACAATTATTTTTGGCAAATCATTCCCTCCTTTTCAGCTGATGACAAACGAAAAAACGAGCTGATAACCCGTTTTTATGCATGACAATTTTACATGTAGCAAAATTGCATTATACGCGATTAAAATCTTATTTTCAAGCTTAAAAATCGCGTATAATATATATATTCGACATAAAAGTTAAAATTCCTTCTTATAAATCAAATTTTTCTTCATCAAGTTGACCAATGTGACTTAAAATTTCATTTGCAGTCTCCTCAACGGCTTTATTTGTCACATCGAGTACGAAACAATCCAATTTATCCGTCAACTTTTTGAAAAATTTGAGCTCCTCGTCAATCCGGTCGCCACTGGAATACATTCCTTTTCCGCTTAACCCCATGGAAATTAATCGTTCAGAACGAATTTGATTTAATTTTTTCTTGTTAATTTTAAGCCCGATAATTTTTTTCGGGTCAATTTCAAACAGTTCTTCTGGAATGCTTGCTTCTGGCACAATTGGAATATTGGTGATTTTTAACCCTTTTAAAGCTAAATATTGGGATAAAGGCGTTTTAGATGTTCGCGAAATCCCGATTAGAACGTAATCCGCCTGCAAGATGCCTCGCGGGTTTCTCCCGTCATCATTTTCTACCGCAAATTCAATCGCAGCTACTTTGTTGAAATAAGCTTCATCTAACGAGCGGACGCGACCTGGCTCAGATAGCGGCTTAATTTTATACGTTTTTTCAAGTTGTGCTAGAAGTGGACCGAAAATATCAATAATCGGTACCCCGTAAGCTTCTGCGGTTTCATTTAACCGAGTGCGTACTTCTTCTAAAACGACTGTATGCACAATGATGCCATTGTTAACAGCTACTAAATCAATAATTTCTTCAATCATTTCAATCGAGTCAACATGATGAAAGCGGTGAATGAATTTTGGGGTTTGTCCAAACTGAGCAAGAGCAGCTCGTGTTACAAGTTCAGCAGTTTCACCAGTTGAATCGGAAACGACATAAACGGCTGGTTGGGTCATTAAACTCGTCTCCTTTAAAAAGCAGGAACTCCCATTTCTAGAAAAATTCCTGCTTCATTTTATATATTTATTTTACCTGAATTTCATCCATTTGTGCAAATTCGCGGATAAAGGTTGAAAGCTCAACAAGGAGCGCTAGACGATTTGCTTTTAAGGCCTCATTTTCACTCATGACTAACGTATTCTCAAAATAAGCATCGATAATCGGGCGAATTTTAGCAAAGCGTTTCAGTCGCTCAACGATGGTCATGTTTGGATAATCATGTTTTAACTCTTGCACGCTCTCAAAGAGTTCTTTTTCATACTCGTTTTCAAACAAGTTTGGATTAACGGGTTCATGGTCATCATATTTTTTCGCAATATTTGTCACACGTGTTAAAGCCTCAACAGTAGGTCGGAACCAGTCATCTTGCGCCGATTCATTTAATACTTTTGCGCTGTTGATTACTTCTGGGATGCGATTTGGCTCACCGCCGACAACCGCTTCAATAATATCTTGACGCACATCATGACCGCGTAAAATGGCACGTAGGCGGTTTTTCATGAAGTTTTGCGCCACTTGATAAACTTCTTCGCCCGGTAAATCTGAGAAGCCTTCTTTGCGCTCAATGCCTACAATTTCAGCAAGTACTTCTGCAAATGGCAAATTCCACTCGTTCGCTTGAATAATTCGCATGACACCAAACGCGCTACGGCGAAGACTAAATGGATCAGCTGAACCAGTTGGAATAATATTAATACAGAAGAAGCTAACGAGCGTTTCTAATTTATCGGCCACAGCAATTAGTCCACCTAAATCTGATTGTGGCAGTTCTCCTTCAGACGAAATTGGCATGTAGTGTTCACGAATTGCTATAGCCACAGCATCATTTTCGCCTTGAAGCTTGGCGTATTTTTCTCCCATAATGCCTTGTAATTCAGGGAACTCACCGACAATATTCGTGACTAAATCAAATTTGTAAATATCCGTCACGCGGTAAATATCTTTTTTCTCTTCTTCCGCCCAGTCCAAGTAATCAGCAAGCAGTAATGCTACTTTCTGAACACGCTTCATTTTTTCAGTCAATGAGCCTAGACGTTCATGAAACACAATATTTTTGAGCTTATGAACAGCCTCGTCAATCGTCATTTTTAAATCTTCTTGATAGAAGAAATCCGCATCTGACAACCGAGCGCGCAGTACTTTTTCGTTTCCTTTTTGCACGGTTTCCAAGTTTTCATGGTTTCCATTACGAACCGTCACAAAATGCGGCAACAAGCTGTTATCCTCGCTAAATACTGGGAAATAACGTTGATGCTCTTTCATTGTTGTAATTAAAACTTCTTCTGGCAGCGCCAAATATTCATTTTCAAAATTACCAAATAAAACGGTCGGATATTCGACAAGATTGTTGACTTCTTCTAGTAAATCCGCATCGGCCGGAATTTTCCAGTTCTGAATAGTTTCGATTTCCGCAATTTGTTCGCGAATCGCATCTTTCCTTGCTTCCGCATCAACTACAACAAATTGTTCAAGGAGTACTTTTTCATAATCAGATGGCGTTTTCACAACCGCAGACTTGCCGAGGAAGCGATGCCCCCGCGTTTCATTTCCCGTTTTCACACCTGCCACTTCAAACGGGATAATTTCCGTATCGAATAACGCGATAAGCCATTTAATCGGCCGAATGTAGCGCAAATCGCAGTCTGCCCAGTGCATGCTAACCGGGAAAGTCATGTCTGTTACGATTTTTTGGAATTCAGAGAGTAAATCAAGCGTTTTAAGGCCTTTTACTTCTTTTTTGATATAGATATACTCGACGCCTTTTATTTCCCGAAAAGTAAAGTCATCTGGCGTAACGCCTTGACTTCTAGCGAATCCTTGTGCGGCTTTGGACCAGTCACCGTTTTCATCAAAAGCGATTTTTTTAGCTGGTCCTTTTGCTTCTTCGATTTGGTCTTCTTGCTTCGTGGCAACGTTTTTCGCCAAAATTGTGAGGCGTCTTGGCGAAGAATACGTTTGAATCGCTTCAACAGCAATTTTTTTCTCTTTAAACCAGTCTGCAGCGCGTTCTTTTAGCTGCTCTACAGAAGCCGTAATATATTTAGCGGGCATTTCTTCAAGCCCGATTTCAAGTAAAAAGTCTTTATTCATGGTTTTGTTCCTCCTTTATTAAAGGGAAGCCAAGTTTTTCGCGTTCCTCGTAAAAGGTGCGTGCAATTCGTCTTGCGAGATTTCGAATTCGGCCAATGTACTGCGCGCGCTCTGTTACAGATACGACACCTCTTGCATCGAGCAAGTTAAAGGTGTGCGAGCATTTTAGCACGTAGTCATATGCCGGGAAAACGAGCCCTTCGCCCATTTGGTTGCCTGCTTCGCGTTCATATGTGTCAAACAGCGATAATAGCATTTCAGTATTGGACGTTTCAAACGCATATTTGGAATTTTCATATTCAGCTTGATAGAAAATATCGCGATAGGTTATGCCTTCTGTCCATTCCAAATCAAAAACATTCTCCTCATCTTGAATGTAGCTTGCTAAGCGCTCCAAGCCGTACGTAATTTCCGATGTGACCGGCGAACATTCCAACCCACCTACTTGTTGAAAATAAGTGAATTGTGTGATTTCCATCCCGTCAAGCCATACTTCCCAGCCTAGACCAGCACAGCCTAGTGAAGGATTCTCCCAATTGTCCTCAACGAAGCGAATATCATGTTCTAACGGATTAATGCCTAGCTTTTCAAGCGAGCCAAGATAAAGCTCTTGAATATTGTCTGGTGACGGCTTCATCACAACTTGGAACTGGTGGTGTTGGAACAAGCGGTTAGGATTTTCTCCGTAACGACCGTCAGCTGGACGGCGCGATGGTTCCACGTAACCCGCTTTCCACGGTTCTGGTCCGATTGCTTTTAAGAACGTATACGGACTCATCGTTCCGGCTCCTTTTTCAACATCATAGGATTGTAACATGATACAACCTTGTTCTGACCAATAATCTTGCAATGTGCGAATCATTTTTTGTAAATTCATTTTTAGCACCTCCAAAGTTTTACGGCCATATAAAAACTCTCGTCTCTATATGCCATGACAACATATAGGGACGAGAGTTATCTCGCGGTTCCACCCTACTTGGAATTGTTAAATTCCCACCTTGATTTCGTCTGTACTCCGAAACGCCTTTTCAAAACAAGATTTCACTTGGCTCTCACCTACCCAAGTTCGCTAAATAAAGAGCTTGTTTCTACTTTTTCTCATCAACGTACCTATTTAAATCTTATTTACAAGATACTTCATTTTTCTAGCTTTGTCAATCGCTATCTTCCTTCTTTAACATGTGATCCCACTTCGACATATCACGCAAAAAACGCTTGCTTTTCAAAAACAGCCCCGTTTTTTCCTCGTAATACGTATCAATAGTTTTTTCAAGCAAGGCCTTCGTTTCTGGCTTCACATTAATTTCGCCAAGGCGATCAAGCTTGAAAATATAAAATAGACGCAAAAGTTTCACAACATTTTCAGGTAAATGCAACCGATAATGGTCTTTTTCAAAACAGCGGTGGCAAACTAGACCGTCTGCGTGCGTTGAAAAATCGAAATGTCCGGAAGTAGCCCCACAAATCGCACATTTATCCATAACGGGGTAAAATCCTAAAACATTCAACATTTTCATTTCAAAAATCTGCACTAAAATTTGCGCATCATAGCCTTCATCAATGTCGTTTAGAATCTCTGAAACAAGTTCGTATATATAAGCGTTTGGTTTCCGCTCTTCTACTGCTTTATCGAGTAGCTCACAAACGTAAGCGGCGTACGCGGTTAAAAAAATATCTGTTTGGATATCTGAAAAGTTATGAATCAAATCACCTTGCTGGAGTGTTACGAGCCCTCTATTTCCGAAAAAAGTAAAGCTTCCTTGTGTAAACGGTTGTGTCACGGCGGCAAGACGACTTTGTCCTTTTTTAGCCCCACGCGCAACCATTCCGATTTTCCCGAATTCACGCGTATAAACGACAACGATTTTATCAGACTCCCGGTAATTGCTAGCACGCAAAACAATGCCTTCACATTTTTCCAAAAGAACACCTCCCCAAGCTTTTATTATACACGGAAAAGGCGTATTCTAAAAGCTTCAGTAGCTAAGATATAAACCCTAGTGAGCTATTTTTAAAGTAAAATGCTGAACGAGTGTTCGCTAGTCCAAAACAAAAAATTTTCACAGCCAGAAAAGTTAACTAGTTGAGTATATCAAAATAATAATTATCATAATCAAACTTACACTAATTCTAGATAATACTCATTATTCACTTCCATTTTTTTGAAAAAGTCCTGTAAATTTTGTGCTATGCACGTATCATCATAAAAAATTTTATTCATAGCTTCTCCTTTAAAACCAATTGATAGAAATGCTGACTCGTTAATTTGAAAAAAAATCAACTTATTTTCTTCAAACAATGAATATACCTCTATATCAGGTAGCCAAGCAAAGTAATCTTTTCTCAGACGAAAGTCCTTTACTGAAACTGGATCCATTAACCGATTATCATTATTTTGATCTCCTTCAAAAACAAACCCATAACCAAGCTCTGTGTAAAATTGAATTAAATCAGAAGGAAAAGTAAAGCCTAATTGATTCTCTACCTCAACAATTTCATTTTTTGATACATTATAAAAATCATTTTCTGGATTATTTTTCATAAATTTATACATTAAACTCACTCCCTCTTAAATATATCTTTTGATGGTGCATTACTTCCATGGATACCGCCTTGATGTTCATCAAAGGCTTTTGCTGGATGTATGTTCCACCACTTATTATCTCCCCCAAAACCATTTTCAATAATATGATGAGCGTCGTACTTATACCCAACCTTTTTTATCAAATTCCCATTCGCTGAATAAACTGGTTCATCATAAGTAGGCCACTTCTGTCCTGTATTTAATTCCCATTCTTCTATAATATCATTTTTTACTCTGTTAAATTCTTTTCTGTGAGTGGCCGTCTCAGCTTTACTTAAAGCTGTATATTCCTTAACCCGCAGAGCCTCTTTCAATAAATCCACTTGATTCTTAGGGATACCTCGCCCGGTCCGCGTTTCAATATCTCGAATATAATCTCGAACTAGTTGACTTTGAAGTACACTTGTGGGTTTATTAACCGAATATGTACTGCCTTCCATTGTTTTCTGCATATTTTTTAATTTTGTCAGTTCAGCAGAATTAATTTTAACACCTTTACTACCTGTTTTGCCAACCCAAAGTAGTGAGGCAAGCCCAATTGAGCTTCCAATCGTAATCGACATTTTTTGCACGTTATCTAAGTTGTTGCCACTACCATCTTGGAGCTGATCTGCCCAAGCTGCCCAAATCGTATCTGCCATTATTTTGGTCATTTCTTCGGATTCTTCTTGCTCCATTTCATCAGGACTTTTAAGTTTGCCGTTTATAATTAAGCCGTTGTAGATAGAGGAAATTTCTAGCCGTTCTTTATAAGACAAACCCTTTTTTGAAAGCATCCAGAAGCCATTATTATCTTTATGTTTTTCAAACGAGTCCCAATCATAATCGGTTTTCATTTTGTTATCTTTTTCTTTTAAATGACTGAGCCAAGTGACTTTTGAATTGACTTCGTAAGAATGACTTTTCCCTTTGAAAAAGCGACCACTTTGTACATCTTCTAAACCTTGTTTAACGTAATATAAATCAGTTAAAACTTCATTTAATGTATCTTGATGACTAGCTTCAAAGGTTTCAAATTTGCGTAAAATATCTATTTTCTTGTTGATGGTACTCATCGCACTTGTACACTTATCTAACTGTTTAAATTGCTGGGGTAATGCATCAATGCCCCCAACCATTTTCATTTCTACAAGAATATTCTCCATCATATATTGATAGTTTGCAATTTGAATTTCCATCTCATATAATACTTCTGAGTCTAATCGTGCATTACCAGAAGGGTCTACTTGGTCGTGGAAATCGGCTATATATTTCTTCACCTTTTCCATCCCTTCATCCAAAACATTTTTTCCTTTTTTGACAAGGACTAAAATAATATCCTGGTAGTAACTTTTAGCACTGTCCGCCATTTGTCCCTGAAGATCATTGTCCTCAATCAATTGGGTGACATCTTTTTTTAGACCATCTAGCACGTTTTTCATTCGATTGGCTTCTCTTTGAAACTGGTCGCACATATGCTTCACTTCTGCAATATCAATCCTTGCCATTGTCTTCATTCCCTTTTTGTTGTGCAATATGTAGTTTTGCTCTTTCGTTTTCTAGCTCTTCTTCCAAAGATTTGCTCACCTGCTTGAGACTCCCCCACTCTTGCTCTGCGGTCTCCTCCAATTCAATACAGAATTCGTTGGCGGCTTGTCCTCGCCATCCTGCTTTTGCAAGATTGACAATCTCAAGTTGTAGTTGTCCTAATCGCTCAATATCCTCATTTACCCATTCCATACGATTTTTCTGAAGATGCTTTTGGTATAAAGCTTCTTCATAGTCTATTTTTTTCATAAATGCTCACCCACTTGCTTTAGCGTTGATGCAATCATTTTTGCAAGTTTGTGTTCATTTTCCTCCATTGCTCGCTCAATCTCTTTCAAATTCTTTGCTTCTTTTTGAATTGCGTTTTGAAAACCTGTAAGTCCCTCTGAAATTTCTGTCAAACTGTACTGAAGGCTTTGAGCCGAACCAGTTGAATAGGACAAAGGCGACGATAGAGTTAATTTTAACTCAGCTGAATGCTTAGAAATGTCTGTCGCGTGCTCTGAAAGCCTATTACTTGGCAGTTTAATTTGTTTTCCCATTTGTTTCACCTCGTGAAAATTATAGCATGAAGCCTATGTGGAGTCTATGGATTCTGGCAAACATTCTTATTGACTATAAATCTATTAACAATTTAAATATATTACAACAAAATTAGCCTAGTTTGTTTTGGCAGGTTTTTTGGTGTATTTATAGTTCTCTAAATTGTGCGGAGATGGTACAATATTAGTAGTATAAAAAAAGGAGACGCGCATATGATTTATTCGATTGTCATTGGATTTGTTTGCTTGATTTCGTTTGCCGCCACCATTACGGGTGTCGCACTCTTACTTTTAAAGAAAAAGAAGCTTATGGGGATTTTATTTACGAGCATTGGCGGTGCTATTTTTCTAATTAGCTGCCTGATTGGACTTAGCGCGTTTATTTATTATGTGAGCGAGCAGAATACGTCTAATGATACAGAAATCTCAAGTGATTATAATGAAGGTTACACAGATGATTATAGTGATGAAGATTATATGGAGCTCTCTTTTGGTGATGAGGGGAAATCTAGTGAGGATGCGACGGTGCTTGTTAAGCAGCCTACGACGTATGAAGTTGATGAGCGTGGAATTGATAAATACTATAAAGTTGATGTCAAAATGCGCAACGATGGTAAAGAACCGATTTATGTGTCCGCTAAAGATTTTTATTTGTTCCAATATGATGCGGCTGACTACGCAGAAATAGAAAAAAAAGATTACTTTCATGAAAAGATTGAGCCTGGGAAGACAGTGAGTTTTTCGATTTATTACGAGTATTTAGGTGATGATGGTTTTCTTGAAATGGAGTACGATAATTTAATTTGGAACTAAAAGAGTTTGGTTTCTTGTATAGATTATAGAGCTTAGTGCATTTGAATTTTTACAACAAGGAGAGAGAAAACATGTTAGCCATGACAATAGGCATAAGTGTGACTATAGTAGTATTTTTTACATTTTTCGTAATAGTGGCGATTGCAATCAAAAACAGTTTTAAACGCCAAAAACAAGAGACAACGACAGATTCAGTAATGATTAATTTAACAGAGCCACAGAAAATGGAAGTATTGGATTTGATTTATCGGCAAAACAAAATTTTAGCGGTAAAGATGATTATGGATTGGCAACCTGGGGTGTCAATAGCGACTGCAAAAAAATATGTGGATAATTTAAGTATGTCGGATCTTTCTAAAGTGCCCCTCCCCCATGCTTTTGAAGAGTCAACAATAAAAAAATAGCTTTGTCTAAAGAACAGGAAACTGAAATTTCATATTTAATTTTTAGAAAAAGTACAATAAAAGCAGTTCAAAAAGTTTGTGAGTACCAACCACATGTCTCTTTAGAAGAAGCGAAAGAGTACATAAATGAATTGATACTCTCTGACAATGTGCATAACTGAATTCTCCAAGATTAATAATCGTAAAGACTTTTTAAATCTAATAACTGAAAAAACACAAAAGTGAATGGTGCTTCTCCTAAAAGTTTAGGAAGCCATACGCTTTTGTGTTTTTATTTACGATTTTCTATTAATATTCATCTTGATTAAAACCATAATCCTGTAAATAATGCTCTTTGTCACGCCAATTTTTTTGGACTTTTACCCAAACTTCTAAAAATACTTTGGAACCCATTAAAAGTTCGATTTCTTTTCTTGCGCGCATGCCGATTTGTTTGAGCATTTGGCCTTGTTTGCCGATAATAATGCCTTTTTGCGTGCTGCGTTCGACAATAATTGTGGCCATGATTGTAAGCTTCTCCGTTTTCGGATTTTTTTCGATGCCTTCGATTACGACCGCCACCGAATGCGGCACTTCTTCACGTGTTAATTGAAGCACTTGCTCACGGATAAGTTCTGAGATGATGAAACGCTCTGGGTGGTCAGTGATTTGGTCTTTTGGATAGTACATCGGACCTTCATCTAAGTAATTTTTCGTTTCAGCTAGTAGATTTGGCACTTGGTCTCCTTCTAAAGCTGAAATCGGAATAATTTCCGCAAAATCGAGTAGCTCCTTATATTTTTCGATGAGCTCCACTAATTTTTCTTTGGAAATTAAATCGATTTTATTGATAAGCAGGAAAACAGGTGTTTCCACATTTTTTAATTTCTCAATGATAAATTCGTCGCCGCGGCCAAAGCCAGCTTCCGCATCGATAACAAAATAAATTAAATCGACTTCGCGAAATGTATTTAAGGCCACTTTGACCATGAAATCACCAAGTTTATGTTTGGGCTTGTGAATACCAGGCGTGTCGATAAACACTACTTGCGCATCACTCTCCGTATAAACCCCTTGCACTTTGTTTCGGGTCGTTTGCGCTTTATCACTCATGATCGCAATTTTTTGACCTATTATTTGGTTTAAAAGCGTGGACTTTCCTACATTCGGGCGCCCAACAATCGCAACAAAACCAGACTTAAACGTATCGCTCATTATCCATATCTCCACTCGTAAAGGCGCCAGGAAGCAACTTTTCAACGGTTACTTCAACTGCATCGCCCTTTAAATTTGTTAGTACAACCGGCATGTCCTTGTCGCAAAACTCACTTATAACTTGGCGACATGCCCCGCAAGGTGAAACTGGTCCGTCTGTATCCGCCACAACAACCAGTTTTTTAAAATTCGTCTTCCCTTCTGACACAGCCTTAAAAATCGCGGTTCGCTCCGCACAATTGGTTAGCCCAAATGAGGCATTTTCAATATTGCAACCTAATACGACTTCATCATCTGCTGTAACAAGCGCAGCGCCTACTGGAAACTTGGAATACGGGACGTAAGCAAAATCACGCGCACGTTTTGCAAGTTCAACAAAATTACTTTCTTTCATACTTTAAACTCCTATCTCTTTAAAAAATAGCTAACACGTATGGTATAAAAATGATAAGTCCGATGATAAAAGACATGCTTGCGGCAATTAAAACGGCGCCTGCTGCAACATCTTTTGCTTTTTTTGCTTCGGGTGAAAAATCAGTTGTAATCGCATCGACTGCCCGTTCAATCGCGGTGTTTACCATTTCAAGAAGAATGACGACGAAAATGCAGACAAGGAGAATAAGCCACTCGGTTTTAGTCACTGAAAATGCGAAGGCGGCAATCAAGACGACAAGTGCGACTAAGAGGTGAATTCGCATATTCCGCTCTTCGGCTGCTGCCGTTTTTACTCCCGTAAAAGCATGTTTAAAAGACTCAAATAAATTGCGATTCCGCTGATATTTTCTATCTTTGTAACCCATAAGCATCCAACATTTCTTTTTGAAGTCCGAACATTTCCTTTTCGTCCTCTGGCTCGATATGGTCGTATCCGAGCAGGTGGAGCAGTCCATGTACGGCTAAAAATCCAAGTTCACGGTCGAAAGTATGTCCGTATTCGTCAGCTTGTTCTTTTGCGCGTTCAATCGAGATGATGATGTCACCAATGTTCCGTGGTAGCTCTTCTTCTGACATGATTTCCATTTCATCTTCGCCGAGTTCTTCGAGCGCAAAGGAAATCACATCGGTCGGTTGATCTTTTCCGCGATATTCACGGTTTATCTCTTGAATGCGGGGATTATCGGTTAAAGTGACTGACATTTCAATCATGCCTTCTAGTTTTAAATAATCCACAGAAAAATTTAAAATATCGCGAATAAAAGCTTGTTCTTTTTCTGAAACTTGCTCTGTTTCATCGAATAAGTCTAGTTCCAAATCACTCATTCTTTTTCCCCTTTCGAATCATCTGGATATTGAATCCGTTGATGGTAAATCCCGTTTAGCGTCCGTTTTAAGGTGTCACGAATCGTTTCAATTTCATGCAACGTAATATCGCATTCTGTAAATTGACCGTCTAAAATGCGTTCGCGAATAATGCCATCAATAATGGTACTTATTTTTTCTTTCGTTGGCACATCGCAGGATCGAACAGCGGCTTCCACACTGTCTGCAATATTAATAATCGCAATTTCCTTCGTTTGTGGCTTCGGTCCGCTGTAACGGAATTCGCTTTCGCTTACGTCAGGATGGTTTTCTTTTTCTTTTACATAAAAATATTTCAAAATTGTCGTGCCGTGATGCATCAGTGCAATATCAATAATTGGCTGTGGCATATGGTTTTCCTTTAAAATTTCTGCCCCGTCCGTTGTGTGCGCTAAAATGATATCGCGACTTTGCTTCGGTGTCAACCTATCATGCGGATTAATGCCCTGCAATTGGTTTTCCACAAAATACGGCGGGCGCAAAGTTTTACCAATATCATGATAGAAACAGCCGACTCGCACTAATAAACTATTCGCGCCAATTTCATCAGCACATGTTTCGGCTAGATTGGCGACCATCATACTATGATGATACGTTCCAGGCGCCTTCATCAAAATTTTCTTTAGCAGTGGGTGATTCGGATTCGCGAGTTCAATGAGGCGGCTCGTTGTTAAAATACCAAACAGCGTTTCAAATAAAGGAATGAGCGCCAAGCCTAACATAAATGAACCTATTCCACCTAAAAACGCGTAAAAGATGACTTGGACGGCGTTTAAACTAAGAAGAGTGGAATTATTAATTCCGAGAAGCAAAAGCGCATAGACGACGTTCAGCGCGCCCACAATCATGCCTGTTTGGAAAATTGCGATGCGGCGGCTGTAATCTTTGAGTGCGACAACGCTTGTTAACCCGCTTAAAAGAATGAAAGCGACCATCAGCACATTCATAATGCTCGTCGTGTCTGATTCAAACACGAACAAGCTCGTGATGGCAACGACAATAACGCCAAAGAAAGCAAATCGTTCGTTTAAAAGAATTTTTAGCACCATTGGCATAAACGCGGCTGGAAAAACAAAGGCAATATTCATGATATTCGCACCTTCAAGCCAGCGTATCACAAGCAAGAACACAAGCGTTGTCACATAGACACTCGTAAAAATCAAGATAGTTTGACGGCGTTTTTTAGGTGGATATTTTCTTTTCTTCGTATAAAAATAAAGTAAAAGAAAGAGTGCTAATACTAAAAATGCATATCCTGTATATTGTTTGATTGGCATTTTCTGATCAATTAAATTGAGTAACTCCAGTTGTCGGTATGTTTCTCTATCAATAATTTGCCCTTCTTGAACAATGACTTGACCTTGTAATATCTTTTCAGGGACGACATTGTCTGCGGCTTCTTTTTTACGCGCTTTTGTTTGTTCTTTATCCACCGTTTCATTTGGAATGATGGCATTTGAAACGAGCGATTTCGCGCTTGTTTTATAATTGGACGGCATAGCGGACAATTCGATTGCATCACGCGCTTGAATTTTCTTTGTATTTAAATTGCTTTCGCGAATGCGGTCGTCCATGGCACGCTTCACTTCTGAAATAACTTGGTCCTCTGTTGCTTTTAAATCGGCTTGCGTGGCGTTCAAAAGATTAATAAACGTTGCGTCCGACACATTTTCTGTTATATTTTCAGCATGATCCCCAACGAGTTTTTCCTTAAAAGATTTAAGTTTATTAGCGTCTGTTACTGGCTTTGGCACCGGCTTATTGTTCGACTCAGCTTCCGCTTTCGCCTCTTTCTCGGCATCGGCAGTTTCCGTTCTTACTTCGTTTATATAATCAAAAATCGATTCCGTGAAGGCAACTTGATTCGCCGCTGTTTCACGATTGTAAACATAAACATCCTCCACTTCGTCGCTTGCTTTCCGTTTCTCCTCTTCTGTTTTTTTCGTATCCACAACGGTTTGAGGGGAACGAATGGTTTTCTCAGAAACCGAAAACAGCTTCGCTTGATAGGACTCTGGCTTCGTAACTTGAATAAGTAAGAAATAGGATGCGAAAAAAAGAACTGCGATAAATAATGGGATGAAAAGCTTTTCTTTGTGTTTGCTATAGACATCTTGCCATTTTTGCTTCACCTAATCACAGCCTTTCTTGGCTAAATTCGCTCATACGCTTTAATGATTTCTGCCACAAGCGGATGTCTGACCACATCGTGATGCTCAAAATAAACAAAACCGATATTTTTTACATCGCTTAAAACTTGTTCAGCATTGACTAGGCCACTCACCGCGCCTTTCGGTAAATCAATTTGTGTCATGTCACCATTCACAATCATTTTCGAGTCGTAACCAAGTCGCGTTAAGAACATTTTCATTTGTGCAATCGTCGTGTTTTGTGCCTCATCAAGAATGACAAACGCATTATCTAGCGTCCGACCACGCATATAAGCGAGCGGCGCAATTTCGATGACACCACGGTCCATCAGACGCGTTGTATGTTCGACGCCAAAAATATCGTATAGTGCATCATAAACGGGGCGCAAATATGGATCGACTTTTTCTTTTAAGTCACCCGGCAAAAACCCCAGACTCTCACCTGCTTCAACCGCTGGGCGGGTTAAGATAATTTTACTTACCTTTCCTTTTTTCCAAGCATCAACGGCCATAACAACAGCAAGATAAGTTTTTCCTGTTCCTGCTGGACCGACGCCAAAAACAATGTCATATTTCCGAACCATTTGCATATATTTTCGCTGCCCAAAGGTTTTGGGACGAATTGGTTTCCCTTGTGCGTTTTTCGTGATTTCATCATCAAATAATGTTGGGAAATACTCAAGTGTTCCGCCTTTTTCCATTTTTATTGCTTGAGCCACATCGCGTCCGTCTATATGCACGCCATTTTTAAGCACATCAATCAAAGCTGCAATCACATGCTTTGTTTGCAAAACGGCTTCCTCGGTCCCCGTGATGGAAACATCTCCCCCACGCGTTACAATTTTAACTTGTAAGGAATCTTCTAAAATATCGATGTTTGCGTCATTATTGCCGAATAAATCGCGTCCATCGGTCATTTCATTTAATTCAATGATTTCATTGTAGGACTCATTTTGCATGCTTTAACCCCTTATCGTTTAAACTAAATTTCACTTCTATTATACACGAAAATGCCGCATAATAAAAACTCAGACCAATGCGCCATCATTTAAACATGCACATAGTTTCAGCATCAAAAAAAAGGCTAGTCATTAGGCTAGCCTTTTTAGCATTTTATGAAAGATATTTTTTAACAAAGTTATTCACTGCATTTCCATCAGCTTTGCCTTTTACTTTCGGCATGATTTTCCCCATCACTTTACCAAAATCGGCTTTTGACGAGGCGCCAACTTCTGCAATCGTTACTTTTACAATTTCTTCAAGCTCTTCATCTGACAATTGTTTCGGAGAATAGTGCTCCACGATAACAATTTCAGCGCGAACTTTTTCAGCTAAATCTTCCCGCCCAGCTTTTTCAAACTCAGACAAAGAATCTCGACGCTGTTTCATTTCACGAGCGAGAACAGTGATTTCATCATCTCCTGAAAGAGTGCCACCTTGATTAATCGCTTCATTTTGTAAAGCAGCTTTTAACATGCGGATAACAGAAAGTTTTTCTTTTTCTTTGTTTCGCATCGCTTGCTTCATATCTTCATTCAATTTGTCAAGCAGTGTCAACGATATCATCGCCTTTAATTTTAGAATTTACGTTTTCTTGCTGCCTCTGATTTTTTCTTACGTTTTACGCTTGGTTTTTCATAAAATTCGCGCTTTCTAGATTCCTGCAAAGTTCCACTTTTAGAAACAGTACGTTTAAAGCGACGAAGAGCATCTTCAAGCGATTCGTTTTTACGAACTACTGTTTTTGACATCTCTCTTTCCCTCCCTCCGACACTTACATGGACTAGTGAAAGTCCTTATAAGGCTTCAGAATGCTAGCGAACTGTTAGCAAAACTCTGAAAGCATAACAGGATAAGCATTCACTCATTTAAAATTATATATGAAACCTGTTTTTGCGTCAACATGAAATCGTTAACTTTATTAAAAAATTAGCCCAATGACTACTTAACGAAGCTCAAAATGATACGAGGCCGCAGCCAAAACATAGAACGGCGCTGTTTCAGTTCGTAAAATTCGCGGGCCTAGACCAGCTAATGATGCGTCTTCTTCTACGAGCCGAGCTACTTCATTTTCACTCATGCCGCCTTCTGGACCAAAAATAACTAACAGCCTCTCACCAGGTTGCATTTTTTCAAAAGTCGCCACGAGCGTCTTCGTTTCATGTTCACGCGCACTTTCTTCATACGCACAAAGCACATAATCATAATCTGCAAAAGTCGCCATTAATGCCGTTAAATTTTCACAAAAAGAAACGCTTGGAATATGTGTCCTGTGCGATTGCTCCGCTGCTTCTTTGGCAATCTTTTCTAAGCGTTCGAGCTTTTTACGCATCTTTTTCGCTTCCCACTTCGTAATCGAACGCTCCGCAGCAAACGGAATAAATGCATGCGCACCTAATTCCGTCGCTTTTTGCACAATCAGTTCCAGCTTATCTCCTTTTGGCAAACCACTCGCAATCGAAATTTGCGCAGGTAACTCAGGACTTTGCTCAAGCTTTTTTAGTACGCGAAGCTCGGCTGAATCTGCCACTAAATTCGTAAGCTCCGCAACAAAAGCTGTTTCACTGCAATCTACCACGTAAATTTGGTCCCCCGTTTTCATGCGCATAACACGCGACATATGATGAAAATCATCGCCAGAAATCGAAAAAGGTTTTGTCATATCTACTTTTTGGCTTGTAAAATAACGTTGCATCTTATGCTTCGCCTCGTTTCGCAATAATCGCGACCCAGTCCCCTTGCGTTTCCGTTTGAACAATCGTCATTCCAGCATTCACAATCGCTTCACGAACAACTTCCGCTTTTTCCGCAATAATCCCCGAAGCAATAAATGTGCCGCCTGGTTTTAATGTTTGATACACATCTTCTGGGAAAAGCAAGATAACTTCGGCTAAAATATTAGCCACAATGAGGTCGACCCGCTCGTTCAAACCTTCGAGCAAGTTGTTTTGTTTGAGTGTCACAATAGCGTCCACTTGATTCTGATTAATATTCTCCTGTGCCGCTCGCACAGCGACCTCATCTAAATCCATCGCCAGCACTTCCTTCGCGCCTAGTTTCGCGCATAAAATCGAAAGCACACCAGATCCCGTTCCGACATCAATCACCGTGTCATCTTCCTGCAAATATGTTTCAAGTGCCCGCATACAAAGCTGTGTCGTCGGATGCGTCCCCGTTCCAAAAGCCATGCCCGGATCAAGTTCAATGACAATCTCGTCTTGACTGCCCACATAGTTTTCCCACGTTGGTGAAACTGTCACCTTTTCCGTAATTTGAACAGGGTGATAATATTTTTTCCAAGCCGTCGCCCAGTCATCATCGTCCACATCATTGACGTGAAAGCTAAGCTCGCCTAGTGGAATATCGAATTGTTTTAAATCGCGAATGGCTTGCTCCATGTCAGGTAACTGGGCAATAAATTCATCCGTTTTTAAAAAATATGCCTTAATCACTACACCGTTATCGGGATAATCAGCCGCACTCAACGCGTAAATTTCGCCAAATTTATCCTCACGCTCCCGGTGAAAATCACTGGCATCTGTAATCGAAACACCGCTCGCCCCGTATTCCGTCAACTGATTGGCGACCGCCTCTACCGCTTCATTTAATGTATGGATTTCAACCTCAGACCACTCCACTTTTTTCACTCCTCCTATGTAAAAAACCGCATGTTGAAAAACCTACTTTTAGTCAACATACGGTTCTCTTTTAATCGCCTTTAAAAGCTTTTTTCATTTTGTCGAAGAAACCTGATGTTTGCTCATCAACTTTATCGCCTATTGTCGCCCCGAACTCACGTAAAATGTCTTTTTGTTTATCATCGAGTTTTTTCGGTACGATAACTTTCACGGACACATGTTGGTCGCCAGTGCCGCTGCCGCGAAGATGTGGAACACCTTTACCTCGCATACGGAAAGTCGTGCCTGTTTGCGTACCCGCAGGAATTTTAAGACGCACTTTACCATGAACAGTTGGCACATCAATTTCGTCGCCTAATGCTGCTTGAACGAATGTTAGTGGTACTTCTACAAAAATATCATCGCCATCTCGTTCGAAAAATTCGTCTGGAATAATGACAAATACTACGAATAAATCGCCGCTTGGTCCGCCGTTAATACCAGCTTCCCCTTCGCCAGCAACACGCATTTGTTGCCCATCATTCACACCAGCAGGCACTTTCAATTTGATTTTTTTCGTCTTTTTCACGCGACCTGTACCGTGACAAGTAGAACATTTATCTTTAATTTCTTTTCCTGTGCCATTACAGTAACTACACGTACGTTTATTCACGATTCTTCCAAATGGTGTATTTTGCTCCACATTAATGGAACCTTTTCCGTCACAATGCGAACATTTTTCAGGATGTGTGCCTGGTTTTGCTCCTGAACCATGACAAGTATCGCATTCTTCTTCACGCGGAATTTCAATTTCAGCTTCTTTTCCAAAAACTGCTTCTTTAAATTTTAAGCGCATTGTATATTGTAAATCATTTCCTTGGCGCGGTGCATTTGGGTCTTGACGCGCACCGCCGCCTCCGAAGAATGTATCAAAGATGTCTTCAAATCCTGAAAATCCTCCGCTCGAATAGCCGCCAGAGAAACCGCCACCGCCGCCGCCAAATTGATTTGGATCAACGTGTCCATACTGATCGTACTGCGCGCGTTTGTTTTCATCACTTAATACTTCATACGCCTCAGAAATCTCTTTAAACTTCTCATCAGCGCCACTCTCTTTATTGATATCCGGATGGTACTTTTTGGACAGTTTCCGGTATGCTTTTTTGATTTCATCTGCCGTAGCGCTCTTTGAAACGCCAAGTACTTCATAATAATCGCGTTTGGCCATCCGCCATCACTCCTTTTCATTATCCTTACGTATTGTATCACAAGACTTTTGATAAGAACAGCCTACAAGCCGGAAAAAGCCAAAGCCACTATGACTTTGACCTTTTCTACTGCTTACTTATTTATCTTCTTTTTTCTCGTCGTCATTTACTTCTTCAAATTCAGCATCAACAACATCATCAGAACCTGCTGCTTCTGGATTTTCACCTTGTGCCGCTTGTTGTTCAGCTGCAGCTTGCTCGTAAAGTTTAACAGATAAGTTTTGAACGATTTCATTTAAAGCATCTGTTTTCGTTTGAATTGCTTCAAAATCTTCACCTTTAAGTGCTTCTTGAAGTTCATCACGTGCCGTTTCTGCTTTTTTCACTTCTTCTTCGTCTACTTTGCCTTCTAACTCTTTAAGGGTTTTATCAACCGTGAAGACAAGTTGGTCTGCGTTATTGCGAAGTTCAGCATGTTCTTTATTTTTCTTATCTTCTTCTGCGTTTGCTTCTGCATCTTTCATCATGCGATCGATTTCGTCATCTGTTAAACCTGAAGAAGATTTAATTACGATATTTTGTTCTTTACCTGTTCCAAGATCTTTCGCACGAACCGTTACGATACCGTTTTTGTCAATATCAAACGATACTTCAATTTGTGGGATACCACGTGGTGCTGGTGGAATATCCGCAAGTTGGAAACGACCAAGCGTTTTATTATCTTTCGCCATTGGACGTTCACCTTGAAGCACGTGAATATCAACAGCTGGTTGGTTATCTGCCGCAGTCGAGAATGTTTGCGATTTAGAAGTCGGAATCGTCGTGTTGCGGTCGATTAAGACAGTCATTACGCCACCCATTGTTTCAATACCAAGTGATAATGGCGTTACATCGAGAAGAACAACGTCTTTTACATCACCTGTAATCACGCCGCCTTGAATCGCTGCACCCATTGCCACTACTTCATCAGGATTTACGCCTTTATGCGGTTCTTTACCAAGCTCTTTCGTAATCGCTTCTTGAACAGCTGGAATACGCGTTGATCCACCAACTAAAATAACTTGATCAATATCGCTAGCAGAAAGGCCTGCATCTTTAAGCGCTTGACGAGTTGGGCCGATTGTACGGTCAACTAAATCATGAGTAAGTTCATCAAACTTCGCACGGGTTAAACTAACTTCCAAGTGAAGCGGACCGGCTTCGCCTGCTGTAATGAACGGTAAGGAAATTTGTGTGCTTGTTACACCAGATAAATCTTTTTTCGCTTTTTCAGCGGCGTCTTTCAAACGTTGTAACGCCATTTTATCTTTAGAAAGGTCAATGCCATTTTCTTTTTTAAATTCAGCGACTAAATAATCAATAATTTTTTGGTCGAAGTCGTCACCACCAAGATGGTTGTCACCCGCTGTGGAATGCACTTCGAAAACGCCATCGCCTAGTTCAAGGATAGATACGTCAAACGTACCACCACCAAGGTCAAAAACTAAAATGGTTTGGTCTTGCTCGGTTTTATCCATGCCGTATGCTAGTGCAGCTGCAGTTGGCTCGTTGATAATTCGTTCTACTTCAAGTCCTGCAATTTTACCTGCATCTTTAGTTGCTTGGCGCTCGGCGTCGTTGAAGTACGCAGGTACTGTGATGACTGCTTTATCTACTTTTTCCCCTAAATAATCTTCTGCATAGCTTTTTAAATATTGTAAAATAATCGCGCTAATTTCTTGTGGGGAGTAGTCTTTTCCTTCCACTGTTTCTTTGTAATCTGTTCCCATGTGGCGTTTGATAGAGCTCACTGTGTTTGGGTTTGTGATTGCCGCACGTTTGGCAACTTCACCGATTTGACGTTCACCATTTTTAAAGCCGACAACAGATGGTGTCGTACGCGCACCTTCTGGATTTGGGATAATTTTCGCTTCGCCGCCCTCTAATACTGCGACTGCTGAGTTTGTAGTTCCTAAGTCAATACCAATAATTTTGCTCATAATTTAAATTCCTCCTGAATATATATAATAAAGTTGTTTACTCGTTTACTTTGACCATAGAAGGTCTAATTACGCGGTCTTTAATCTTGTAGCCTTTTTGTAGTTCTGCAGTTATTTCATTGCTTGCCGCGTTTTCATCTTGATCTTGCATAATCGCTTGATGGAAATTCGGATCGAATTGTTCACCTAAGGCTTTAATGCTCTCGACGCCTTCTTTTTGTAAAGCCGTCACAATTTGGCTGTACACCATGTTCATGCCTTTTAAAATCGCTTGTACTTCCTCGTTATCCGATTCAGAATCAAGCGCCTTTTCAAAGCTGTCAAGCGCTGGTAGCAAATCTTCTGCTAAGCTTTGAGAACGAAACTTCATCGCCGCCTCACGGTCTAGCGTGTTACGTTTTTTGACATTTTCAAAATCAGCATGTAAACGCAAATAGCGATTTTCTTGTTTTGCAAGTTCTTCTTCAAGCTCAGCAATTTTGGCTTCTAAAGCTTTTGCCGCTTCTTGCTCTTCCATCTCAACTTCTACTTCATTTGTTTCAACGTCTGCTTCTTTTTGAAGCTCTTCTTCCAATTTAGCTTGCTTATCTTTTTTCTCAGACAAAAGTGTCACCTCCTGAAAAAACGTTCGTTTCTTCAGCCCTTTCTATTTTTGGTTCTCATGATAAAGTTTTGTTAAAACGGTTGTTAAATCGCGACTAAATACATCGACTAGCCCGAGCATTCGGCTATATTCCATTCTTGTCGGACCGAGCAGGACGATACCGCCAACGCGCTCATCGGCAATTTGGTAGGTCGCTGTCACGATACTTAAATCGTCCATGAATTCGTTGTTCAGTTCGCGACCAAATTTAACCGCAATCCCGTCAGGAATATCGCGGAATAAATCATAAAGGACATCTTCCGCTTCAACCAGTTGCAAGAAACCACGAATTTTCGCAATATCATGAAACTCAGGTTGATTTAAAATATTCGTTTTCCCCCCGAGATAAATGCGTTCTTTATTCACACGATGCAGCGTATTTAACAAAATATCGCTCATGTGCTCAGCATTTTCAACATGTTCGGTGAGAAGCGCCTGTACTTCGTGCGCGATACGGGACTCTAGATGGTCAAGCGGAACTCCGACCAAGCGATCGTTTAAAATGTTCACGGTCCTCTCCATATCCGAAAGTGTAACCCCAGCAGGGAGCGCCACCAAATGATTGTCCACATGCCCTTGATCCGTAATTAAAATCAGCATTGCTTGCTGGCGACTAATCGGCACAAACCGAAATCCGCTCAACCTATTTGCAGCTGAATGTGGACCAAGTACAATGGACGTATAGCTTGTCAATTCCGAAAGTAGCGATGCCGAATTTTGAATCAGCTCTTCCGCCTCATCGTAATCCGCTTGAAATATCGACTGAATCACCTTTTGATCTTCTTTTGAAAGTTCCTTTGGCTTTAATAAATAGTCCACATAAAACCGGTAACCTTTCTCAGATGGTACTCGCCCCGAAGATGAATGCGTCTTTTCAATAAAGCCGTATTCTTCAAGCACGCTCATTTCATTTCGAATTGTCGCAGAGCTGTAAGGAAGGTCGCTTTCTTTTAGCAGATTTTTAGAACCCACAGGCTGAACAGTCCAAGTGAAATGATCGATAATCGCTCGAAAAATCTGAAGCTGCCTTTCCGTCAACATACCTTTCACCTCTTTTTTTAGCACTCAAATCGTTCAAGTGCTAAATACAAGTATAAATTTACCAAACAAATCAGCTCTAGTCAACTGAAAACACTTCATTTCAGACTAAAGACCGACTTGTTTGGTCAAAATTGGTCAACCATGCGATTTATAAGAACTCACGAAAAACGTTATTTCCTAAAAAACGACCTTCTCTTGTTAATTTTACATATTCTTTCGTATTTTCAAGCCACCCATTTTCAACTGTCGTAGCAATCGCTTTCTGAAATGTAGCATCTAACTCCCGGTCAAATTTCTCAAAAAACCTCACCTTGCTGACACCATCAACTTTGCGAAGCCCAAGAAACATCTCTTCCTCCATCTCCTCTTTAAGAGATAAATCTTTTGTTTGAAAAATGGGAAGTCTGCCCTCTTCAAGCGGTGTCATATATTGCTTCAGCGGACCAAAATTGCTGTACCGCGTATCATTTAAATAACCATGTGCGCCTGCTCCAAAGCCGAAATAATGCTCATTGCTCCAATAAACTATATTATGGCGGCTTTTAAATCCTTCTTCAGCAAAATTGCTAATTTCATATTGCTTCTTCCCGCGTCGTTCCATCTCACTCATCAAAAAATCATACATGTTCGCTTCGGCATCTTGGTTTGGCAAAATAAGTTGTCCCTTTTGCATCAAATTATAAAATATCGTTTTCGGTTCAATAATGAGCGAGTAAGCTGAATAATGCGGTAAATCAAGCGCTAACGCTTTTTGAAGTGTATCTTTAAAGTCGTCTTCCGTTTGACCCGGCAAACTAAAAATTAAATCAATACTAACATTCCGAAAACCAACTTTTTCCATATTCTGAATAGACTGATACACATCTGCTACAGTATGGATTCTACCAATTTTCTTTAGTAGGTCATTATTAAAACTCTGAACGCCCATACTAATCCGATTGACCCCACTTTGTTTCATTGCATTTAATTTAGAAACAGAAAGGTCGCCTGGGTTTGCCTCAAACGAAAACTCCACATCTTGCGAAAGTGGAAAAATCCGATGAACTGCTTCACACAATCGCTCAATTTGGTTCTCGCTTAACGTTGTTGGTGTCCCTCCGCCGACAAACACGGTTTCCACTGTATCAAGCTTTTTCAAAGCTGTCGCCATCTCCATTTCTTGAATGAGCAAATCAACGTAGCGTTCCACAGGTTGCCCTTCTAGAAACACTTTGTTGAAGTCGCAATAATAACAGATATGTTCGCAAAAAGGAATATGAATATACACGGCCGTCATACACGCCACACTTCTTTCTTTAAAAAAGAGCTGCCAAAAATGAGTGGCAACTCTTTTGTTTTATTGATTGTCGTCCATTTTCAAAATAGCCATAAAGGCTTCTTGTGGCACTTCCACAGATCCAATCTGCTTCATCCGCTTTTTACCTTCTTTTTGTTTCTCAAGCAATTTGCGTTTACGCGATACGTCCCCGCCGTAACATTTTGCTAAGACGTTCTTACGCAAAGCTTTAATCGTCGAGCGAGCCACAATTTTAGTCCCTATTGCAGCTTGAATCGGCACTTCAAATTGCTGGCGCGGAATCAGTTCGCGTAATTTTTCTACAATAATTTTACCGCGCTCATAAGCAAAGTCACGGTGAACAATGAAGCTAAGTGCATCTACTTTTTCCCCATTAAGTAAAATATCCATCTTAACGAGCTTCGAAGTTTGATAGCCCAGCACTTCATAGTCAAATGATGCATAGCCTTTCGTGCTAGACTTCAACTGGTCAAAGAAATCATAAACGATTTCAGATAGCGGAATCTCATAAATGATGCTCACCCGAATATCGTCCAAATATTCCATTGTAATAAAGTTTCCGCGTTTATTTTGCGCAAGTTCCATAACCGCACCAACGTACTCATTTGGCACCATCACCGTCGCCTTCACGTAGGGCTCTTCCACAGATTCAATAACGCCTGGCTCTGGCATTTCCGCCGGATTATCCACAACAATTTGTTCCCCGTCCGTCAAATTCACATGATAAATAACACTTGGAGCTGTTGTAATCAAATCAATATTAAATTCACGTTCAATCCGCTCTTGAATAATTTCCATATGCAAAAGTCCCAAAAATCCAGAACGGAATCCGAAACCGAGTGCTTGAGAAGTTTCCGCCTCAAATTGAAGTGCAGAATCGTTCAATTCCAATTTTTCAAGTGCATCACGCAAGTCGTTGTATTTGGAAGAATCAATCGGATATAAACCACAATACACCATCGGGTTCAACTTCCGGTATCCTGGCAAAGCTTCCTTCGCTGGATTATTTGCAAGCGTAATAGTATCGCCGACACGCGTATCTCCAACATTTTTAATCGAAGCTGTCAAATAACCAACATCTCCAACCATTAAAACATCTTGAGCCGTTGCTTTCGGTTTAAAAACTCCAACCTCTGTGACTTCAAACTCCTTGCCATTTGACATCATACGGATTTTGTCCCCAGCTTTCACTGTACCTTCAACGATTCGAATGTTCGCAATAACACCGCGATACGCATCAAACACCGAGTCAAAAATAAGCGCTTGTAAAGGCGCGTCAATATCCCCTTGTGGCGCCGGAACTTTCTCCACAATTTGCTCTAAAATATCTTCAATGCCGATGCCCGCCTTAGCAGAAGCAAGCACTGCCTCACTTGCGTCAAGCCCGATAACATCTTCAATTTCCTCGCGAACACGCTCCGGGTCAGCCGCAGGTAAATCAATTTTATTAATAACAGGTAAGATTTCTAAATCATTATCGAGCGCCAAATAAACATTTGCTAGCGTTTGCGCCTCGATACCTTGTGCAGCATCCACAACTAAAACAGCGCCCTCACACGCGGCAAGACTTCGCGACACTTCATAGGTGAAGTCGACATGCCCAGGAGTATCGATAAGATGGAAGGTGTAGGTTTCCCCGTCTTTAGCAGAATAGCTAAGTTGAACCGCATTTAATTTAATTGTAATCCCACGCTCTCTTTCAAGATCCATCGAATCAAGTAACTGATCTTTCATTTCCCGATGCGTCAAAGCATGCGTTTTTTCTAAAATACGATCAGCTAACGTAGATTTCCCATGATCAATGTGAGCGATAATGGAAAAATTTCTTATTTTCTTTTGTCTTTCTAGCATTTCTTTTTTATTCATTATCCCAGCTCCTGATTTTGGCTCATCCCTTATAAGATGGCAAGCTAAGCTTGATTATATCAGTAGAAACACGATTATTCAATGACTTCTTTCAAAAATAAATGATTTTTAAATAAAAATTGGAAAGTATTATTGCAAATCCGACAATCTTTATGTATAATAACAATTGTTCTGATGTAATTTAAAAAGGGTATGTTTTGAAATAAATAGTACCTCATTAGTTTGGACGGAGGTGAATGGAATGCCAAATATTAAATCTGCGATTAAACGTGTAAAAACAACTGAAACACGCAACAGCCGTAACGTTGCTCAACGTTCCGCAATGCGTACAGCCATTAAAAAAGTAGAAGAAGCTGCTGCTACTAACGCTGACAACAAACAAGAATTATTTGTTGATGCCAGCAAAAAAATCGATTCTGCTGTATCTAAAGGCTTGATTCATAAAAACAAAGCGGCTCGTAACAAATCTCGTTTAGCTGCTAAAGTTAAATAATCGATGAAAACATCACTGTCGGTGGTGTTTTTTGTTTGCACAAAAAGCCCCAGACTGATGATAAACGACAATCTTCGGAGTTCTTGCCTCCGCTCCGGTACTCGGCAATGCGTGAGAATCTCATCATTTGGCATCAGTCTGATTGTGCTTAGTACGTTTTGTTTGGCTTACGTTTAGCGTTTTTCTACAAGCTGAAAGACCTTATATAAGGTCTTTTTGTCTTTTACGATAGTCCTCCAGCTCAAACAAAAACCATTCCAATTTTTGCTCCCTATTCCCAACTCCCGTTTTCAACTCTAAATCAATCTCTGAAATACGTAGCAAAGCATAATTAAGTTCTTCCTGACTAAATCCACGTGCTTGTTTTGCCGCTAGCTTCGCCCGAAATGGGTGAACTTTCAACGTGCCTGCCGCTTGTTGCGAACTATAGCCTTCTTTTTCTAAAATTTTAAGCTGACTTAGAAGCCGGAACTGACTTCCAATTAAAGCCATAATTTTAATTGGCTCCTCTTTTTGTTTCAATAAGTCATAATAAATTCGAAGTGCACCTGAAATGTCTTGGGCAATCAATTTGTCGAGCAGTAAAAAGATATTTTGCTCCAGTGAGCGAACGACTAAATCATCAACGTCACTTAACCCAATTTGCTTTTCTTCAAATTTAAAAAGCATGAGTTTGTCTAGTTCATTCATCGCCGTAGTCAAATTTCCGCTTGTAAGTTCAAATAGACGCAAAATGGCATCTTGTTTCATCTCGAATTCATTTTGCTTCACTTTGTTTTGTATCCAGCCAATAAATTCTTTTTCATTTGGACGTTTCGCTTCAATAACTGTCGCTGTTTTTTTCAGCAGCTTCGTAAGTTTTTTACGCTCATCCAGCTTTTCAACGTGGGCAATGAAGCATAGAATGGAATAATCAACCGGTTCATTTAAATACGCTTCTAGTTTTTCCGTTTGATGTTCCACTTTACTTTTATTTTTTTCAGTCGTCAGAAAAGTCGGATTGCTAGCTAACACAAGGCGTTTCTCACCAAAAAATGGCAAAGTTTCCGCTTCTTCAAGCACTGATTGAATAGGCATTTCATCTAAATCAAAATGGACATAATTGAACTCCGTATCTTCTTCCGAAAGAACATTTTCAAGCAGTCGTTTCTTCGTTTCGTTGATAATATAATCTTCCACGCCGATAATTAAGTAAACAGGCGCAATCTTTTTTTGTTCTATTTTCTTCCACTCATCTATCAAAACAACCACTCCTCTCTCCCATCCTAATCCAATCCAGCTTTCTTTTCAAGCGTAAAATGAAACCCTTCGCCAAAAATATATGTTATCATTCCAGTTTGATCCGTTCGGAAAATTGCGACTTGATTTTTTTCAAGAGTCCTAAGCGTTTCCGCGTGTGGATGCCCGAAACGATTATTTAATCCACAAGAAATCAGCCCTAAGCGCGGCTTAACTGCCTTGACAAAAGCATCGGTTGTCGATGTTTTGCTTCCATGGTGCGCAACTTTTAAAATATCAGCTTGAATATCTTTGTTGCGAAGCACTTCTTCTGCTGGCGCTTCAATATCCCCTGTAAAAAGCCACGTCAGACCATCTAAATTTGCTTTTATGACAAGCGAATCATCGTTAGCACCTGCGCCTTTTTCATCAGGGTGTAAAACCGTTAAACTATTTTCCCCGTAATTAAAATGCGCACCTGACACAAGCTCCTCCACAGGAATATCATTTAACTCCAAAAGAGTCGCTCCTAAAATCGCTTTTTGACCAGAACCCGCACTAATATAAAGTTGTTCAATCCGCATTTCCTTAGCGAGCTCGTCTAGCGCCTCCATATGATCCGCATCTGCATGCGTAATAAAAACTTTATCAAGCTGCTTAACCCCACGCGCTTTTAAACTAGGCGCTAACACGTTTGTCCCTATCGAAAACTCTTTTTGTTTCCTCTGCCACTCTTCTTTTGCAAAAGGGAGTGTTCCCCCAGTATCGATTAAAAAGGTTCCAGCATTTCGAGGTAACTGTATCAAAATGCTATCCCCTTGCGACACATCAATGAAAACGACTTCCCCTTTAAGCGGGAAATTTTGCCAATTGCATAGACTTAAATAAACAACAAAAATGAAAAATGCCCGTTTAAAGTATTGTTTTTCAAGTAACATGAAAAAGAGAAATAGGATAATGATAAATAAACATAGGAAAATCCCGTTTGGTCTGCCAGTTACAATACTCTTAAAAGGTAGCTCCGCTAATATTTGTGTCACTTGCTCGGTGAAATGAAGAAGCTGTGTAAGTATGAAGTTTGGAATGACAAAAAACAGTGGCTGTAAAGACATGAAAAAACACAAAAAAACAAGTGGCACAATGATGACTGAAAATAAAGGTACGTAAAAAATATTGAGCAAAATTCCAATAACCGAAAACTCATAGAAATGAAACATCATTACGATAGAAGATGCTAATGTGGAAATAATCGATATGGTAAGGCCACTCAACCACATATTCGCTATTCGATTTACAATCTTCCTTGATAAAATGATAGCAAAGGCGACGCTATATGTTAATTGGAATCCTACTTCAAAAACAACATACGGATTTAAGAGGACAAAAAGTATGAATGTAAGTGAAATAGCCGACAAAGCAGATAGCTTCTTCGCAAAAAGTACAACTAAAAAACTCATTCCAGCGGCTCGAATAACTGGTGGATTACATCCTGCTAATAAGGCGTAGGATGGGATTAAAATGAGCAGCAGCACTCGACTTGCTTCACGCGTTAAACCGGCACGAAGGAACAGCCCGAAAGAAAGCGATACAAACAAACTAACATGCAGGCCTGAAATAGCCAAAAGATGCACAACGCCGAGTTTTTGATATTGGCTAAAAATATCATCATCAAATAAACTTTTTTCGCCAACAATTAAAGCCGCAACGTACGGCGAAGCTTTTTCGTCATAAGTTCGTTCGATGTAGTCGATAATCGAATGTCTAATATTTTCAACTTTTTGAAGGAAATTTTCCTTTTTCGACTCCCCAAATTGAATATTTGTAGCCTTCGCTACATAGTGAATTCCTTTGTGTTTTAAATAATTTTGGTAATTAAACTGGGCATCATTTCGATTGGGTATAGGGCGTTCTAAGGTCGCGTTAGCTGTGTAGGACATACCCAGTTTTAACTTTTGAAGAAGTTCTTTTTCAGCTTTTGAAGTGATTTTATATGTGACAAGAATTTTTTCTTGTTGATAAAAGGAAATGAATTGCAGTTTGTCCCCATCAATTTTCAATTCGGATTGAATGAAATTAGCTACTTTTATTTCTTCTGGTTTTAACTTGGTTACATTGCGTTGTTCTACCGTAGTTATATACAGAAAGGTCGCAATTGCCACAAAAAATAAGAGCATACACTTTTTATCTTTTATGCTTAATATGAGACATAGTGCGAAATTGATGGCTAAAAAAAGAGGAGTCAAAAAGACTCCTAAAATGGAAAAAATAAGAACCACAACCGAAAAAAATGTATATCGTTCGATGGCCTTCACTCCGTTTCTTAAGATAGTCTGTTTTCTAAGTTCGCATAGAGCTTTTGGATATATTCATCAGGTATTTGTTCGGAAATAGCAGCTTGCTTGACTTCATCAAGTAGCTCTTCTTTATTTAATTTTTCTCCCGCAAAAATATGTGAATCAAACGGGATTTTTTTCACTTCTACTCCTGCTTGTTGGAACAATTCGACAGCATAGGCGTGATTTTTGTAGTCTACCGCGTAGCAGACCGTTTTAATGCCCGCTTGAATTATGGATTTACAACATGCCACACAAGGAAAATGCGTGACATACATTTCTGCGCCGTCTGTTGATGCGCCAAACTTTGCACATTGTAAAATGGCATTCATTTCAGCATGAATGGTTCGAATACAGTGACCTTCCACGACTAAACAACCGTGTTCAGCGCAGTGGTCACCACCTGCGATAGAGCCATTATATCCGCCAGCAATAATGCGTTTATCACGTACAATTGTTGCACCTACCATTAGGCGTGTGCATGTACTTCTCGAAGAAATTAGATGGCTTTGCGCCATAAAAAACTGGTCCCAAGCAATACGTTTCATGATTCTACCTCACTTTCACCTTTAAGTATAAATTTGATGTTTTAGGGAGTCAATCAAAAATTTAAACCTCTACATACTCTTTTAACTTCTCAACGGTCTTTTCGCCAATTCCACTGACATTTTTTAAGTCATTTATCGTTTGAAATAAACCTTCTTTTTCACGGTATTCTAGAATTGCTTTTGCTTTCGCCGCACCAATGCCCGGCACTTGTTGTAAATCACTGATTGAAGCTTGATTGAGATTTATTTTTTGTCCTGCATTAGAATTTTCTGCGGATCCGCTTGATGCAATTTGTTTTGCCTCACCGTTTTTATACACGGTAATCACCATTTCATCTTTTAATTTCTCTGCTAAATTGATAGCATTTAAGTCCGCTTCAGCTGTGAAGCCGCCTGAAACTGTAATGGCATCTTTTACACGCCCATCAAACGCGATTTCGTAAACGCCCGGATTTTTCACAGCACCTTTGACATCAACTACAACCGTTTTACTCCCCGACTTTTCTTCGGTCTCTGCAGTTTCTTCTTTTGGCACATTGGGAATAAGTTCGGCTTTTGCCGCGTTATTTGTGGCTGGTTGCAACATAACATAGCTTATCACGATGATACACAAAACAATTGCCCCGCAGAGCCAAAACCATTTCGGATACTTTTGATACAGTTCTTTCATACTTTATCTCCTTTTATTTTTACTTATTCGACATTGGCAACTAAATTCCTCATGAAGACATAAAAAAAGAAAGCAGTTTTTTACACTACTTTCTTGCTAAAAAGAAGATTCTTTCGCTCTTTTCATCTGGTTTTTCCAGCGAAAAATCTGCATACACGCTAATTTTGCTAAATCCGGCGGCAATTAATTTTTTTTCATATGTCGCAACCGGATACGTTCTTTCTTTATGGAGTTCATCTTTCCGGAAGTAAGAACCATCGCTATTTTCAACAAAAAAAGTTAACTCATGTTCAACCGAATGAGGCGCTTCTCCGGGAAATGAATTCCAAATCGTTGAAACGCTTAAATCGCTATCACCGTAACTATAATTTTGAAAACCAACGTCCACTTTATAAACGGAATGCACATCAAACAAGAAGGCTCCATCTGTATTTAAATGTTCATAAACTCTCTCGAACGTTGCATCTAGCTCTTTTTCGGTTTCTAAATAGTTGAGTGAATCACAAAAACAGGTCACAACATCGAAGCTCTTTTGGAATGAAAAATTGGTCATATTTTCTGCCAAAAAAGGAATGGGTAGGTTGGTGGCGTTCATTTTAGCTTCTGCCACGTGAACCATTTCTTCTGATAGGTCAAGACCTGTGACGTCGTAGCCTTGAAAATGCATGCGAATAGCAAATTCACCTGTCCCGCTTGCCAAATCAAGCAACGTTTTTTTATCCTTTGGAAGTACTTGATGTGCGAAATCAGCCCACTCATCGTAGAGTTCCACGTCCATTAGTTCATCATACACTTGTGGAAAAAATTCGTAGCTCACAGTCGTACATCTCCTTTATGAAGTGAACGCTTTTGAAACATCTTCAAGCGGGGCATCTCCCCAAAGTTTTTCCAAATTGTAGTAAGAACGTTCATCGCGGTGGAATACGTGGACGATAACATCGCCTAAATCAATCAGCACCCACTGGGCAGCTTCTAAGCCTTCTAAACGCTTCACTTCGACATCATTTTCTTGTGCTTGTTCTTTAATTTCGCGCGCAATGGCTTCGACTTGTTTATCAGAATTACCATGACAAATGACAAAATAGTCGGCAAAACTAGACAAACCTTTCATATTTAGTGCTAGAATATCTTCCGCACGCTTGTCGTCAGCTGCTTTTGCAACTAACATGAGTACATCATAACTATTCAAATTTCAAAACATCTCCTTCTTTAATTAAAAACGCATAATGATTGTAAGCTAAAAATGTATCTGGGAATATCGGCTGCTCTTTACTCGCTAAATAGCCAATCGTACGACCAAGAGCAAACAACATTCCTTTGTCTAAAGAAGCCGCGGTGATTTTTCTCGCTTCGTCCACGCCAGGGAAATCCCGACCGGGCTCCGTATAGTCAGCTAAAAAAATAATTTTATCTAGTGTTGACATGTTTTCTGTACCAGTCGTATGCCAGCGAATGGCATCTAAAATCGCCTCATCGGTAATGCCAAATTCATGCTCCGCCAAGTAAGCCCCAACTGGTGCATGCCAAATCGCATTTTGATAGCGCAAAAATTCCGGATTCATCTTCTCTTGCACGATGATATCGCGTGCTTTCGCATCATCGATATATTTCGCATAGTCGTGCAAAATGGCAGCAATACTTGCCTTCTCTTCCGATTCAAAATAAATTTTGGCGAGCTTTATGGCCGTTTCCTCGACACCAAGCGTATGAATAAACCTTTTTTCAGGCATTGCTTGGCGTACTTTTTCAAGCATTTCATCACGATTCATATAACTGATGCTCCTTCACATACCGCACAACTTGTTTCGGTAAAAAATAGTCAATTGGCATCTTTTTCGCCATGCGCTCACGAATGAGTGAAGACGACACAGACATTTCCGGCACAAACACATTCTTAACTGGGTAAGGCGTTTCAAGGCAATATTCTGGGCGATTTACGCCAACAAATTGAACCAGCTGAACTAACTGGTCAACGTTGTACCAATTTGGTAAATATTCTACCATATCCCCACCAATAATAAAATAGTAGTCTGTATCTGGATTTTCTTCCACCATTTCTTTCATTGTATCATAAGTGAAAGATTTCCCCGCACGCAAAAGTTCACGCGTATCCATTGCAAAATGCGGATTATCAGAAATCGCATGCTGCAACATCTCAGCGCGGTTTGTAGCCGAAACATTCCCGCTCTCTTTATGCGGTGGAACTGAATTTGGGAGGAAAATAATTTGTTCCAAGTTCAGCGCTACCCTGACCTCGTTTGCAATAATCAAATGAGCAATATGTGGCGGATCAAAAGTGCCACCTAAAATACCAACGCGCTTTTTCATAGTTTCACCTCAAATTTAAGGTAATACAATTTGTTTTTTAGTTTTCGATTCTTTATATAAAATAATAGTGCGGCCAATCACTTGAACTAGTTCGGCGCCGGCCCGGCCACTAATTGTTTCCGCCACTTCTTCTTTTGGGACTTCACAATTTTGTAAAACGGAAATTTTAATGAGTTCACGAGCTTCAAGCGCTTCCGCAATTTGAATCACCATATTTGGTGTCACGCCGCCTTTTCCAACTTGAAAAATCGGGTGAAGCGAATGCGCATTTTTTCGTAAATAACGTTTTTGTGGGTTTGTTAACATCGTTTTCCTCCTATAATGAAGCAAGCACCGCCTGTTTCATAATTTCTGTATCAGGCTTTTGCCCCGTCCATAATTCAAAGGCAAGTGCGCCTTGATGAATAAACATCGGCAAGCCGTTTTGAATGATTGCCTGCTTCTCTTCTGCTTCTTTTAAAAATGGCGTTTTTTTCGGATTATAAATTATATCGCTAACAATTGTCCCCGGACGCAAATTAGCTAATGACAGTGGCGTTTCATTCGCGGTTTTCAGGAGACCAACTGAGGTCGTTTGAATCACAACTGAAAAAGACGCCAATTGTTTTTCCGCCTCCGAAATGGTGAGCGCAGCATCTTCCGGATAGCCTTGAATTAGCTGTTCCGCCTTTGAAATGGTGCGGTTCGCCACCACCACGCGACTTCCAATTTTTTCCTTAATCGCCAAATAAATGCCTTTACTTGCACCGCCCGCGCCGATGATTAAGACTGAATCAGTTGGGCGTAGCGGGTGGATTTCAGCTAGGCCAGCAAGATAGCCCAAACCATCTGTGTTATAGCCTACCCACTTTGAATTTCTCCGAACGACCGTGTTGACTGCCCCGCATTTTTCGGCAAACTCATCGAGGCTATCTAAAAAAGGAATGATGCGTTCTTTAAACGGTACGGTAACATTAAAACCTTCCATTTTTTCCATAAAAAGAGGGATTTCCGTGTTAAATTGTTCGATATCGATTTTTTGGCGTGTGTAGACGGCTTCCATACCGAGTGCGTGAATCGCTGCATGATGCATTTCTGGCGAGAGCGAATGCGCAATTGGGTTGCCGATTACTGCAAATTTTTCCATTCCGTATGCCTCCTAAATAAGCGGTTCGCGAATCGTCACGTTGACGCCTTTTGGCACCCATGCTGTTACTTTAACATGGCCGTTTGGCACACATACCCAGCCTAATCCTGAAAATACGATATCCGCTTTTTCGCGAATGACAAACGTGTGGGGAACAAGTTCTGGTAAATCTGCCATGTCTTCTTCACTCGGCGGACTTAAAATCAAGCCTTTTTGTGTTTCGTAAAGGTGATCTGCTTTTTCTAATTTCGTCCGGTGTGGCTCAAGCTGGTTCGACATGTAAACGATAAACGATGAGCGCCCACCTTCCGTGAAATCAAGACGTGCAAGCGCACCAAAAAATAACGTCTGCGCACTATTTAATTGGTAGACAACGGGTTTAATTTCTTTTTTCGGTGTAATGAGTTTCAATGTTTTTGGACCGATAAAATGCGCCATTTGATGATGATTAATAATCCCTGGTGTGTCCACTAACACGCGGTTTCCTTCAAGTGGGATTTCAATTTTATCAAGCGTCGTTCCTGGAAATTGTGACGTCGTAATGATGTTGTTTTCACCCGTCGCAAATTTAATAATCCGATTAATTAGCGTTGATTTTCCGACGTTTGTACAACCAACAACAAAAACGTCCTCCCCGTCGCGCAAGTCCTCAATTTGTTCCATCAGCGATTCAAAGCCGTAGCCCTTCTCGGCGCTAATGAGGGCAACATCTGCCGCGCGAAGTCCTAAATCTTTCGCCCGCGTGCGCATATAACGCGTTAATTTATCACGTTTTAAAGACTTTGGTAGCAAGTCCGCTTTATTTCCGACCAAAAGCACTGGGTTGCTTCCGACAAAGCGGTGAAGTCCAGGCAGCCAGCTCCCATCGAAGTCGAAAATATCGACAACGTAAACAATGAGTGCTTTTTTAGCCCCCAAATCATTTAAGATTTTCAAAAAATCATCATCTGTTAAAGAAACATCTTGGATTTCGTTATAATGTTTTAAGCGGAAGCAACGCTGGCAAATGACTTGTTCTTTATCCAGTGAAGATTTTGGTGCATAACCCGGTTTTGATTTGTCCACAGACTGGATAATCGCGCCGCACCCAATACATCTTAATTCTTCGGTCAAAGTGAATCCTCCCATTCCATCGGTTGCTTTTTCGCTAACCGTTTTAAAATAATTCGCTCCATAAAGCGATTAAATTTCGTTGCAAGTCCATCCGTTTCCTTTACTGGACGCACAAAAATTGTCATCAATTTCTGCCTGTTACCACCAAAAATGTCCGTCATAATTTGATCTCCAATCATAATCGTTTCCTCAGGCGTCGAGTCAAGCTCGCGCAGCGCTTTTTGGAAATTTTTGCGAAGTGGTTTTTTGGCTTTGGCTAAAAATGGAATTCGTGTGGCGCGCGCAACTCGTTCAACGCGTTCCTCCGAATTATTCGATAAAATCATCACTTTGATGCCTTCCGCTTCAAGCAGTGTGAACCAGTTAATAATTTCATGCGTCGCGTCCATTTCGTCCCAAGCGAGAAGTGTATTATCTAAATCAGTTAAAATTGTTGTTTTCCCTAAACTTTTAATATGCGTTGCCGTAATTCCAAACGGAGAATTTAACATCCGATCTGGTGAAAATTGCTTTAGCACTCTTTCGCACCCCATTTTATATAGTATAAATCTGCAAATACTATCATACCGTTATTTACAAAGATAATCTACAAATTTTAACATCTTTCTGCTTTTTTTACAAAAAAAGAATGGTTTAATGCTATAATGATGAAGAAATAATCTTACAATTACGCGTTTGATAGGGAGGAAAAAACATGTCAAAAGACTATTCTCTTATTTGGGAACTCGATTCAATTTATAGTGGTGGCAGTAGCTCAACTGAACTCCGTGATGCACTCCAACAAAACAAACAAGAGCTCGATCAATTTGTGCAAAACATTCAGGATTGGAGTATCCCAGAAAATACAGAGGACACCGCAGAATTTCTCATTTTAATCAATCAAAACGCTGATATTTCACGCGTTTTATTAACCGCAAGTTCTTATTTAGAATGTTTAGCCTCGGCCAATGTGAACGATGAACGCGCGCTTGAACTGGCAGCACTTGTTTACCAACATCAATCTATTTTGCAAACGGCAGAAGACGAATGGCATGAAAAATTTGCGCAAATTTCGGACCGCGTTTGGAATGAAATCCTGACACAAAATGGCTTTGAACAAATTGCTTTCGTCTTAAATGAAGCGCGCACAAATCGCAAGAAAAAAGGAACGAAAGAAGTGGAAGCCGCAATTAACGCCCTTTCCGTTGATGGTTACCGTGGCTGGTCTGACCACTATGATACCATCGTGTCAAAAGTTCGCGTTAAAGTCGAGATTGACGGTGAAACAAAAGACCTTTCAGCTGGTCAAGCGCTCAACATGTTGAACCACCCAAAACGTGACGTCCGCCAAGCGGTTTTTCAGGCTTATACGAAAAGTTGGCAGGAAAATGGGCGGCTATTCGCTGACACATTGAACCATTTAGCAGGCTTTCGTTTGGCTACATATGACATGCGTAAATGGGATAAAGTGCTCGCTGAACCGCTTGCGATAAATCGAATGGAGCAAGGCACACTTGACGCGATGTGGAACGTGATTCGCGAACATAAAAGTACCTTTACCACTTTCCTAGATCGTAAAGCCAAATTACTTGGTGTTCCAAAACTTAGCTTTTATGACGTAGAAGCGCCCCTCGTTTTCGGTGAAGATACGAAAAAATATTCTTTCCAAGAAGGCGCGGATTTCATCATTCAACAGTTCCAAAAATTCAGTCCTAAAATGGCCCATTTCGCTGAACATGCTTTCGCCAACAAGTGGATTGAAGCGGAAGATCGCGACAATAAACGTCCAGGCGGTTTTTGCACAGACTTCCCTCTTGTTAAAGAAAGTCGCATTTTTATGACCTATGACGGAGCGCCAAGTACCGTTGCGACACTGGCACATGAGCTGGGACATGCTTTCCATTCATACGTGATTCGCGATGAGCCTTTTGAAAATACTGGCTACGCCATGAATGTTGCTGAAACTGCCTCTACATTTGCTGAAATGATTATTGCCGATGCTTCTGTGAAGGAAGCCAGCACAAAAGAAGAAAAAATAACGCTTCTTGAAGATAAAATTGGGCGCAGTGTGGCATTCTTCATGAATATCCATGCTCGTTTCTTATTCGAAACACGTTTTTACGAAGCGCGTAAAGCAGGTATTTTATCTGTAGACGCACTGAATCGTTTAATGGAAGAAGCCCAGCGTGAAGCTTATTTAGATGCACTTGATGAATATCATCCGCAGTTCTGGGCTTCCAAACTTCATTTTTACATTTCAGAAGTGCCATTTTACAACTTCCCGTACACATTTGGCTACCTCTTCTCGCTTGGTATATATAATAAAGCCATTCAAGAGGGCGAAAGCTACGAAGATAAATACATTGCACTCTTAAAAGATACTGGTGCGATGACAACGGAAGAACTTGCCAAAAAACATCTCGGCGTTGATTTAACAAAACCTGATTTCTGGGAAAGCGCCGTTCAAATTACCGTGAACGATGTTTCTGAATTCCTTAAACTAACAGAAGACTTATAAATACAAAAGCGAGAATCCTAGTGGATTCTCGCTTTTTTAATTCCATTCTTTTAGAAGGGCTAAAATGCATTCTGATGAAGCTTTTGCTGCTGTTTCTAGGAATTCATCGAAGGAAATTGCGGCTTCTTTGTCCGCAACATCAGATAGCGCGCGGATAATCACAAACGGGATATCAAACTGATGCGCTACTTGTGCTATAGCCGTTGCCTCCATTTCGACCGCCTTTACTTCTGGAAAATGTGTAGTGATTTTTTCGCGTTGTTCATCTGTTGAAATAAAGGAATCCGTTGTGGCAATTAATCCGAATACGACTTTGCTCGTGGTTTCTTTTAATTGATTTAAATATACTTTCTCAACTTTCTTTAGCAAATTGGCATCTGCTTGATAGACAGCTGGCATTTGTGGCACTTGACCAAATGTATAGCCAAAGACGGTCGCATCCACATCACCGTAAGTAAGTTGATTTGAAATAATGACATCTGACACATTTAGATTCGCGCCTAGGCCTCCTGCTGAACCAGTATTAATGATGCATTCAGGTTTGTAATGGTCACACAAAATAGTGGTTGAAATCGCGGCATTTACTTTACCAATTCCTGATTGTAGTAGCACGACTTCTTGACCTGAAATTGTCCCACGGTAAAATTTTGCTCCTGCGATTTCTTCTTCTAACAGCAACGTCATTTGCTCTTTTAAAATTTTCACTTCTTCTTCCATCGCGCCAATAATTCCTATCACAAGGAAAACCTCCTTTTTGTCCAAATAAAAACGCCGGAAATTTACCAGCGTTTATCGCTTATCGTTTTGCTTTAACTCTTCCACTTTCATCGGTTGCCAACCTTCTCCGTCACGCCAAGCAATGTATACGCGATACGCTTTATCAGGTGTGCTTTTATCTGAAACTGTTCCGATTGATTCTGTAGCTGGATCTGCGCCGCGTCCTACAAACCAAAGTGTCATGTTATTCGCGTCTATTCCTGTCGCTTCCGAAAAAGCTTGGATTTTTTCTTTCCAATCACGGCTAGTTGCATCGTAAGAGTTTACATGTTCACCCGATTGTTTCGTTCCGACAGGTTTCCAGTCTTTTGTAATGACTTGATTTACATTTGGATCATCGCTTTTTTCGGTCGTAGTCGTGTCTTTAGACGCAGACTCGTCCTGTTTTTCTGCTTTTTTAGCCTTCTCACTTTTTGCGGCATCTTCTTTTTCCGTTGTAGAAGATGCCGTTTTAGTTTCTGTTGGTGTATCAGAATTATCGGTTGCCAAAATAACAAAATAAAGCGAAGCAACGATTAAAAGCGATACAATGATGATCAAAATATTTAAAATCAAGTTTGTTTTTTTGCGTTTCGTGTTCGACTCGAGCCTGGATCCTTCCACGCTATTTTGCTTCACACGGCGATTTTTATTTTGCTTTGTCACCATATTTGAGTCTCACCACCTTGTTCAAAAGCAGGATTATGCTTCAATTTTAATAATTTTAACGGTCATATCGCCGCCTGGCGTTTGAATGTTTACTTCTTCACCAATTGCATGGCCGATTAAACCTTTAGCGATTGGAGAATCGTTAGAAATACGACCTTCAAATGGATCAGCTTCCGCACTACCGACAATCGTGTACGTTTCTTCATCGCCGCCTGGAACTTCCGCAAAAGTTACCTTTTTGCCGAGTGAAACCGTATCATTATCGACTTCTGAGCCATCAATGATGTGCGCGTTACGAAGCATGTTTTCAATTGTCGTAATCCGTCCTTCAACGAATGCTTGCTCATCTTTTGCGGAATCATATTCCGAGTTCTCGGATAAGTCACCGAAACCACGCGCAATTTTAATGCGCTCAACAACTTCTTTACGTTTTACAGTTTTTAATTCATGTAATTCATTTTCTAATTTTGCTTTCCCTTCAAGGGTCATTGGAAATACTTTTTCAGTTGCCAAAATAGTTTCTCTCCTTTTTGAACATTTCTTTGTATAGAAAAGTACGGAGACTATCCCCGCACCATGATCGAATATTTACTTTACGCAAGAAAGATAACCGTTCTTTCTTTCAAGTAGTAAGCAAATCTCTTTCATTTCATAACGCAAATTTTACAGTAATTTGGATACTTTGACAAGCCCAACGAATCTTATTACATATTTTCCTGAAGCACGCTTGCTATTTTTGTTGTCATTAAATCAATCGCCACATGATTTTGCCCGCCTTCTGGAATAATAATATCGGCATATTTTTTTGTAGGCTCGATAAACTCGTTATGCATCGGTTTGACAACCGTTAAATATTGCTCGATAACGGAATCAAGCGAGCGTTCTCGTTCTTTAATATCACGCAACAGACGACGAATAATGCGAATGTCATCATCTGTATCGACATAGACTTTAATATCCATTAAATCGCGCAGCCGAGGATCTTCTAAAATTAAAATACCTTCTAAAATGATAACGTCGCGTGGCTCTTGATGAATAAGCATATCTGAACGCGTATGTTTCGTATAATCATATACGGGCTTATCAATCGCTTCAAAACGGAGCAGCTGCTTAACATGTTCAATTAATAAGTCGGTATCAAACGCGAGTGGATGATCGTAATTAGTTTTAAGTCTTTCTTCAAAAGAAAGTTCCGTTTGATCTTTGTAATAAAAATCTTGTTCAATCATTAAAATAGAATGTTCATCAAAATGATCGAATATTTTTTTGCATACGCTCGTCTTTCCTGAGCCTGATCCACCTGTAACTCCCACAACAACTGGCTTTTTCTTCATGATATTTCGCTCCTTCTAGTAATCGCAAGTCCATCTCCCAGCGGAATTGTTGTCGTCACAAAATTTTCTTGTTCCACTAAAAATTGGTTGAAATCTCGCATTTTACGAGCAACACGTGCCTTTTTCTTAACCTCATCGGATTCATCAAGCGCGAGTCCTTTAAATAAAACATTATCGCTGTATAAAACGCCCTTTTGATTTAAACTTGGCGTATAAAGCGCGAAAAATTTTTCATATTGCGCTTTCGCTGCATCAATAAAAATGGCATCATACGGTCCCTTTTCAAGCAGCTTATCCGCGTCAATTAGCGCATCTCCGAGCACACAATCAATATTGTTCGCCCCGTAGCGTTCAATGTTTTCCAAGGCCGTCTGATGACGTTCCTCATCGCGTTCAATCGTTACAATTTCAGCGTTTGGGAGTATGTCTTGCATGCGTAGTGCTGAATAACCAATTGCCGTTCCAAGCTCTAAAATGCGCTTTGGCTGTTGAATTGCCATAATTTGTAGCATCGCGTGCAAGGAATCTGCTTCCATAATAGGCACATGATTTTCTTTCGCAAACTCTTCCATTTTTGTAAAGAAAACAGATCGTTTTGGAATTTGCGCAACTAGGTAATCTTGAATAGTTTGATTCATAAACTTCCCCTCTTACTCTTGATTGCTTGTAATATGCTCTTCTTTCAAGCGATTATGTTCGTCTAATGTTTTTGAAAAATAAACTTTCCCTGTTTTTGTATTCGCTAAAAAGTATAGATAGTCGGTTTTTTCTGGATAGAGCGCTGCTTCCATCGAATTTTGACCGCTATTTGCAATCGGGCCCGGCGGTAAGCCGTTCACACGATAAGTATTGTAAGGTGAATCTACTTTTAAATCCGAATAAAGGGTTCTGTCCTTATGTTCTCCGAGTGCGTAAAGTACTGTTGGATCGGTTTGGAGGCGCATATTTTCGTCCAAGCGGTTGTAAAAAACGCTTGCGATTTTTTTGCGGTCTACATTTTCTGTCGCTTCTTTTTCAATTAAGGAAGACATCGTTAAAAATTCGTGAACCGACTTCTGTTGCTTCGCTAATTCCGCACGGTACGGCGCTAAGTTCGTGTCCGTTGCTTTAATCATTTCTTCGATAATCGTCTCCGCACTAGCATTTGCATCTTTAAACGTATACGTCGCTGGATATAAGTAGCCTTCTAGCGGATGTTTAATGTCTTTATTCAGCACAGCATCTGTCACCGTGTCAGGATATTTTTTAATCATTTCTTTCACAAAACTTGGGTCATCCATCGTTTTTAAAACGTCATTTTTCTTCAAGTTAGGTTGGTAATTCACGATTCTTTCCGCAATTTGATCCAGTGCATACCCTTCTGGAATGACGAGTTTTTCAGGAGCAACTGTATCGCCTTCTTTTAAGACTTTCACAATTTCATCCGTATCCATTGATGGGCTGAGTTGATATTTACCTGCTTTTAAATTATTTTCATTCGTATATTTAACATAGTATGAAAAAACTCTCGCATCATTAATCACGTTTTTCTCTTCTAATAGATTGCCAATATCTTTCACATTTGACCCTGATGGAATCTCAACAATAACTTCCGCTTTACTATCCGCATCTTTCGCACCTAGTTGACTTTGGATATAAAAATATCCTGAAAAAGTGGCAATTATAAGAACTAGAACGATGGCAGAAATAATAATGGTCATTTTTTTACCTTTAGACTTACTCAAGTTGACCCCTCGTTTCTTTACATTATCCAGTCCATTATACCGATTTTTTCCGCACATTACTATGCGTATTTATTTTTTTTAACAAATTTTAATATTTCATAAAAAAAATCCTGAAAGCGAAGTCACTTTCAGAATTTTCGGCACCTTTAAGCTTCAATCGATTCCACTGATTCAATATTGCGTTTATATAGTCTAACCGAACGACCTTCATTATCATCCAGTAAAAATGTTCCCTCTCCTGTTGGCACTAACGCCTCCGAAATCGCTTTTTTCTGCGAATCGCTCTCTACTGTTTTGCTGTATGTACGCCCGCTCACCATATGAACCGTCACAACAAATTTTTCCATGGTAACCCTTCTTTCATTTTTGGAATAAAACTATCATAACAAAGATTACGCGAAAAAACATACAAAAACCTTTTCTTTTATAAAAAATAACGCGTTATGATTTCCTTATGCTATAATAACAAAGTCACTATTGTATTTAGAAGGAGTCTTTTTATGTTACATACAATTATTCAAAGCCTTCAAGATTTTGTCATGTATTTAATTGATACCTTTGGACATTTCGGGATTTTCCTTGCGATGCTAATCGAGAGCGTCTGTATCCCCCTGCCTAGCGAAGTTGTCATGCTATTTGGTGGTTTTATGGCTGAAGCTGGAAAACTCAATTTTTGGCTTGTTGTATTTGCGGGTATCGCCGGAAACTTAGTCGGCTCACTCATTGCCTACTACATCGGAAAAGCTGGCGGACGAACACTCGTCTTAAAATACGGCAAATATATTTTCTTAAACGTCAAACATCTTGATAAAGCCGAAATTTGGTTTAATCGCTACGGAGCAAGCGCTGTCTTTTTCGGCCGCATCCTCCCAGTTATCCGCACATTTATCTCACTTCCCGCTGGAATTGCCAAAATGAACGTTTCAAAATTTATTCTCTACACAATTCTTGGCTGTATTCCTTGGAATTTATTTTTAACATGGCTCGGCTACACACTTGGCGCTAATTGGTCAATCGTTGAAAAATACACGCGCCCCATTACATATGGAATTTTAGCCCTCTGCATCATTTTTGTCATTTGGCTTGCATACAAGATTTGGAATAAAAAAGCGCGGGCAAGAAATTAAAAAAAGGTATCCCAAATTGGGATACCTTTTTTCGATTATTCTTCGTCCGCTAAAAAAGTAGCTAAGATTTCTTCAATCATATCCCACTCTTCATCAGTTTCAACTGGCATCAGTTGTCCTTGATTGCCTTCTTCATCTTGAATGTAAGAAGAAGCTAAAATTTCGATTTCCTCGTCTTCACTTGCCCCTGCTGGGAAGTAAAGCACGTAAGATTTATCAAATTCCTCTGAATCAAAATTAAATAAAATTTCAAACTGCTCTTCTTGTCCTTCTTCGTTTACAATCGTAATAAAATTTTGTTCTTCCTCGTGATTATGGTTTTCTGACATATACGTCACCTCATTTAATTATTTGCATCTAGGTAGGACTGCAAAATCATCACAGCTGCCAATTTATCAATGACTTGCTTTCTTTTTTTTCGACTTACATCTGCTTCTAAAAGCGTGCGTTCAGCCGCTTGCGTCGTTAAACGCTCGTCCCAAAGCTCGACTTTTATCCCCGTCCGATTTTCAAGAACTTCTGCGTACTTCTCGGAGCTTTCAGCACGTGGACCAAGCGTGTTGTTCATATTTTTGGGCAAACCCACGATAATCTTTTCTACCTCATATTCTGTCGCAAGTTCCTGTACACGATTATAGCCAAATTGCTTTGCTTCCTCGTTAATCGCAATGGTTTCAATCCCTTGCGCCGTCCAGCCCAGTGCATCACTTATCGCAACGCCGACCGTTTTAGAGCCGACGTCTAAACCCATTATTCTCATTTTCCACCAATTTCGTTGTTTTTTAAATATGCGCGAACTAATTCTTCGATGATTTCATCACGTTCCAGTTTACGAATTAAGTTTCGGGCATCCATGTGGCGCGGGATATAGGCAGGGTCTCCAGAAAGTAAATAGCCAACAATTTGATTGACAGGATTGTACCCTTTCTCTTCAAGCGCTGAATAGACTTGGCTCATAATCTTTTTGACATCTTCTTCAATGGAACCGTCACCGAAATTATAATGCATTGTTTGATCTTTAGTACCCATAATTCTAAACACCTCAATTCCTTCGCTCTTCCACCTATTTTACACTAACCGTTCAGAATTGACAAAGAAATTATATACTTTAACACAATTTTAATATTGTTTAAAGCGAGTTCGCGAAAGCATTTAAGAGGAGCAACACGTCAAACAAGCAAACTGCCAATTGCTTGCACTTATTTAAGCTTACGAATGATGTCCGGCACCGCGCCAAGCGCTTTTTCAAGTAGTGCTGGGTCTTTTCCGCCCGCTTGCGCTAAATCAGGCTTGCCGCCGCCGTTACCACCGCAAATTGTCGCCACTTCCTTAATAATCTTACCAGCATGTAAGCCCGCTTCAATCGCCTCTTTCGAAACAGCCGCAATGAGGTTGACTTTTTCACCAGAAACCGCGCCTAAAACGAGGACGCCATCCATTTTTTTGTCTTTCCAATTGTCGGCAAATTGGCGTAAGCTCCCCATGTCTTTCGCATTCACTTGCTTATGAATCACCTTAACGCCGTCAATTTCTTCAGCGCCAGCAAAAATGTCAGCACTCGCGGCACTTGCCAGTTTCGCTTGTAACGAATCGTTTTCACGGCGTACTTCGCGAAGTTCATTTTGCAGCTGTTCCATTTTTTGTGGCGTGTCAGAAGCTTTCGCTTTCAAGATTTTCGCTACTTCTTTTAGCGTGTTTTCCTGTTCCGTCACAAAATGATAAGCCGCTTCACCAGTGAGCGCTTCAATTCGGCGTGTGCCTGCACCAATACCTGTTTCACTTTGAATTTTAAACAAACCAATTTCCGCAGTGTTTTTCACGTGGACGCCGCCGCAAAGCTCGATGCTGTAGTCACCAATTTTAACAACACGGACAACATCACCGTATTTTTCCCCAAATAGAGCCATTGCCCCTAGCGCTTTCGCTTCATCAATCGGCATTTCGCGAATATCGACCGCAAGCTGCGCCCAGATTTTTTCATTCACAATTGTTTCCATTTTGGACAGTTCTTCCTCTGTGATTTGCCCAAAGTGCGAGAAGTCAAAGCGCAGACGATCAGGCGCGACAAGTGAGCCCGCTTGGTTGACATGTTCACCTAATACATCTTTAAGCGCGCGGTGCAGTAAATGGGTCGCTGTATGGTTTTTCACCGTCTTTTTGCGGTCATACTCGTCCACCGTAAGCTGAACTTTATCGCCAACTTTGAGCACGCCTTCTTTCACCAAAATTTGGTGCAGATTTTGCTTGTTCGGCGCTTTTTGGACATCTTTCACAAACGCTAGCCCCGCATCACTTTGAACCGTTCCGTGATCCGCCACTTGACCCCCACTTTCGGCATAAAACGGAGTTTCCTTAAACATAACCTGAACGTCACTCCCGGCTACCGCCTCACTCACAAGTTGATCCTCTTGAATGATATGCAAAATCGTAGAGTCCACAACCGTTTGCCCGTATCCAACAAAGGTACTTTCATCCGTCAAATTCGCAAGTAACTCGCCTTGAACTTGCATCGACTGAACATCAGCACGAGCTTCACGCGCACGGTCGCGCTGTAATTTCATTTCCGCTTCAAAGCCTTCATGGTCAATTTTCAGCCCGTGATCAAGACCGTATTCTTCCGTTAATTCAACCGGGAAACCATAGGTGTCATACAATTTGAAAATGTCTTTGCCGGAAATAATACCCTTGCCGCTTTTCGCTTCTTGCAAAATATCTTCTAAGATGGCTAAGCCTTCATTTAATGTTTCATGGAAGCGCTCTTCTTCACTGCGAATCACTTTTTCAATAAACGCTTGTTGTTTTTCAACTTCTGGATAAAATGCATTCATGATTTTGCCAACAGTAGGAACTAGTTTAAACATAAATGGCTCACTAATGCCAAGTTGTTTCGCGTAGCGTACAGCACGACGAAGTAAACGACGAAGAACATAACCACGTCCTTCATTTGATGGCAGCGCACCGTCACCAGTAGCAAAGGCAACTGTACGAATATGATCCGCAATGACTTTAAAAGCCACATCTTTTTCGTCCGTCACACCATATTTTTCACCAGAAATAAGCTCCACTTCACGAATGATTGGCATGAATAAATCCGTTTCAAAATTTGTTTTCGCACCTTGAATAATGGAAACCACTCGTTCAAGACCCATTCCCGTATCAATGTTTTGCTTTGGAAGCGGTGTATAAGAACCATCAGGGTTATGATTAAATTGTGAGAAAACCAAATTCCAAATTTCCAAATAGCGTTCATTTTCCCCACCTGGATAAAGTTCTGGGTCATTCAGATCATTTCCAAATGCTTCGCCGCGGTCATAAAAAATTTCGCTATCCGGACCACATGGACCGCCGCCAATATCCCAGAAGTTATCTTCAATTTCAACGATATGTTCGTCAGTCAAACCAATTTTTTCTTTCCAAATTGTTTTCGCTTCCTTATCTTCTGGATACACCGTGACATATAATTTTTCAGGGTCAAAACCAAGCCATTTGGGGCTCGTTAAAAATTCCCACGCGAATTCAATCGCACCCTCTTTGAAATAATCGCCAATTGAAAAATTGCCAAGCATCTCGAAAAACGTATGATGGCGCGCTGTTTTACCAACGTTTTCAATGTCGTTCGTTCGAATCGATTTTTGCGCATTCACAAGGCGCGGATTATCTGGAATAACAGAGCCATCAAAATATTTTTTCATTGTCGCGACACCGCTGTTAATCCAAAGAAGTGTCGGATCATTTACAGGAACAAGTGGCGCACTAGGCTCGACAGTATGGCCTTTCTCCTTAAAAAAATCAAGAAACATTTGTCTTACTTCACTGCTCGTTAGTTGCTTCATTTTATTTTCCTCCTCGAAAAAAATAAGCCTTGTGAATCGTTGCTACAGGGACGAATTCTCGCGGTACCACCCTGTTTGCAACGACACAAGACTTGTATCATTACCTCTTTAGCATCTTTAACGCAGATGAACGGACTTTTTCACGTAAGAGAGCGATTTGTAGAGGCTTCTACTTTTCTTTCAGCCAAGGAAAAGTTCTCTTTTTAAGTAAGCATCTCTAAAATTAAATTCTTACAAAGTCTAGCTTATTCATTTAAATTATAGAGAAGCCGCCCTTATCTGTCAACCGTTAAATTGCATTTGTTCTTTTGATTCAAACTGTCCATTTTTAAGCGTTAGTTTCACATCGGAAACTTTGGAAATTTCTGGGTCGTGCGTGACCATAATCACACACTTGCCTTCTTTGTGTGCTAAATCTTGGAACAAACGCACCACTTCCTTACTTGTGCGTTCATCCAGATTTCCAGTCGGCTCATCAGCCACAATCAAATCCGTTTCGCAGGAAAGTGCCCTTGCGATGGCTACACGCTGTTGCTGCCCACCACTAAGTGTTAAAACGCGCTGCTTCGCCATTTTTTCATCAATACCCACCTTTTCGAGCATTTCTAGGGCAAACTCTTTTCGATTCGAATGCTTCACTTTCGTAATTTCCATCGCTGTCGTCACATTTTGGAGCGCCGTCATATACGTTAACAGATTATAACTTTGGAAAACGATGGATACATATTTATTCCGAAATACAGGCAAACCAAGTTCTTTTAAAGAGCGCCCTTTGTAAAAAATATCGCCTGATTTTTGCGTATCTAAACCACCAGCCAAGGAAAGGAACGTTGTTTTCCCAGAGCCTGAACTCCCTACAACCGTATAAAATACACCTGCTTTAAATGTGTAATTAATATCCGTTAAAATACTTTCCTCTTTTGTTTTGTACCAATAATCGACATGTTCAAATTCTAAAATTTTCGTCATGCTTACACCTCTATTCCTGTTTCGTTAAAATCGTTTTTGGATTCATTCGTAAAATCGCAGCAGCAGGTAGCAGTACCGAAATGAAAGCAATTCCTACGCCAATTCCGCCCATCTTCAACATATCCGCTAGCGTTACTTGAATGTCCAGTTCTTTAATTTCTTCGGTGTTTTGCGTCAAGCTTGAAAAACCGCCGCTCATCATGCCACCGCCAGGTCCGCCGCTTGGACCACGATTTCCATTTTGTTCTGTCGTTGTTTGCGCCGTCTCATTTTGCTGCGAAAGCAATTGGTTGCCGGCAATTTGGGCAACGTAGTGACTACTAAATCCTGCCAGCATAAATGAAATTAGCGCAACTGTTAAAATTTCCACGAAAAACTGCCCGACGAGTTTCATTCTATTTTCGCCAATAGCTAGTAAAACGCCCATTTCATATTTGCGTTCACGTACTTGCATCATCACGAGTAAAGCTAAAATTAATGCGCCCGCAATTGTCACAATATAGACGACATTTTTTGAAAACGAAGCCACATTGTTAATAGGGCCAATCATTTGTTGGTAAAGCGCATCATTTGCGTCCAATTTAAATGTATCCCAATCAATTGAATCCACTTGTTTCGCTTGTTTTTCAAAGCTTGAAATATTCGCGGCATCGTCCATTGTATAAACAGCCGAATCAACCGTGTCTTTATAGTCTGAGCCTTTTAACGTATTAGCGACCGTATAAGGAACATACAATTTATTGTACGGATTTAAAAATGAGAAATTGCTCGCCATATCGCTTCCAGAATCGCTCGTTTTATAGATGCCGACAATTTCAAGTTCGACCGTCGTTTCCTCATCACTCGACTGAATGCTCATTTTGTCGCCAACTTTTAAATCATTTTGTTCCGCGAGCGTCTCCTCCACTAGGACGACATTTTTGTTCGCGTCGTCACTCGTTAAAGCGCGCCCGCTTTTTAGCTCCGCTGTTCCGCCGTCAAAATCCGTTGAAGTCTGAGAATCCAACACGCCACTAATACTTAAATCTGCTTGGGTCATTTGCCGACCGCCCATTTGCGGTGCATTGTTGTCGCCAGTTGAACTATCTCCAGAAGACTTTACTGGGTCGAAATCTTTCGCCAGAGCTTGCGTGCTTGAGTAATAGTTGTACGTTGCAACATGATTTAATTTCGCTAAACTTTCCGCGTTTTCTAAAGAAATTGGTGTACTTTCAAACGAAGGAGGCGTCCTTTCGCCAGAGTCACTCTCGCTCTGATTAGCTTGCTGTTGTTCCATTTGTTTCTCACGATCAACCGTAAGTGTTACGGTCCCGCCTAGTTCTTCTTTTGCCATTTCACTTGCTTTATTTGCAGCAGATTGAATCGTAAAGCCAGCTAATATAAGTACGGAAACGATTGTAAATATAATAAGTTGTAAGGCTCCTCGCCCTATTCTCGCTTTCATACTAAAAAATGCTCGTTTAATAAAATTCATACTTCTTTCCTCCATTCATTGCCAGTAACCCTAGATTAGTTGAAGTGTGTGAACTAAATATGAACAAACTTTTAAACTTTCTGTAAATGCTTGCTAAATTCACTTTTTTGGGCTAATTTTATTGTATGAGGAGTGGATTCAAGTGAGACTATTAATGATTGAAGATAACGAAAGTGTCTGCCAGATGATTGAAATGTTTTTTATGAAAGAAAATATTGAAGCAACTTTTAAACATGACGGCAAACTGGGCTATGAAACTTTTTTAAAAGAAGATTTTGATATGATTATTATCGACCTCATGCTGCCTAGTATGGACGGCATGACGATATGTAAGAAAATCCGCGAAACGAGCGATGTGCCGATTATTATTTTAACTGCGAAAGAATCAGAATCCGACCAAGTTTTAGGGCTTGAAATTGGCGCCGATGATTATGTGACCAAGCCGTTTAGTCCGCTCACATTAATGGCGCGAATTAAAGCTGTTGCTCGGCGTGGCCATTCTGGGCCTGGTTCCGCAAGTGAAAATGCCTCCATTTTACAGACAACTTATTTTAAAATTAGCAAAACGACACGGGAAGTCTTTTACGGCGACAAACTTTTAGAATCGCTTACACCAAAAGAGTTCGATTTGCTTTATTTCTTAATGCAACACCCGCGTCAAGTCTTCTCAAGAGAACAGCTTTTAGAACGCGTTTGGGGCTACCAATTTTATGGCGATGAACGGACGGTCGATGTGCACATTAAACGTCTTCGTCAAAAAATTGCGACGGAAAACCACCCTTTCCTCCATACTGTGTGGGGTGTCGGGTATAAATTCGATGAAACGGAATGATAAACGTGAAATTTAAATATATGTATCAATTGTTTTTAACGCAATTTGTCATTCTCCTTATTGCTTGTTTAATGATTGGCTTGTCCGTTTCACACTTTTTAAAAGACTATTTTTTTGAGGAACAAGTGGGTGTTTTATCGAAATACGGGGATACGATTTCAAATGATATTAAATACGCACCGGGAAATCAGACGGTTTCTGTATTAAATTCCTATCAGCGGATTTTAGATGTGAATAATATTCACTATACGATTATGAACAAGGACAACCAAACCATTTATCCAGACACTAGTCGACCTCTTCCACCAGATTTCAAAATTTCAGACGCGGACATGGAAAAACTGAAAAAAGGTGAAACCGTCACGATAAAAGTGGACAATCGTTTTAATCAAGAAATGTCTGTTGTCTATGTGCCGATTATGAACGGCGACACCTATCTTGGTGCGGTGATTTTAAATGCGCCGATTAGCGGAACGGAGAAAGTAATTGGCACGATTAACCAGTACATGTTTTATACGATTCTCATTTCGATTGCGGTCGCTTTAATTTTAAGCTTGCTCATGTCAAAATTTCAGGTGAATCGAATTAACAAATTGCGTGATGCAACGAAGCGTGTCACGCGTGGTGATTACGAGACGCGGCTTAAGGAAAACTCGTTTGATGAAATCGGCGAACTAGCTCACGATTTTAATAAGATGACAGAAAACTTGGCAGAATCGCGCGAGGAAATTGAACGGCAAGAACGGCGCAGGCAGCAATTCATTGCGGACGTTTCTCATGAAATGCGCACGCCACTAACAACCATCAGTGGACTTACGGAAGGTCTTGTCAATGATATTATTCCGCTGAGCGAAACAAATCGTGCTGTTCAGTTGATTGATACGGAGGCAAAACGGCTCACGAAACTTGTCAATGAAAACTTGGATTATGAACGCATTCAAGCGAATAAAATCGTTTTATACCAAACAAAATTCGGTGTTCATTCCTTTTTCGATTTGCTTAGTGAACAGTTAGAGCCTTTAGCCAGTAAGAAAAATGACAAACTGGTGGTCGAAGCTCCGCTCGATTTAGAGGTCTATGCGGATTACGACCGGCTGACGCAAATTGTGATGAACATTGTGAAAAATAGCATTCAGTTTACGGAAAATGGTACCATCACACTTCGCGGCTTCCAAGATTATAAGGAAACGATTTTGCAAATCCAAGATACGGGGATTGGTATGAATACAGACGAACTCGAGCAAATTTGGGAACGATTTTATAAGGCGGATATTTCACGGACGAATACGGCATTCGGGGAATCTGGCATTGGGCTTTCGATTGTGAAGCAACTTGTGGAGAATCACGGAGGTACTGTTGAAGCAGAAAGTTCGCCAGGTGCCGGAGCGACATTTACGATTCGATTGCCGTTTTATCGAGATAATGATGTATAGAAAACAGCTTTTTCTACAGAAAAAGCTGTTTTATTATATTTTATAATTGCTCTATTCGGTTGAAAGTGCTAATATTAACAAAAAGGAGCTGTTTCTATTGGATAAATATTACCCTTTAAAAAATATACGTTATATGGAAAATGAAAAAGCTCAATTAGAGGAATTTCAAAGGCGTATTTCCAGCTTTTCAACCTATACAACCGGAATAGAAATCAAACCAATGGATAATGGTAAACCGATGTCGCATCAGGAAGCGCTTTTTATTGTGAATATTCCTGAGTTAGCTAAAATAAATGAAGAAGTAATCGAAAATAGCAAAGCCATACAACTTTTAATAAAAGATATGCCTCCTATTTCTGTAAGGAAATTCATGGAGAATATATTAATTAATGAATTGCAAAGCACTAATGAAGTTGAAGGCGTTCATAGTTCTAAAAAAGAGCTCGCTGAAATTTTGGCGGATATTGAAAAAGGAAATAAAATAAGTCACAAAAGATTCTTTGGTCTCGTTCAGTTGTATAATCGCATAGAAGAGGATGAAAAAATAACGAAAGTGGAGGATTTTAGGAGCATCTATGATAAACTTGTCGCAAATGAGATCAAGAAAGATGACCAGCCTGATGGGGATATGTTTAGAAAAGAAATTGTTTTCGTTAAAGATGGCATGAAGGTACGGCATACTGGTGTGACTCCAGAATATGAAATCTTTTTACATCTCGCTAAACTATTACAACTGAATGAAAATGACATGCCCGATTTATACAAATATCTCATTGGACACTACCTTTTTGAATATATTCACCCATTTTATGATGGAAATGGTAGGCTGGGTAGATATATACTATGTAAGAACTTGCAGAAAAAGTTAGGGCCACATAGCGCATTCACCTTTTCATACATGATTAACCGAAATCGCTCTGACTATTACCAAGCTTTTGAGGAAGCTTCTTCATTTATGAATAAAGGTGAAATGACCTTTTTCGTGCTCGCCATGTTAAAATTAATTCGAAAAGGGCAAATGTCTATTTTGACTGATTTACAAGAAAAAAATGCTTTACTCCACTCCATGCTAGAACAATTAAAAACAGTCACTAGCGATGCGTTAGAGTATGAATTATTAGAATTTCTTACACAAAGCTATCTTTTCCAGTCACCATACAATCAAATTACAGCACCTGAATTAGAAGCATTGTTAAAAATTGGTAGAAGAAAGTTAAACGCTCAATTTGAGAAACTTGAGCAACAAAACATCATTACTAAAATTAAAAAGAATCCTGTTATCTACACATTAAATAAAAATTTCGTTGACACACTTTTTAGGTAATACGCTTTAAATAAAAAAAGCATACATCCAGTAAAATCCATTTTTAAATGGTCTGATTACTGAATATATGCTTTTTTCATGCTGACATAAATGTATATGGCGTCACATCGTCCATTCCAATCATTGGATCAATTTCTGCCATATTCTCTTCCGTAAGCCGCTTCACGCTGCTCACAAGTTCAAGCGCCTCGTCAGATGTTAATCGTTCCAAAAGCGTTGTTTGTCGCTCTGTTTCATCCGTTCGCTCAATCCCCATTCGAAATGCGTCTTCCTCGCCGCATAAAATAAGAAATTGCTTGCTTCGCGTCACGCCCGTGTAAAGCAAATCGCGCCTAAGCATGCGGTAATAGCTGCGCACAACTGGCATAATCACAATTGGGAATTCGCTCCCCTGGGCTTTATGAATCGAGCAGCAGTACGCGTGCGTCAATTGATTGAATTCTTGGCGATAATACGTCACTTCCGTTTGATCAAACTGTACGACAATCATATCTTGATTTTCCGTATTTTCCTTTGCGTACATAATCGAAACCACTTCACCAATATCGCCGTTAAACACATTTTTTTCGGGCTGGTTGACCAGTTGAAGCACTTTGTCGTGCACACGGTACTTTATATCCCCGAAAGTCAGTTCCTTTCTTTTCCCCGTATCGTTAGGGTTGAAAATCTCTTGCAAGTTTTTATTTAGCACATTTATACCCGCAGGCCCTCTGTACATGGGGGCTAAAACTTGGATGTCCTTCGCGCGAAACCCTTTTGATTTTGCGTTTTGCACAACCTGTTCCACGACGTCAGCGATTTGGTTGACGTGGCAATGAAAAAACGAGCGATCCTTGCGATTTTTTGCGAAGTCTTGCGGCAAGAAGCCTTCCCGAATATCATGCGCCATTTCGATTATCGAAGAGCCGTCCTCTTGACGATAAATATCCGTTAATTCCACTGTAGGAATCACTTTCGATTCTAAAATGTCTTTTAACACTTGCCCCGGCCCAACAGATGGCAACTGATCTTTATCGCCAACTAAAATGACTTGAATGTGACTAGGAAGCGCGCGGAACAATTGGTTCGCAAGCCAAATATCCACCATCGACATCTCGTCGACAATTAAGAGCCGCCCATCAATTAAGCGCTCCGAATCATCGTCCATCTGCTCCTGCCCATTCATGCCGAGCAAGCGGTGAATCGTCATCGCCGGGAGACCAGTTGACTCACTCATTCGTTTCGCTGCCCGTCCAGTTGGTGCCGCGAGCAAAATCGGAAATTTGTTCCCATCTTTGTACGCATGCGGATCAAGACTTACGCCGTTTAATTCGCTGTAAAGCTCCACAATGCCCTTAATAACCGTCGTCTTCCCTGTTCCCGGTCCACCCGTCAAAACGAGCATGGGCGACTCGAGCGCCGTTTGAAGCGCCTCTTTTTGCGATTCCCCGTAGGACACATTGATGCGCTCCTCCAAATCGCCTAGCGCAAGCAAAAATTCCGACTCTGGAAATTGTTCCGCATATTCAGACTGGCCCATAAGCCGTTTGACATGGTGCGCCAAACCATTTTCAGCAAAATATAAAGACGGCATATAAACGCGCGAATTTTCAATAATGATTTTATCGCTATCACTTAAGTATTCAATTTCGCGCTCCACGTTTTCCTCGTGAATCGGTACCGGATCGCTTTCTTCAAGCAAACTTTGCGCCGCACGAATTAAGTCCGCACGTTCCAAATATACGTCACCATTTCGAATTGATTCCGTATCAATTACGTACAATAAACCCGCGCGAATTCGTTCCGGATGTTCCCCGCCAAGACCAAGTTTTCTCCCCAAATCGTCTGCCCGCTGGAAACCAATCCCTTTTACGTCTTCAATCAACTTATACGGGCTTTGCTCCAAAATAGTTAACGCATTCTCTTTATACACTTGAAAAATTTTCATCGAAAGTTGCGGACCAAAACCATATTCATTTAAGCCAATCATAACATGCTCTAAGCCTTGATTTTCCCGCAGCGTCGCAATCAGCGTATCCGCCGTATTTTTAGGAAGTTTTGGCACATCAGAAAGCCTATCTGGATCCGCCATCATAATCGAAATCGCGTCTTCCCCGAGCACCTCGACAATGTTTTCCGCCGTTTTCTTCCCAACACCTTTAAACAGCTCGCCTGATAAATATTGAACGATGCCCGCTTTCGTCTGCGGCATCTCTTTTCGAAATTTTTCCGCCTTAAATTGCTCCCCAAACTTCGCATGTTCCGTGATTTTCCCGTAAAACATGTACACTTCCTGCTCATGCAGTTTCGGGAAAACACCCGTCACAATAATATCCTTTTCATCCCAAGTCGTATTCGTTTCCTTCACAAGCAAGCGCACAACCGAAAATAAATTGTCCGGGTTATGAAAAATCGTCGACAGCACCGTGCCCTTCATAAACCACTCTTCATTTTCTGGTTGAAAAAGCGCAAGCGATTCCTGTGTCGCCATATTTTTCACCCCACTTCTGTTTAAACGCCTATTCCGCGTTTTCCTCCAAATCCAATATTGCGACAAGCGCGTTTTGAGCCAGCACATGATTGGTATCAGCGGCTACCGCACGCTCAAAATAATTTTTGGCGATGACAATATCGCCTTGCCAAGCCAAATACACCGCCCCCAAATTGTAGAGCGCATCCGCATCGTCAGGTTTTAGCGCCAGCACACGCTCCAATTGAATTTCCGCTTCTTCGTAAAGCCCTTCCTTAGCAAGCGCAATCCCGTATTGGAAAACACTTTCCGCGTCTTTCGGATTCAACTCCGTACTGCGAAGCAAATAAGCAAGTGCAAGCGAATTTTGGTCGGCATTTACAAAACTAATTCCGAGCATGAAAAACACATCCGCATTTTCCATGCCTTGGCTGATGGCATTTTCAAAAGCCTGAATCGCTTCCCCGTAACGTTCCAACTCAAAGTATAACGTCCCTAAACTATAATACGCCGCAGGAACTGTTGCATCTAAATCAGTAGCACGTTTAAAAAACAATTCCGCCCGCTCAAAATCATCCATCGAAAGGAGTACATTACCAAAATTAATATAGCCAACCGGATCAGTCGGGTGCTCCTCAATGACCTCCGTAAACATTTGAACAGCCTCTTCCAATTTCCCTTGCTGCATAAACTCAATACCTTGCTGATTTTTATCCATTTTATATCTCCTTCTAGTTCACAGAATTTTGAAGCCAATTCGTAATCGCTTCTGCTGTTTCAGCCGTCTGCTTTGCCGCAGAAATGCTCGCATCATGGTCTCCACTTTGTTTCCCGTATGAACCAAACTGCGCATGATTTCCGCCGTTTATGTTAAGAAAAGTCGCTTCATTTGATAAGTACTTTTTATTTTCCTCAAACTTTTTAAAGTTCAAAACGCCATCATTAGAAGCCGTTATCGATAAAACAGGCAAACCGCTTTGTTTTAAAGAACCTTTTTTATCTGGATAACTCGCCAAGAAAAATACGCCGCGTAAATCAGACGCATGCTCATGGGCAAACCTAGCCGCCATCACGCCGCCAAGTGAATGACCACCAATTACAAACTGTTCATCGGCATTTTCATTCATAATCGCCTCCGCCTTATTTTTTCCAAATACCGCGAGGTCTAAAGGCATTTCAACGACATACGTTTTATATCCAGAATCGGCAAGCTCTTTCGCAAGCGGCGCATAACTAAGTGCATTCACAAAAGCGCCTGGATACAAAATCACGCTTGTTTTCGCCTGTTCCTTTTTCGGTTCAAAAATGAGCGTATTGTTTTCCTCAAACACATTAACGGCCTGGGTAGGATTAGCCGCCTCTTCAGCCACTTCATTTGGCGCTGTATTAAAATAAAAATAGCCCCATATGGCGAGAAGCACGACAATGACCACACTTGAAAAACCAATTATCTTTTTCATAATCACCCTCATTTCATACGTTCGCTTCATATTTTACCATATTTTCGCCAAAAAATAACGAGATGCACATAAAAAACAGGAAAGCCGCTTAACTTGCAACTTTCCCGTTCAAAATTCTATTTTAGCCAACATAATCCAATTGTTCGTCCGCTTTCCAAACCGTATCAATCGTGGCGCCGCCTATACATTCTTCACCGTCATAGAAAACGACCGCTTGCCCCGGCGTAATCGCCCGAACTGGTTCATCAAATACCACTTCAGCTGTTCCGTCCGCACGTAAATGTACCGTTACACCAGAATCCACTTGACGATAGCGGAATTTCGCCGTACACGTAAAATGCTGTTCTTTCGGTTTGTTGGAAGTAAAAGAAACGTCCGTTGCGATTAATGAATTCGAGTATAAACTTTCGTGATGAAAACCTTGTTCAACAAAAAGGACATTTTCCGATAAGTCTTTCCCAACTACAAACCAAGCTTCACCGTCACCACCAATACCTAAACCGTGACGCTGACCAATCGTATAATACATCAAGCCATCATGTTTTCCCATCTTTTTCCCAGCGAGCGTCTTCATCTCACCCGGCTTTGCAGGCAAATACTCGCTCAAAAACTGCTTGAAATTACGTTCACCAATAAAACAAATCCCCGTGGAATCCTTTTTATTCGCCGTCGCAAGACCTGCTTTTTGCGCAATTTCACGTACTTCGCTTTTCTCCATTTCACCAAGCGGAAACATCACATGTGACAACTGTTCTTGTGATAATTGGTTCAAAAAGTAAGTTTGATCTTTATTATTATCCACACCGCGCAGCAACTTCACTTCGCCGTCCTCGCGACTAATCCGCGCGTAATGTCCCGTCGCCACAAAATCCGCACCAAGACTTTCCGCATGTTCTAAAAACGCCTTGAATTTGATTTCCTTGTTGCACATCACATCCGGGTTTGGTGTTCTACCGAGCTTGTATTCCTCTAAGAAATACGTAAACACCTTATCCCAATATTCCTTCTCAAAATTAACCGCGTAATACGGGATACCAATTTGATTCGCGACGCGAATGACATCTTCAAAATCTTCCGTTGCCGTGCAGACACCAAATTCATCCGTATCATCCCAGTTTTTCATAAAAATACCAATGACGTCATATCCTTGTTTTTTCAGCAAATACGCTGTTACCGAGGAGTCAACACCGCCTGACATCCCCACCACAACACGTATATCTTTGTTTTCTTTTTTCGTCACGCCTTTTGCTCCTTCCGTTTAGCTAAGCGGTTTACAACATCTGTTATCTTGCTCGCTGCAAGCACCACTTCTTCATATGTGTTCCCAAGGCCAAAACTGATTCGTATCGTCTCCGTTACACCTGGATGATTCTCGCCAAAAATCGCAACGAGCACATGTGACGGGTCCACTGTTCCCGCCGTACAAGCTGAACCACTCGACACCGCAACACCTGCCATATCAAGGTTCATCAAGAGCTGCTCCACCTGCACACCGTGAAAACGCACGCTTAAAATATGCGGTAAACTTGTTCCCGCTGAACCATTCACTTCAAAAGCCAGTTCATTTTGGGAGAAAATTTCAACCATAGTCGACTTGAATTCCTCGTATTCTTCTACTTTTTCCGTCCGGTTTGCCGCCATTAATTCGCTTGCCTTCGCAAAGCCCGCAATGCCAGCCAAATTCTCCGTCCCAGAACGGCGCGCGCGTTCCTGTTCGCCCCCGTGAAATGGAAATTCAACCACTGTACCTTGTTTGACGTAGAGGAAGCCGACACCGCGTGGCCCGTTAATTTTATGTGCAGAAGCCGAGAGTAAATCCACGCCAAGGGCACTCACATCAATTGGAACAAGCCCAAACGCCTGAACCGCGTCCGTATGAAACACCGCCTGATGCTCTTTAAGCAGTTCCGCAATTTCCGCAATCGGCTGAATGGCACCCATTTCATTATTGCCATACATAATCGTCACTAAAATTGTATCCTCACGCAGCGCCGCCTGAACATCAGCTACGCGCACAAGACCATCTTCCCCCACCGGTAAATAGGTCACCGAAAAACCAAGACTTTCGAGATAAACGCATGATTTTAAGACCGCATGGTGTTCAATTTGCGACGTAATAATATGTTTGCCCCGCTCTTTTGAAGCAAGCGCCGTTCCAATGACAGCCGTATTATCGCTTTCCGTTCCACCACTCGTAAAAATGATTTCTCGCTCACTCGCACCAATTTGATTCGCAATTTTCGCGCGCGACTCATCAAGCGTTTTGCGTGCAGAACGCCCCGCATAGTGAACACTCGACGGATTCCCGTAATCATTTGTCAAAACACCGAGCATCGCCTGAACGACTTCAGGGTGAACCGGGCTCGTTGCCGCATGGTCTAGATAAATTTTATTTTCCATAGCGTATCTCTTCCTTTTTTCGGCATAACGCCTTTAATCGATTCCTATTGTAACAACTATTTCTAGCGAAAGCAACCTGACTTCCTTACAAATAGTTAGTGTCTAAAAAGCAAAAAGAAACCCCAATCGTACCGTTTGGAGTCCCTCCCTTTGAACCTGCTTAAAAACAGGTGGGTGCTCTGTCAGGCGGTTTGCAAGTCCTCGTGTGAAGGCATTTGCGCCGCGTCTGAACACCGAGCTCCCAAGGTAATCATAATTGTTCGGTTCAAAAATATATGGCACTGTAACGAATACATTAGGGTTTCTTTTATTATCCTTAGAATAGCATATTCCAAGTAAATTTTCAATTTTAGCGGCTTTAGTTTTTATTTTTACCACTTTTTTTATTCGCATTAATATTGTCATAAACGGCCGCAAAAGCCTGTTCAAATTTTGAATTTTTCTTTGGCTCATAATACTGTTTATTTTTAAGTGCATTCGGCAAATATTGTTGATCCACCCAAGCATTCTCATAATTATGCGGATACTTATAATCAATCGCGCGACCAAGTTTCATAGCACCTGAATAATGTCCATCACGCAAATGATCAGGCACCTCACCGCTCACGCCTTTTCGAATATCTGAAAGCGCCGCATCAATCGCCGTAATAGCTGAATTTGATTTAGGTGATAAACATAGCTCAATAACTGCATTCGCAAGTGGAATACGCGCTTCTGGAAAACCAACCTTTTCAGCCGTTTGAATCGCCGCGAGCGTCCTCGCACAAGCAGCTGGATTCGCCAACCCCACATCTTCATAGGCCATCACAAGAAGTCGTCTTGAAATGCTCACCAAATCTCCCGCTTCAATTAAACGCCCCATGTAATGAAGTGCCGCATTCACATCGCTTCCGCGCACCGACTTTTGAAACGCACTAAGCACATCATAATGCGCATCACCATCTTTATCATGGGCTAAACTTTTTCTTTGTAAACACTCTTCTGCAATCTCAAGCGTCACATAAATTTTTCCTGCATCATTCGGTTCTGATGAGACGACGGCAAGTTCAAGCGCATTTAACGCGCTCCTAACATCTCCACCACTTGCTGTCGCAAAATGCGTCTTCGCATCCGCCGCAAGTTCAACGTCATAATTTCCAAGACCACGTTCCGCATCAGTCAATGCCCTATCTATTGTCTTTTCAATATCGGCTACTGAAAGCGGCTTTAGTTCAAAAATTTGCGTTCTACTTCGAATGGCGGGGTTGATGGCGATATATGGATTGCTCGTTGTCGCCCCAACCAAAATGATTGCGCCACTCTCTAAATGCGGCAAGAGAAAATCTTGTTTCGCTTTATCCAAACGATGCACTTCATCTAGGAGTAAAATCACGGTACCGCTCATTTTCGCTTCTGCTGCCACAACTTCCATGTCTTTTTTATTATTCGTCACCGCGTTTAGCGTCCGAAAAGCATATTTCGTGCTTCCTGCTATCGCGCTTGCAATAGACGTCTTGCCAATGCCCGGCGGCCCGTATAAAATCATCGACGACAGCTGCTTCGCTTTAACCATTCGATATATAATTTTATCTTTTCCTACCAAATGACTTTGTCCTACGATTTCGTCTAAATTTCGCGGTCGCATTCGGTATGCTAAAGGTTGAATCGCCATATACTCTCTTCCTCCTTGAGTTCTGTTTACATTATACCATATGTAGTGACTTCGTTGCGTGCTGTCGGAACTTCCGCTATAATGAATCTATATAAAGTCTAGCGGAATAGTGGAGGTTTAAGCATGAAAATTACAACGAAGGGGCGCTATGGTTTGACAATCGCCCTTGAACTTGCACGTCAAATGGGTACAGGACCAACATCACTACGCAGCATTGCGGAGAAGAAAAATCTATCAGAACATTATTTAGAGCAATTAGTCGGCCCACTTCGAAATGCCGGCATTGTCAAAAGCATTCGCGGCGCACACGGCGGCTATATTTTAAACGCAGAGCCTAGCGAAATTACTGCTGGAGATGTGATTCGTACGCTTGAAGGGCCGATTGTTTTAGTGGAAAGTATGGAAGACGAAGAAGCTGCACAACGCGAACTTTGGACGATTATGCGCGATGCTGTTCGAAATGTTTTAGATAACACCACTTTGGCCGATTTACTTGCCAACGAAAATAAAGATGAACCGCAAGATGGGTATATGTTTTACATTTAAAATTCACCATCATCCTTTTGTCTAAAAAAACAGGCTACTGATTAAATATCAAAATAGCCTGTTTTTTTGCTTGGCATTCCTCTTGTTCTACTTCGCTACTTCTATACGTCGATGCTCCCGCGTTTTAGTTGGGCGATCAATGTGCCTAAATTGGCCACCACTTTATCCGCCTGTTTGTCCAGTGCGAGAACCGCCGCCGCTTTGTTATCACTTAACTGATACTTA